>JBDKUX010000153.1:0-4063 GCA_039679455.1 Smithella sp. | reverse complement strand
AGTGCTATGATTTCCGCCGGATTTCTCTCAAGGAGATTGCCGCGAATTTACAAAAAGTGGCTGAGGCCGAAGAAATCCAAATAAGCGAGGCCGCGCTTTCCTGGATCGCTGAAGCCGGCGACGGCAGCATGCGGGATGCGCAGAGTATTTTTGATCAGGTGATATCTTATGCCGGACTGGATATCAGTGATGCTGATGTAGAAGATATCCTGGGGCTTGTCGACCGCAGATATCTGCTGCGCCTTTCAGAGGCTGTTTTGCAAAGAGATGCCGGTGCCTGTCTGATTATCCTGGAAGAGGCTTATTTGGCCGGGCTGGATATGAGGCAATTATACCAGATGATGCTCAAGCATTTCCGCAACATGCTTTTAGTCAAGATTGCCGGCGACGGCAGTTCTTCTTTTGATATCAATGCCGAGCAAATTGAAGCACTGAAAAAGCAGGTAAAGAATGCTACACGGGAAACACTGCAGCGGTATCTGGAGATTCTGATCGGGGAAGAAGACAGCTTCCGCCGGAGCCAGGAAACAAGGTTAAAACTGGAAACAATCATAGTCCGGATGGCTTATCTGGAGCCGGTAATTCCCCTTGGTGAAATCATATCGACCATTGAAACCATTGAGCAAAAACTGCAGCAGGGATTGATTGGCGGAGAGAACAGCCGTGAACAGGAATCAAGTGAACCGTCGATAAAAATGCCGGCGGCATCGATCAGACCAATTCCGGAAGACGACATTGCAGCTTCTGCTGAAGTGCCGGGTATGCAGCTCACAGAAGAGAAACAGGCAGCAGATCCTGCCGAGCTTCGTCGTAATTTTATCAATTTCATCAATAAACAAGATCCACGCTTAGGGGCCAAGATTGCGTCGGCGGAAACCATTGATTTTGCGGACGGCAGTTTGACCCTGGCTTTTCCTAAAGGATACATTTTCCTGGAAGATATCAGCGGTAAAGAGCAAAAAGAACAACTGGCGCAAATTGCAAAGGAATTTTTTCACCAGGAGGTAACGGTTGACATAACAACAATTAATGTTGATAAAATCAATAATAATGGCAATGGGCGCAGCAAAGCAAGCATTATCAACGAAATTAAACGGGAAGCAAGGAATCATCCGCTTTTTGAAACAGTTATGAAGGAATTTGGCAGTGCCGGTGCGGAACTAGTGGATATCAAAATAAGAACTGAGAAATAACAGGAGGTATGAAAAAGTGCATAATCTGGGCAATATCATGAAACAGGCAAAAAAAATGCAGGAGAAGATGGGGAAGCTGCAGCAGGAACTGGAGGCAAGAACTGTTGAAGCACAGGCCGGCGGCGGTATGGTGAAGGTGGTGGTCAACGGAAAATTTGAAATAGTTTCCCTGCAAATTGAAAAAGATGTAGTCAACCCTGAGGATATAGAGATGCTGCAAGACTTGATTGTTGCGGCGGTTAATGAAGGAATCCGCAAGACACAGGAGATGACCTCGCAGGAAATGTCAAAAATTACCGGCGGTTTGAACATTCCCGGATTGGGCCTGTAAAGATTGTTTTATGAAAGCATACGCCCAACCAATTAAACGCCTGATCTCCGAACTGGCGAAGCTTCCCGGCATTGGCGAAAAAACAGCCGCTCGGCTGGCTAATTATATTTTGCGGGCTACGGAAGATGATGTCCGCAAACTTGCGGATAGTATTGTGGAGGTTAAGCGCAAAATAAACCTGTGCCGGATTTGCCTGAATCCGACGGAAGATGATATTTGTCATATTTGCCGGGATGAAACCCGTGATCAGCAGGTGATTTGCGTTGTGGAAGAGCCGGACGCTCTGGCTGCAATCGAAGAAAGCGGTGTATTTCACGGAATTTATCATGTTTTACATGGAGCCCTGGCGCCGCTCGACGGCATCGGTCCCGAGCATTTGCGGCTCAGTGAGCTTCTCGCGCGGATCGCCGGCGGGCGCATTGAAGAAATAATTCTGGCCACCAATCCCAATGTCCACGGCGAAGCGACCGCTTTGTTGATTACCAACATGCTCAAAGAGAAAGATATCAAAATAACCCGCATTGCCATGGGTGTGCCCATGGGCGGCGATTTAAAATACATTGATAAAATGACTATTTCCAAGTCGCTGGAATTTCGTCGGGGCATGTAGTATGACATTTTAAAACAGCCATATGCTGCGTTGCACTTCGTCCTTCGGCGTTGCGGCGTATAAAAAATACGCCTCACTTCTCCGGACTTGTGCGCCTTGCCTCTGACTGTTTTAAAACGTCATGCGGAAATAAATTTATGAATATGGAAAAGAATACAAAGAGAAATATTCGCCGGATTAACTCTAAACTTATTACTGCCGCCGTAAAGAAGCTTTTCATCGAGGCCAATACGGACCTCAGCGCCGATGTTATTGCCTCGTTGCAGACGGCTTTAAAAAAAGAACAATCAGTGGTTGGCAGGCATGTGATTGAAAAGATAATCGAAAATGCCGGTATTGCCTGCCGGGAGAAAATGCCTATTTGTCAGGATACCGGTCTTGCGGTAGCTTTTGTGGAAGTAGGGCAGGATGTCCATGTTGTAGGCGGCGATTTGCGTTTGGCTGTTGAAGAAGGTATAAGACAGGCTTATGCCGACGGTTATTTGCGTAAGTCCGTTTGTGATCCGCTGTCGCGAAAAAACACACAGGATAATACTCCGGCGATAATTCATTTTGATGTTGTTGCCGGTGACAGTTTGAAAATTATTGCGATGCCTAAAGGAGGCGGCAGCGAGAACATGAGTGCCGCTCAAATGCTTACACCGGCGGCAGGTGCCGAGGGTATCAAAAAAGTGATTCTTGAAAAAGTCAAGGAAGCCGGCGCCAATCCCTGTCCACCGATAATTGTCGGAGTCGGTATCGGCGGCTCCCTGGAGCAGGCCTGCATCCTGGCAAAAAAGGCTCTTCTGCGACCAGTAGGAGAGGAAAACAAAACTGATGAACGTTTGGTACAAATGGAAAAAGATTTATATGCCTCCATCAATAAACTGGGTATTGGGCCTGGTGGCTTAGGAGGTCGTGTGACGGCCTTGGCGGTGCATATCGAAATGATGCCCTGCCATATTGCTTCGTTGCCGGTTGCGGTAAATATCCAGTGCCATGTAGCGCGGCATAAAGAGACGACTTTGTGAGAAAGAAATATGGTTTTGACTGCACAAGAAATACCGCGACGCATACAGACACCGCTAACAGATGAAATAATTGCTTCACTCAATATCGGAGACATGGTTTTACTCAGCGGAGATCTTTACACGGCTCGGGATGTCGCTCACCGAAGACTTTACGAAGCTCTGGAAAAAGGAGAAAAGCTGCCGATTGACTTGGCAACGGCGACTATTTTCTATGCCGCTCCTTCGCCGACTCCTCCCGGTAAGGTTATTGGCTCAATCGGCCCTACAACAAGTTACCGAATGGATTTTTTTACTCCAAAATTAATCGAAAACGGTTTGAAGGGAATGATCGGCAAGGGGAACCGGTCACCGGAAGTAGTGGCTGCAATAAAAAAATACGGAGCCGTTTATTTTGGTGCGATTGGCGGTATCGCCGCTCTGACCGCAAAGTGCGCTAAAAAAGTCGAACTCGTGGCCTATGAAGATCTCGGCCCGGAGGCTATTCGAAAAATTACTATGGAAAACATGCCGTTGATTGTCGTGAATGATGCCCGGGGAAATGACCTGTATCAGACTGCGCAAAAAAAATGGCATGTAATATGCTAATAATAAATGGATTTGTTTTTGCATGGAAGAAAAATATTGACAGAAAAAGTCAAATATATTAGGAAAAACCGTTTTGTTTTGTAACAACTAATCCAGCAGGGGAGATAATAATCCATGATTGAAGTAAGATGGCACGGCAGGGGTGGCCAGGGAGCAGTAACATCCGTGGAGCTGCTTGCTCAGGCTGCCATTGGAGTAGGAAAGTATGCTCAGGGCTTCCCCAGTTTTGGCCCGGAAAGAAGGGGGGCGCCGGTTGCTGCATTTAGCCGCATTGATGATAAAAAGATAAAAGTCCGTTCGGGGATTTATAAGCCGGATGTGGTTATAGTGCTTG
>JBDKUX010000152.1:0-4081 GCA_039679455.1 Smithella sp. | reverse complement strand
GGAAGATTATCCCCGTAGTGTCCCTGCGCCTCAAGTTCGGCCTGGAAGAGGCTGATTACACGGATCGAACCTGCATTATCGTCGTTGAGGTCAAGACGTCCACCGGCAGTGTCCTGATGGGTGCCATGGTGGACGAGGTATCGGAAGTGCTGAATATTAGAAGCGCCGAAATCGAGGATACTCCGACTTTTGGAACTTCTTTGAAAACTGATTTTATATTAGGCATGGCCAAAGCCGGCAACAGAGTTAAAATCCTTCTGGACATCGACAAGGTGATCAGCGGTTCGGAAATGGAAATGGTAATGCAGGCGGCGTAAAGTATTTTACATAAACGGATTTGGCATTTAGAAAAAGTATAATGCTAAGATAAACTAAAGGGAGTAGATTTATTTTGCTTTTAAGTTTGTAAAAATAAGTCTGCTCCCTTTTTTAGCTTTGTCGAAAATGAATAAAAGATCGACAGTGTCTTTAAAATAATCAATGGATAATAAAAAAAATATATCGGGCCCTTTTTTATTTGTCCTCGCCGGCATGGGGCTGACGCGGCATTTTTTTACGAAAACCCATCGATTGAATTGTTATCCAAAGAGGCGTCTTGGTAATTTTAATTCCATATTCTTCTTCAATGGCCATGGAAAGTTTTTTCAATGTCCAGTGAGTCGGTAGTCCTTTAGAATTCGAGCCGGACTTCAGCCATGTCGCTATCTGTTCCCGCTGTTCTTTATTGAGTTTAGAAGGATTATGTCCTTTTGGCTTGTCCACCAATCCATTTACGCCGCTTTCTTTAAAAGCTCTAATCCAACGCCAAACGGTAACTCGATTTTTTCCTATTACAGAAGATACTATATCAACCGGATGTTTGGCACAGCTTATAATGGCTTGCAGCTTAATGGCCAATAATGCTTCCTTGATTCCGTTAAGTGCTTCTTGAGCTTTGATAGCCGTTTCTTCACTAACCGCTCTTCTTTTTATTACCATGTCATTGTCTCCCCAAAAAATTATTTGAGCAGCATTAACATATAGCATAAGCGTGTTGTATTACAACTAGAATATGCTATAAAAGTGCGCAAAATTCTTCTGCCTGAAAATTGATAGTGGAACGGAGCATATACAAGCAGGGTAAATGATAGCATCATACACATGAATTCCCCCGGATTGCGTGTAAATTCTTTTCGAGAACAGCCTTTATTTCTTTTCTTTTAAAAGGTTTTGTGAGAGCACCCAGAAATCCATAATGCCTGTAATTCTCAATCACCGGATCATCATTATAGCCGCTGAAAATGATAGCTTTGACCTGGGGATCAATTTTCAGGAGTTCTTCCATTGTTTGTACGCCGCCCATTCCACCTTTGATCGTCAGGTCGAGAATAACCATATCAAATGATTGATCTGCTGCCCTGGCTTTAGTGTACAGGTCGATAGCTTGAGTACCATTTTGTGCCGTTGTTACCTGGTAGCCCAGGGACATCAATAAATCCACAATCATGTTCCTGACCACTTCTTCATCATCCATGACCAATATCCGCCTCTGAAGACCTGATATTATTTCCTGACGAGAAATATTTTCCGCAGATTTATCTATTGTTGTTGCGGGAAGATAGATTTGAAAGTTGCTTCCTTTGCCTGGTTTCGAATCCACTGTAATACAGCCATGATGTTTGTTTACTATGGAGTAACAGACTGAGAGACCAAGCCCCATGCCTTTTTGTGATCCTCTCTGTTTTGTGGAATAATAAGGATCAAAAATCAGAGGCAAATCTTCCGTAGAAATACCTTTCCCGGTATCTTCCACTGTAATCCTTACATATGGCCCCTCCCGTAATTGGAGTTGATTTTGAAGAGGCACTGTGACATTTTCCACAATGATTGTAAGTAAACCGCCATCATGCATCGCTTCTGCGGCATTAATGATCAGATTTCTAATTACCTGGCGGATCTGCCCTTCATCGACTTCCGTCAGGTAAAGATCATCGGCCATGATGAATTTCTTTTTTACGGGATGGGCCATCTTCTCATCCTGTATCGTCTCTTTAACCAGTTCACCGATATTACAGGAAGTCTTTACAAGCCCTCCTCCCTTCGAAAAGGTGATCAGGCGTTTGGTCAATTCCGCCGCCTGTTGTGCAGATTTCTCGGCGTTAAGCAAATAATTGTATGCACGGCTCCCGTATGGTATATCTTCCCTTGCCATTTCAATATAGCCATAAATGGCCGCCAGAAGATTGTTGAAATCGTGAGCTATACCACCGGCAAGCGTGCCGATTGTATCCATCTTCTTGGCCTGTAAAAGCTGATTTTCAAGGAGTTTCCTTTCTGTTATGTCCGTTGTGAATCCCTGATAGCCTGTGATATTTCCTTCTGCATCCCTTACAACGTTGGCGTTGATTACCACCCATATTTTGTTTTTATCCTTTCGGATGAATTGGGCTTCAAAATTTCTGACCATGCCGTGTTCCATGAGCAAACGTTTGATTTCAGACCGGCGTGACGGATCAGCATATATCTGTTTAGCGATATCAGAGATTGTATCCATTAATTCTGCCGGCGATTTGTATCCAAGAATGTGGGCAATGGCGGGATTTGCGCTCAGAAATTTGCCTTCCGGAGTGGTCTGATAGATGCCCTCAACTGCATTGTTGAAAATCTCGCGGTAATTTTTTTCACTTTCCTGTAAAGATCCTTCGGCGTGCTTGTCTTTGTGTGCCCCTTTTCGTATCTTAATAGATTTTCCGGTCATAGATGAGTAATCCTCCGATTGCTCGGGCTGGTTTTGGGTGGGCCGGTTTTTTCGATTTACAGGGTGACTTTTGTTTTTTTTATTTTGCCGACCGACTTACGGCAGAGCACCATTATCCCTGAATAATCAATCATTTGTAATTATCAGAATGAACTTGTTCCACCCTTCCGGAACCCTGTCGTAAATTACATTTATGATAAAAAAAAACCATATGGAGGAAAATATATTTTTCTATACTTTTGGGTATAGATACGAAAAACATTTGAATGGAAAATTTCTGATTTGTTTTTTGCCGAGATAAATTTCTTGACAAAGTAGATATTGTCTTGTAGAAAAACCCAAACGCTTGGATCCCTCAAAGGACCGGGACGGAAGGTGAAGGAAGAAACTTAATCATTTAGCCTCTCGTCTGACGACTTGAGGCTTTTTTTTGAGGAAAAAATGAAAATTTTTAATTCCGTTACCGAAATGCAGTCTTTTTCTGAATCTCTCCGTTTACAGGGGAAAAAAATTTCATTTGTCCCCACGATGGGTTATTTTCACGAAGGCCATCTCTCCCTTATGAGAGAAGCCAGGAATATTTGTGATTGCCTGGCGGTCAGTATATTTGTCAATCCCACGCAATTCGGTCCAAAGGAAGATTTATCCAGGTATCCCCGTGATTTTGATCGTGATTGCAAGATGGCCCAAAGTGTTAATGTTGATGTAATATTTAATCCTTTCGATCAGGAAATGTATCCGGAAAACTATCAGACTTACGTAAATGTGGAAAAAGTAACCCAGGATTTATGCGGGGCATCCCGTCCCGGTCATTTCCGCGGAGTAACAACCGTTTGCTGTAAGCTATTCAACATCGTTAAGCCTCATACCGCCGTTTTTGGCAAAAAGGATTTTCAGCAGTTTGTAACAATAAAACGAATGGTTGCTGATCTAAACCTCGATTTGGAAATAATAGGCGTGCCAACGGTGCGGGAATCTGACGGTCTTGCCATGAGTTCCCGTAATGTTTACTTAAAAGAAGAGGAGAGATCATCTGCGCTGAGTTTGGTCAATTCTCTGCAGTTGGCCCAAAAACTTTATGATGGCGGGGAGAGAAATTCATCACGCATACGAAGTGAAGTGACACAAATGATTAAGAGCGCACCACATACTGAAATTGATTACATTAAAATATGTGATGCGGAAAAGCTTATAGAAGTTGATGAGATCGATTCCCCGGCGGTAATTGCGTTGGCTGTAAGAGTTGGAACAACAAGGCTTATAGATAATCACGTTTTTGGCGATAAGCTAAATATTTAAAAGGTTGTCATAAGGAGTAGAAAGCTATGAAAAGAATACTATTAA
>JBDKUX010000151.1:0-2143 GCA_039679455.1 Smithella sp. | reverse complement strand
GGAGTTGTATCGATGATGGCGTGCAGTTTTTGCGGGCATTCCTCGTCTATATCTCCCGCCCAGACAGCCCCCAACTCGCAGGCAAAACGGCGTTCCAATTCCTTCCGGGCAAAAATGAATACTTTGGATTGAGGGTAGAGATGGCGAACCATTTTGAGGACCAGATGGGCGGAAGCGCCAAAACCTGTCAGACCGAGATTGGAGCCGTTTTTTAAATTGGCCAGTCGCAGGGAGCGGTAACCTATGGCTCCGGCGCATAACAATGGCGCAGCCTGGGAGTCGGTAAATCTTTCCGGAATAGTAAAGGCGAACTTTTCCGCAACTGCCGTAAACTCCGCATATCCGCCGGGGGCATCACGCCCGGTTGCCTGAAAATCCTTGCAGAGATTTTCCATTCCGGAAAGACAATATTCGCATGACCCGCAAGCGGAATTAATCCAGCCTATCCCGACCCGGTCGCCGACAGAGAATTTGTGAGCTTTGTCTCCTCGATCAACAACTGTGCCGACTACCTGATGCCCCAAAATACAGGGAAGTTTTGCCGGCGGTGTCCTGCCTTCAATTTCATCCAGTTCAGTATGACAAACACCGCAGGCGGAAACTTTAACCAGAATTTCGCGGGCGCCGATATCCGGCACCGGCCATTCAACAATTTTCAGAGGCTGGTTGTTGCCATTAATATTAGTTATTTTCTCGAGGATTGCCGCCTTCATTGATCACAGGTATTACCCTTTTAAAGCTGCGGGCATTTCCAGGTTTACATCCACCGGCTGAATATATTGTTTCATAAGCTCATACGTGGAGTTTACCTTCAGTTTATCAAATAAAAAGGAAAGTTGTTTTTCCAGCTGCTCGCCCAATTTTTGGATTATCGGCGCCGGCAAATTCCACATCTCCGGCTTAAACGGACCGCAGCCTTTTTTCCGGGTTTTATAAATGAACTGTTCTTCGGTATCCTTTTCTTTCCACTCTTCCTTTAATTCCGTTTTCAAGTAACCGTAAATTCTATCTTTCAGTTCTTTCGGAAAATCGGGACTGTCATAAACTATGTTCTGAAAACCGGTGGCCAGATGAATTTCAGCGGTACCTACGGCCGGGAATTTATCAAAAGCTTCATCCGGCAGTGTGGATGCGCCATGCTGCACCGCACCGGCTAATCCATACTGTTTTCTGGCGACTTCCGACAGTTTTTCCAAAACATCAAAATCAATTTTAACTTCCGCTATACTGCCGTCGGCCAGCGGGACACCTCCGTGCGCTGTTCCCGTCTGAACGCTGATCTTGCTGATCGGGCGAGATGATTCATTGTCTTTTCTGAGGGATTCCAGATAACCATCCATGAAGGCTTGCAGTTCTTCAACGGTGCTGTTTTTCCCGCCTACCTCGCCGATTTCGCCGCCGACAGAGATGGAAATGCCTTCCGGTTCCAGGTCCCTGATCATTGTCGTCAATTCCGCAGCCAGAGTGAAATTGGTTTTTTGCTGTTCCTGAATGGTTGTTTGGCTTAAATCCACCAGGGTTGATGTATCAATGTCAATATTGTAGAAACCGGCTTCGATTGCTTCCCAGATTAAATTTTTCACCGCCTGGGTTTCTTTGACCGGATCGGCGGCAAATTTTTTGGCATTAACCTGAAAATGATCTCCCTGAAGAAAAATCGGCCCCGAATAACCCGTCTTAATGGCAGCCGCCATGACGGCGCAGGTATACTCCTGTGGTCTTTGCAAAGTATAATCTATTTCTGAACGGGCAATCTCAAAGAGAACCGGACCAACCTGACCTTTAATAGCCGCGCGAAATACGGCCTGAGCGCTGTAATATGTCATTGCCCGCAGGTTGATCGCCGGGACGGTAAAACCCTTTACTTCACCGCGTCCCATTGCCTCATAGAGTGATTGTATGGAAGAAGATATTATTCCCAGGGCGGCGGCAGAGCGGCGGATAAGCCAGCAGGCGGCATCCGCTGTGGCTTTATCCGGGCTGAACACCGCTGTATAAATCAAGTCATCAATCAATTCACTTTTAAGCTTTTCCTCGTCCAGAATACGGACATCACCGCCGTCGAGTTGAATAACCGGGGAACATTTGCTTTTTAATTGATCCTTGCTTTCGTAAATCATCAGAGCTCCTTTAATGTAGATTT
>JBDKUX010000150.1:0-79987 GCA_039679455.1 Smithella sp. | reverse complement strand
CAGCCTTGACGCAGTAGAAGATACTCTTGTCGAAGCGCTCCTTTCACTGGAAAAGGATAATGCCAGAGTGCAAAGTCTAACCGGCTTCAATTGGATTGTTAATAATATATTGAATGCAACTTAGTATGAATTACAATGTTGTCGGTGTTTCCAGCGGTGAAGAAGCAATAGCATACATTAAGGAACATCATGTCGATTTGATCGTTTTGGACATGATTATGGAACCCGGTATGGATGGGCTTGACACATACAAGGGGGTCCTTGAAATCAATCCAAAACAGAAAACGATTATTGTGAGCGGTTTTTCGGAGTCGGATCGGGTGCATGAAGCCCAGGCCCTTGGTGCAGGCGCGTATGTAAAAAAGCCCTATGTCATCGAGAAACTGGGACTGGCGGCAAGAAATGAGTTGAAAAAAAGTGACAAAAAAATGCGAGTCTTCTCGAATGAAAACTCGCATTAATCAGTTCAGGTATAGATCGATAAGGGTTGCATAATCAGTGACGGCCGTATCTTGCCGTACTTTTCGCCTTTTCGTATTCCGCGCGTAGTGCAATTTGATCTGTGTCGTCCATCTCTTCGGCTCTCTTTACCCAGTCTTCAAATTGGATATCGATACCAAAAATTCCGATCATTTCATCTTTATCATCAACAATTGGCGCCGAAACGGTAAAACAAAGTACACCGGTCATCTTGGATATGAAAAAGTCAGTAACATGAACCTTGCCCGTCTGCAAAGGTTTGATAAACCATTCCCGGTCTGATTGATCGGTGCCGACTCCGTAGTTTTCATATTTGGCGCGATCGGCAATGCTGGTAATGTTCTTCGTCGTTTTACGGCCATTGAGGTCTACTATGTAGGCAAACTGCACGGAAGGATGTTCATCAACAAACTTCTGCATCAGCGGCTCCTGCACCACCGGATTCATGCATTTCATGTCTGCCAGCTCAATAATCTGGTTCACGGCGGCCACGGCGGCCTTTTCAGCCGTAACTTTAATTTTTTCCAGCTCAGACATAAAGATTTCCGGCAGATATTTCCGGACTTTTTTCTCTAATTCTTCGGGAGAAATACTCGTCTGGCGTCCGGAATCATACTGCTCGGTAATCCATTTATTGATCTTGGAAATGCCGGGATGTCTTTTATCAATGGCGTTTT
Organism: Smithella sp.; assembly: GCA_039679455.1. GTDB lineage: Bacteria > Desulfobacterota > Syntrophia > Syntrophales > Smithellaceae > MVRV01. The sequence goes on along the minus strand of JBDKUX010000150.1, from coordinate 78,830 downwards.
CATCTTTGAGGTTAAAGCGCTGATTAAGCCAGAAGGCTATGCCGGCATTGCCGGATTTATCTGAAATCATGGTGACAATGGGCCGTTTCAATATCTTGTTGGTGTCGAAGATATTGTATATTTCTTCGCATTTAATAAGGCCGTCGGCATGAACGCCGGCTCTGGTAACATTGAATTCCGAACCGACAAACGGATAGTTATGCGGTATCTTAACGCCGATTTCTTTTTCAAAATATTCGGCAATATCAGTGATGACGGTAGTGTCAATGCCGTCGTCATGCCCTTTGAGGGCGATGTATTCCATGATCAGGGATTCAATGGGCGGATTGCCCGTTCGTTCACCCAGCCCCAGTAAGGTGGAGTTTGCCGCGCTGCACCCGTAAAGCCATGCGGTCGAGGCATTGATCATAGCTTTGTGAAAATCGTTATGGCCATGCCATTCTAGGAGGTGACCGGGAACGCCGGCGTCTTCAATAAAGGCGCGAACAAGTTTGTCAACGCTGCGGGGAAGGGCCGCTCCCGGATATGTAATGCCATAGCCCATTGTGTCGCATAGACGGATTTTTATATCGATGCCGCTTTCTTCCCGCAAATTCATTAATTCGGTAGCAAAAGGAATGCAAAATCCGTAAATATCGGCACGGGTAATATCTTCAAAATGACAACGGGGAACTATGCCCAAATCCAAAACGGATTTGACAATTCCCAGGTAATCGTCCAAAGCCTGGCTTCGCTTCTTATTAAGTTTGAGGAAAATATGATAATCAGAAACCGAAGTAAGTAATCCTGTCTCCTTCAAACCGGCTGCCTTGACCAGGGGGATGTCTTCTTTTGCCGCCCGAATCCAGCCGGTAATCTCCGGAAACTTATACCCCAGCTTTATACACTCATCTACGGCTTCCCGGTCCTTTTTGCTGTAAAGGAAAAATTCAGTTTGTCGGATAACGCCGTTGGGACCGCCTAATTTATGCAACAGCTTGAAAATTTCAACAATCTGCTCAACGGAATAAGGGGGGCGAGCCTGCTGGCCGTCCCGAAATGTCGTATCGGTGATAAAGATTTCCTCGGGCGGACTGATCGGAATTATTTTATTGTCGAAAACAATTTTGCCGACTTCACTGTAAGGAAAGATATCCTTGAACAAATTAGGTTCATCGACATCTTTCAATTCATATTTCCAGAATTTGCTTTGCTGCTGACTGAGCAGCCTTTTTTCTTTATTCCATTTTATCATTTTTAATTTTAAATAATCTTTATAGCAAGCTCCATTAATTGCTCTATGCTTACTTTTGACGGTGCATCCGACATCAGACAGGATGCCTTTTGTGTTTTCGGAAAAGCAATAACATCTCTAATGGATTCCGCATGAGTCATAATCATGGTCAGGCGGTCCAGACCGAAAGCAAGGCCACCGTGAGGCGGAGCTCCGAATTCCAGCGCGTCGAGCAGGAAACCGAATTTGGAGCGGGCGTCTTCTTCAGTTAAACCGATGGCTGCGAAAACCTGTGACTGCATTTCTTTACGGTGAATACGAATACTGCCGCCGCCGATTTCCGAACCGTTGAGAACGAGGTCGTACGCACGCGCCCGAACCTTTCCGGGGTCAGTGGCCAGCAAGGGCATATCTTCCACAAACGGTGATGTAAAAGGATGATGTGTGGAAACATAACGTTTTTCCGAATCGGAATACTCCAACAGCGGAAATTCCGTAACCCAGGTGAAGGCCAGCGCCTCGGGATCGATCAAATTCAATCTCCTCGCCAGATGGATTCTTAAATTGCCCAGGGAATCATTGACAACGCGCGGTGTGTCGGCGACAAAGAATATGATATCACCTTCTTTAGCATTCATGGCTTGGCCGATTTGTTCCACTTCCGCGGGCTGCAGAAATTTATAAATAGGTGATGTCCAATCGGCGGCGTTTACTTTGGCCCAGGCCAGTCCCTTGGCGCCATAGATTGCGACAAAATCTTTTAATCCATCGAGATCCTTGCGGGAGAGACTTGTGGCCTGCTCCGCTTTGATGGCTTTAATAATCCCACCGGATGCCGCAACTTCCGCAAAAAGTTTAAAACCGGAATCATTGACGATAGAGGTCAGATCAACCAGTTCCATGCCGAAGCGCACGTCAGGATTATCCTTGCCGTAGCGGCTTATTGCCTCATTATAAGTAAGCCGGGGCATGGGCAGTTGAATTTCCCTTCCCAGACAATCTTTAAATATTTTGGCCATTAATCCTTCCATCATTTTCATGATGTCTTCTTCGGTAATAAAGGACATTTCGACATCGATTTGGGTGAATTCCGGTTGGCGATCGGCGCGCAAATCTTCATCACGGAAACATTTTACTATCTGATAATAACGGTCAAAGCCGGATACCATCAGCAATTGTTTAAATATCTGCGGCGATTGCGGCAGCGCATAAAACGTTCCCTTGTTGATACGGCTGGGCACAAGATAATCACGCGCTCCTTCCGGCGTGCTCTTGCCCAGAATAGGTGTTTCCACTTCAATAAAGCCGTTCTGATCAAAGTAATTGCGGGTTGATGCCGCCAGACGGCTGCGTAAAAAAAGATTTTTCTGGATCAGCGGACGGCGCAGATCCAGGTACCGGTATTTGAGGCGAATGTTTTCCGATATTTCTTCATCATCAAAAGAAAAAGGCGGCGTCCTGGATTCGTTCATTATTTCCAGATCCGATATGATTACTTCAATTCCACCCGTTTTTAAAGCTGGGTTATCCATACCTTCGGGCCTTTTATGAACAATTCCCTTAACGGCGAGAACAAATTCACTGCGAATTTTATGCGCCTGGGAGTGGACGGAATCTCCGGCATCCGGATTAAAGACAACCTGCACGATTCCTGTCCGGTCACGCAGATCGACAAAAATTACACCGCCGTGGTCGCGCCGGCGATGAGTCCAGCCCATAAGAACTACTTCTTTATCCGCATCGGAAATTCTTAAATCACCACAGTAATGAGTCCGTTTATCTTTTGTTAAAAAATTAGCCAAAGTATGTTACCTCTCCTTAAGAATGTTGATTAATGTGTCCTGCAAGTTATCCAGCGGCAAACCCTGCTGAATTTTAGTATTCATGTTGCGCAGCTCGACACGCTTTTCGTCAATTTCCTTATCGCCGAAAATCAGCGTGTAGGAACTGTTTAATTTGTCAGCACGTTTCATCTGGCTTTTTAAACTCTTGTTGGAATAATCCATTGCTGCGGTAATACCCGCCCGCCGTAATTCGCTGGCGAGCTTAAAACCGATTTTTTGCGCCCGCTGACCCAGCGCAGCGATAAACAAATCTGTCTGATGATTGTTTTTTTCCATTTCGGGCAGTGAGGCCAGAAGCCGCTCCATTCCAACGCCAAAGCCAATCCCGGCAACTTCCGGTCCGCCCAGGTCGGAGACCAGGCCATCATACCTGCCGCCGCCCGCCAGAGAATTCTGCGCTCCCAGAGATCCTGATTTGACTTCAAAAGCAGTTCTTATGTAATAATCCAAACCGCGCACCATTGTCGGATTGATTGTATATTTTATATTCAAATCATCGAGATAGGACTTGACCGTGGCAAAATGTTCTTCGCATTCGGGACATAAATATTGCAATATACGGGGAGCCTGCGCGATGATGGAACTACAGCTTTCCACCTTGCAGTCGAAAACACGCAAAGGATTGGTAAGCATTCTTCTTTGGCAGTCAGGGCAAAGCTTTTCTTCAGAACCTTTCAAGTAATCAACAACAGCCTTCGAAAAGGCAGGCCTGCATTTTCGGCAGCCCAGGGAATTAATTTCCAGAGACAATTCTTTAAGTCCGGCGGTTTCCAGGAAATGAATGAGCATGGAAATGACTTCCGCATCAGATTGAGGTTTGTCATCACCAAAGAGTTCGACATCGATTTGATGAAATTGACGAAAACGGCCTTTTTGCGGTCTTTCCCGGCGAAACATCGGTCCAATCGTGAAGAGCCTGGTGACCGGTTCAAAAGACTGCATGTTATGTTCTATATAAGCGCGGATGACTGATGCCGTGGCCTCCGGGCGCAGCGTCAACATCTCTTCACCGCGGTCGCGAAAAGTGTACATTTCCTTTTCGACGATATCCGTCGTTTCTCCTATGCTTTTTTTAAATAATTCGGTTTTTTCCAGAATAGGTACGCGGATTTCCCGAAAACCGAAAGATCTAAAAACAGATCTTGCCGTTGATTCCAATTTGCACCACAGGGGGGCATCATCCGGTAAAATATCTTTAAAACCTTTGATTACTGTAATTTTTTCCATATGACCTTTATTAAATATAACAAAGTTGACTAACATACAAAACAAAGCTTGGCAATAAAAAATACGTTATACCGGCAAGGGTTTATATGTGTTTGATGAAAGTTGGTGAGATGTGGAAAGAGATTATTCACTTATTTTAATCATTCAACACTTCGCGGATTTTGTTCGATAGTTTTTCAAAGCCGTATGGTTTCTGGATGAAACTGTTGCAACCTCTTTCCAGTATCTGCAGGGCCTGACTGTCCAGACTGTAACCACTGGACAAAAGGACACGGGCATTCGGATTTATGGCCCGAAGGCGATCAAATGTCTCTCCACCGGAGATTCCCGGCATCACCATATCCAGAATAATCAGATCAATTTCCCTTGTTTTTTCCTGATAAACTGCTATGGCCTCCGGACCGCTTTCGGCCATATATACTTTATAGCCTAAAGATGATAAAAGATTGTTGCTTGTATTCAATACCATCTTTTCATCATCAACCAGCAGAATAGTTTCCTTTCCGGTTAGAATTTTAGCAGAAGGTATCTTGTTAGAAACGACCACCTCATCTGTGGCGGGAAGATGAATGTAAAAGGTTGTTCCCTTTCCCGGATGACTTGCAACCTCTATCATTCCTTCATGTCCTTTAATAATTCCATAAACTATTGCTAGACCGAGTCCGGTTCCCCGGCCCATCTCCTTGGTAGTAAAAAATGGATCGAAGATACGCTTCAATATGCTCTCTTCCATTCCTGTTCCCGTATCACTAATGGATAATTTCACGCATTTTCCCTGCTTGATTGCAAATTGTTTTATATAACGGTCATCCAATAGTACATTTTCCGTTCTCAGGATTATCTCGCCGCCTTCCGGCATTGCCTGAGCGGCATTTACATATAGATTCATCAGCACTTGTTCAATTTGTCCACGATCGACTTTGACCGGCCAAAGATCATTTTCCAGTCTCAAGTCAATGGATATTTCCTTTTTTGTTCGGACGAACATGGACAAAGTACTTTCAATTATATCGTTCATATTCGCAGGCTTAACCTCGTATCGCCCTTTACGGGCAAACCCCAGAAGTTGCCTGGTCAGATCCGCTCCGCTGGCAACCTGTTGCTCTATCAGATCCAAACGTTCATAATGAGGATGCTCAACGTCGAGGTCAAGCTTCATCAAAATGGCATTTCCCTGAATGCCCATCAACAAATTATTGAAATCATGGGCGATACCCCCTGCGAGTGTTCCTATCGACTCAAGTTTTTGCGCCTCCTGCAACTGCTTTTCCAGTTGCTCCACCCGCTTACGTTCGCTCATATCGCGAGCAACGGCGACTATTCCGACAGGTTTACCATCATTACCACGCAAGAAAGACAAACTGACTTCCAGCCAGACTGTAGATCCATCTATCCGGTATTGTTCAGTTTCCACAAAGCGAGTCCTGTTGGGATCGGCTGTGCCGCCGGCTTCCAATTTCATCTCTTCTTCGAAGACAGTAAGAATTGCCTGCAGGGATTCAGGAGTCAATATCTGTTCCAATTTTTGTGTCAAGACTTCTTCCGGTGTGAACCCGCGGATGCGCGTAATGGATGGACTGACATAGGTAAAACGCAGATTCATATCCATAATAGTTATTACATCCGCTGAATATTCTGTTATTAGGCGGTATTTTTCTTCGCTTTGTTGAAGTGAAGTTTCCACTTGCCTGCGTTCGTTCATTTCCTCCAATAGCTGGCTGTTTAGAGCGGTAAGTTGCTGTGTTCTTTCCTCTACACGATTTTCAAGTTCATCGCTGGCCTTATGCAGTTTTTCATCAGAAATTTTCAGATCGGTCATCGCCTTGTTTAGCTCGACGTTTTTATCCTCCAATCTTTGTTGCGTATCTTCTCTAATTCTTTCGATAAAATAAGCGCTGGCCGAGATCATGAAGAAAGAACATGTAAAGCGTATGATGAATACCGGTGAATAATCATTCATTATTCCGTGATGGTTATTAAAAGCAAAAAAAATAAGGGTTGGAATAATAAGTATCGCCGTGGCGAATGCACCTTTTCTGGAGCCGAGCCCGACACAGGCAATAAAGGGATAGGTATAATACCAAACATATCCGGTATGATACGCTCCACCGGTGAACATAAGATAGTAGCAAAGGAGAGTATAAAAAATGACCGCCGTATATATGCCGAACACGTAATTTTGTGATTGTTGCGTATAAATCAAGTCTAAAAGCAGAATCAGGCCAAGTATGTAGTCTATCTGCCAGAGGTATTTTATATTATTGAAATAAGTAATTGTTCCAAGCAGAACGAGAAAGATGAATCCAATTATTGTCACTATGTTAAAGATAATGATTTTACGCGTAACCTCTATATCATAGGTTTCATATTTGCCTTTGGTGATCAGATTAAGCAAAAATTGTTTGGATTGACCCCAATTTGCCATCATCAATCTTCTCCGGACAATAGTTCAATTTGTAAACTTTTGATAAGAGATTATTAAGGTGGAATTGCTATTATAATATGCTCTTTATGTCAATTTAAATATAAGTAAAAATCTGGATTTGGGGATAAATGATCAGTGGGCAAAGGTGTTTGTAGTTAGAGTAAATCCGTTTGTTATGAATGTAACCGCTCCATCCTGATCGGTTCTCAGAACATTTGCCTGTTCCGCTTTATAGCGCTCCAGAGTTGATTGGTGGGGGTGATGGAAAGTATTACCTCTCCCCGCACTTGCCAAAGCATAGCGGCATGATACCTTTTTAATAAATTCACTGCTGCTGGAATGAGCTGAACCGTGATGAGGAACGAAAAGAACATCACTTCTTAAATCTTTTCCCGAACGGACAAGCATGTCTTCGATGGCGGCTGATATGTCGCCGGTAACAAGAAAAGATATTTTGCCGTATTTTAGCTGAAACACCAGCGATGATTCATTGATATCATCGTCAGAAAATTCTGCAGCTGCAGGTTGCGGCCTATGCGGCGGCCATAAGAAATTGATCTCAACATTGCCGATTTTTTTCGGGGTTGTTTGATCCGACAGGCGAATTATCCTGATTTTTCGTTCTGCAATGATTTTCTGTATTTTTTGATAAAATTCATTATCAATAATTTTTTCCGTACTCCAGAATTCCCGAACCTTAAAGTTGTCCAGGATATAAAGAAGCCCCAGCATGTGATCAGGATGGGGATGGGTAAGAATCACCGTATCAATTTTGCTGATTCTCTCGTGGTAAAGGTAGGGAGCAATAACCATCTTTCCGGTATCGAAGGAGCTCCTGGCAAAACCGCCGCCGTCGATAAGCATATTATGCCCGCCGGGGAAGCGCACCAATGTGGCGGAGCCCTGGCCGACATCAATGGCGGTTATTCTTAAGTCTGAAGAAACTTCATCCCTTGAGAAGAGATAAATAGTATCACCGATAAAGAATAAAAGTGTAAAGATGAGTGCATACCGCATTATCAGGGGCTGCTGCGGGAAAAACCCCTTAGCTTCCTTTTTGGAGTCAACAAACTGAATAAGAATAAAGAGAAAGAGGTAAAAAATTGCAATTTCCAAAAAATTCGGCCTGGTAATACTGAATGAAGACCAGGAATAAGACGCTAATATATTAATTATTTCAATTGATATCAGGACAAAAAAGGAAGTAATCTTAACGAAAAAGCCGGCAACTGCAGGCGAGAAAAATGAAGCAAGAAGAAAAAGCATTGCCAGGGCGAGGGCTAATGTGCCCAAAAGAGGTACGGCAATCAAATTGGCGATAATTGTTACGGATGAAGCCCGGTTAAAATAATAGATAATTAAAGGCAGGGTGCCGATTGTAGCCGCCAGGCAGACAAGCACCGACATATACAAATAACGGATAATGTTTCTGCTCCAGCCGGGAAGCATTGAGAATCGGTCAAAAGAAATATCGCTGAATCGCGGAACGACATAAATAATGGAAAGCACTGCCAGGAAAGAGAGCTGAAAAGAAATATCAAACAAAGCTTCCGGTGATATAATCAGAATAACAAGCCCCGCCAGAGCCAAGGTGTTAAAAGGGTCTTTTTGTCTACTGAATATTAAAGAAATCAGGAAAATGAACGCCATCAGGGCTGAACGGATTACTGTCACCCCCATGCCGGCAATAAGGGCGTATAGTAATACAACAAGGAATGACGCGGCGGCCGATACCTTGATTATATTAAACCTGAGCATAAGATATTCCGAAGACTTCAGCAGCAGGCTGATGAAGAAAAATGCAGTTGCGGCAACCATTCCAATATGCAGCCCGGAAATAGACAGAATGTGAGAAGTTCCGGTCTTGCTGAAATTATCCTTGATATTCAAGGGTATTGCCGTTTGACTGCCCAGGGTCATGGCTTCAATGATTTCTCTTTGTGGTGCGGGCGCATTCCGGTAAATTATTTCCTTCAAATACAAGCGATAAGATTCCAGATGCGACTTGAGGCGGCTAGCCGAGTTTTTTCTCAAGAGAATAATCCCTGAAGGATCGGCAATGAAACCGGTTGCAAAAATTCCCTGACGGTTGAGAAACCGTTCGAAATCAAAACTGCCGGGATTATTAAAGTTCCGGATTTTTTTTAGAGAGGAGTGGAAGCGAACGAAATCGCCGTAGGAAAAATTCAAATCAGCCGGAATCACCAGACGAACACCGCCGGCGACTGGGATGTAAGTTCCGTTTTCGATCAGCCTTATACAACGGACAATTAAAACGTTTTTCTCCGGATAAGATGACGGACTTTCAATGATTATCCCTTCCACGGTTTTTCTGCCGGCATCGGTATGCTGCAAAATATGCTGATCGGTCCGGATTAAATATTGCTGCTTCTGAATATTAAAAAAACCAAGGATAAACGCAAAACAAAAAATCAGTAATAATCCGGAAAGCCACCATTTCTTTTTTAAGCATAAAAGCAGCGTTGCCAGCAGGAAAATCAGGGAGCCGAGTAAAAAATTATAAGGAAGATCAAAATAATTACCGGTAATAATTCCGGCCATCAGTCCGATCAATGGGAAAATTAACGGTCGACGCATAGTTTCCAAGTATCCCCGGAGGTATATCGAAAGTATTAGCAAAAAAGATTGAAATATTATAGCATGATTATCAAATGTTAAACTCCAAAAAGGAAACTGGAAGTTATGCCGCTGGATGTCGATTCCTCAAGAGAAGACAAGAACAAATCTCGTCTGCGTTTATTAATCATTATCAGGTTGATCATTGTCACTTTATTTCTGGGTGTAGCCATTTTTCTCGATATAAAAAAAACCGGGTTTCCTGTCTCCGTATATACCTTAAACTTTCTCTATTTTATAATAGCTGCAACTTATTTTTTCTCCATAGCATATATCTTTATTCTGAAACTATTTAAAGATTTAAGAATAAATATCTACCTGCAACTGGCGGTCGATGTTCTTCTGGTTACCATGCTGGTCTATATTACAGGAAGTTTTCGCAGTAATTATTCGGTCCTTTATACCTTAATAATCATATATTCGGTAATATTTCTCGGTCGTTACGGCGGCTTGATTATAGCTTCGTCATCAGGAATCTTCTATGGCTTGCTTCTGGGGCTGGAATATTACCAATGTATACCCCAGGTTGCCACTGTGGAATATGATTATAGCTTGACGGCGGAAGAAGTTGTTACCAGGATTCTTGTTCATATTGTATCATTTTACATATTAGCCCTCTTAGCCAGCTTTGTCGTTGAACAGGAAAAAAAGGTAAGATTCCTGTTGCAGGAAAAAGAATCCGAATTTAATCAATTGGACTTACTTTTTCGCAGTATCGTTGAGTCTGTTGATACAGGTATTATGACAATTGATTTACAGGGTAAGGTAAAGACTTTCAATCGGGCTGCGGAGCATATTACAGGCTTTTCATTGGCTTATGTAAAAAACAGGCCGATTGTCGATGTATTCCCGGAATTTATCACTTCTTTTCCGGCTGGAATAGTTAAAAAGAACAGAGCGGAAATTATAATTGAAGCTAACAGGGGCAGGAAGGTTCACTTAGGTTGTTCCGTCTCTCCGCTAAAGGATAAACAAAGTAAAGAGATAGGCAGTATTTTAATTTTTCAGGATCTCACCGAAATCAGGCGGATGGAAGAAAACCTGGAGAAAAGCAAACGGCTCGCTCTGATCGGCGAAATGGCCGCCGGGCTCGCCCATGAAATGCGCAACCCGCTGACATCAATCACCGGTTCGATAGAGTTGTTGAGAGGGAGTCTGAACTTAAAGGATACGGAAGATCGTCTGATGCAGATAATATTACGCGGCAGAGACCAACTGGACAATTTTGTGCGTGATTTTCTTTTATTGGCGAAGCCGATTCCTGTTGTCCGGGAAATAGTAGAAGTTAATGAGACTATAAAGGAGGTTCTGGAAAACATCAAATTGTCCAGGGATTGGACAAATGAGATTAAAATCAGCTGCTCAATGGACCAAAACGCAACAGCTTTCGCCAATAGAGAACAAATACGGCAAGTCATTAATAATCTGGTGCTGAATGCAATTCAGGCAATGAAAGAGGGCGGAGTTCTTTCCATTGAGACAAAATTATTTAATCAAGACAGCAAAAAAATTGTCGAAATTAAAATAGCGGATACGGGATTAGGCATCGAGGAAAAAGATTTAAAAAAGATCTTTGAGCCCTTTTTTACAGATAAAGAAAAAGGAACGGGTTTGGGTTTGGCTATCGTCGGCAGGATTGTAGATGGGTACGACGGAAAAATTGAGATCGAAAGCAGCGTTAATCATGGTACAAGATGCAAGGTATGGCTGCCTGCTGAAAACGAAAATTCGGGAGATAAACTGAATGGCTAGGATTCTGGTTGTTGATGACGATCAGGGCATGAGAGAATTTCTGGAGATAATGTTGACTCAGGAAGGTTATGATGTGACCTGTGCCGAAGGCCCGGCCAAGGCAATGAATCTTTGCCGTAAGAATGTTTTTGATCTTGTGATTACGGATTTAAAGATGCCGAAAATTGACGGCATTGAATTTCTCAAATCCGTTAAAGATCAGTATCCCGAAACCATAGTTATTTTGATTACGGCCTATGCATCGGGAGAAACAGCCATTAATGCAATGAAAGAAGGTGCTTATGATTATGTGGAAAAAGGCGGCAGCATTGAAGAATTAAAAAAGGTCGTCCGTTCGGCGCTGCTTAAAAAAGGTGTTATTAATGAAAAAAACGAAACTAAATCAAGGGTGGAAGATACATCTTTTTGCGGCATGATCGGATCAACACGTGAAATGCAGAAAATATTCGCAACAATCAGAAAAGTTGCGGATACACCGGCGAACATTTTAATCCTGGGTGAAAGCGGGACAGGGAAAGAGCTGGTGGCACGCGCCATTCACGAAAATTCTTCACGGGCTAAAATGCCCATAGTAGTGATCAATTGCGGGGGTATTCCGGAAAATTTGCTCGAAAGCGAATTATTCGGCTACATGAAGGGTTCTTTTACCGGTGCTTATGCAGACAAGCCGGGCCTCTTTGAAATGGCCAGGGGAGGGACAATGTTCCTCGATGAAATTGGTGAGTTGCCGCCGGTTTTGCAGGTCAAGCTTCTGCGGATTGTGCAGGAAAAAACATTTCGCCGTATTGGCGGGGCGGAAGACATCAAAGTTGATGTGCGTATAATATCAGCTACTAATAAAAATCTGGAAGAAATAGCCAAAAAAGGAGAATTTCGTGAAGATCTTTATTATCGTCTCAACGTTATTCCCATTCATATGCCGCCGCTTAGAGAACGTAAAGACGACATACCCCTGCTGACAAAACATTTTATCGAGAAATATGCACGGGAGTTTAATAAAGAAGTCCGAACAATTTCTTCATATGCCATGGAACTATTGATGGAACATGCGTTTCCCGGCAATATCCGCGAACTGGAAAATATAATTGAGCGCAGTGTGGCCATGGAAAGCTCCAACATAATTTTGCCGGAGAACTTATTATTGTCGACAGGTAATGATGGTATGGCTGATCTTCATGTCGAGATCCCGGACAAGGGCGTAAATCTGAATGAAGAGATGGAAAAGATAGAAAGAATGTTCATTGAAAAAGCATTGCAGAAAACCAAAGGAGTAAAGACTAAAACCGCCGAAATGCTCAGTGTTACGGTTGATTCCTTAAAATACCGCATTGAAAAGCTCGGCATCGAATAGATTTATATCTGATTTGGAAATGAAATTAGTACAGAAAAATTCCGCCCAGAATATACCCCACAGCAATTAGCGCCTGGATCGACAATATGAGCAGAACATTCCTGCTCATGACCGGAAGGAATTGTTTCATATCGTCATACCGGAATGCTCCTTTAATCACGGAAACAGCAATGGGCAATGTAAGCAGGCTCAGTAATGTGAATACGGGCATATTACGACTGACAACTCCCCAGATAATCCAGACATAAACCAGCATAACGAATAAAGAAAAGACATAAGCCGCCTTCTTCTTTCCGATAACAATCGGCAGCGTCCGTCTGTTGACGGTTTTATCCGCTTCCACATCTGGGAATTCGTTAAGCAACAGCAGATTATGCACCAGCAAATAGGAAGGCACGGAGGCAATAAAAGCGGTGCAGGAATATGCGCCGGTATGCACATAATAGGCGCCCATAACCGGCAGAATACCCAATCCCAAACCGGGGGACCATTCAGGGTAGCCCATTTTTAGAATAAGGGGTGTATACAGGATAATCAGGAGTGCTGCGGCAATCAGCAGAGGCAAAAGCATCAAACCCTTTTCCAGAACAAAAAAGGTGCCGATGGGAATAAGCAAGATAAAGCAGATAATGCCCAGCCAAAGGTCTTGTTGAATCGTCATCAAACCGTTCGGTGTGGCGCCGCTGCCGCCGCTGAAAGGCGTTCGCTCTGTTTTAAAATCGAGACCGCTTTTGGCATCGAAATAATCGTTAAAAATATTTACGGCCGCATGGGCAATGAGCAAACCGACAGTGGCGAGAATCGCATACCCCAGGTTAAACATCGAACTGAATAGTCTCGATTCATACCAGGCAACAGACGCCCCCAGAATACCCAGTATCAGCGCCAGAATCAGAAAAGGAATACGAATAATTGTGATAACACCCTTAAAATTCATTATATCTCCTTAAATAGTAAATATTATGGTTTTATGCCTGCCAGGGTTTGGTCTTCCATCGTTGATGAACCCAGAACCACTGTTCCGGATATTCACGGATAACTTCTTCAACAATTTTAGTAAAACGCTGTGTATTAACCAATAAATCTCTTTCGTAATCGCCCGTACAGACGGCTTCTACAGCAGGCTGCAGAATAAGCAGATATTTCCCTGACTTTTGTCTTGCCATAAAGCAGGGAAGAACAGGAGCGCCGGAACTAATTGCCATTGCAGCCAATCCAATACCTGTGCAGGCAGGACGTCCAAAAAAATCGACAAATACACCTTCTTCGCGGGCTACATTTTGATCATTAAGAATGGCGATCAACTGATTATCCCGCAGTAATCTGATAATACGTAATGCCGCTTTCTCCTTAGGAACCAATGAATTGCCCTGCACAGTCCGCACATACTCAACTATATTGTTAAAAGTCGGGTTATCCAGTGGACGATACACTATGTGCATTGGTTTGAGAAATATAGAACCGGCAATCGCCATCAATTCCCAGTTGCCAAAATGGGCAACGATGGAAAGAACGCCTTTGCTTTTGGCATAGGCTTTTTGAAAATTTTCTAGACCTTTTACTTCCAGCCATTCGTGTATATTTTCCTTGTTTATGTAAGGCAGGTCAAAAAATTCCGCTGCCACAATGGCGAAATTTCGGTATACGCCTTTGGTAATGCGAATCAGTTCATTCATTTCTTTTTCGGGAAAGGAACACCGGAGATTGTGCAGGGCAATTAAACGATTCCTGGGAACCAGATGGTAAAAAAGTATAAATAGCAAAAGGAATAGACCTTTGCGTACTTTTTGGGGAATGCATCGGAAAAACAACAGCAAAAAACTTGTAGTTTTTGTCTTTTCAACAGGCATGAAAATAGATCAATATTTAAATATTTATTTTCTCCGATAATCTACAGCAAGAATAATGCATCATGTCATGTAGAATCATACCGGATACTGTTCAATCATATGATTTCTTTTGCGGCACCTTATAGTATTTTTTCCTTGACTTTGTCCAGCTATTTGCACTATAGGCTTTTCCGAAAGGTTCAGTAAATATGTTTAAAAATTCAGGTTATCATCAGGCAGTATTTTTTACTTTTTTTAGCTTTAGCTTTAGGAAGGTCTGCCTGACTGGGACATGACCGCTTCAAAGGGGAATGAACCGTGGGCAGATAAATATCAGCCCACGGTTTTTTTTTGCCGTGAGTTGAGAATTATAAAACGGGGGAGGAAAGAGATGAAAAAGTTGCATATTTGTTTAATGGCAATACTGACTGTTCTGTTGTTGATTGCTTGCGAATCGGCTAAACCGGCAAAAACAATTAAAGTCGGAGCGGCCATTAACATGACCGGTCCGGCGTCAAGCTGGGGAAAGTTTCATGCCAAAGGTCAGCAGGATTATTTCCGTTATGTCAATGAAGTTAAAGGTGGAGTCGCCGGCAATAAAATAGAAATGATTTTGGTTGATACAGCTTATAAAGTACCTGAAGCCGTTGCCGCGGTTCAGAAATTTGCTCAACAGGATAAAGTCGACATGATTGCCACCTGGGGCGCCGGTGAAGGACTGGCGGCCAAACCGATTGTGCAAAGATATAAAATACCGACAATCAATTACTCAACGAGTTGGGAAATTCTGGGAAAACCGATCGATTACATGTATCTGCCCTTCGGCAGCTATAAGATGGATTGCCAGGCAGTTCTCGAATACATCAAGGTTATTCACAAAGGAAAGGATGCTCCTAAAGTTGGTCTGCTTACCTATAACAACGCCTATGGCCGGTCCATCCATGAACCCAGCAAGGAATATGCAAAAGAGCTGAATATCAATATCGTTGCCATTGAAGAATTTCCGCCGAAAACAGTTGATTTGAATACGGAATTGCTTCGTTTGCAAAAAGCCGGCGCTGAATATATTTTCATCCAGATGCTGCCTTCCGCAATTATTACTGCGTTTAAGAGTGCCGATCGGATTAATTACCAGCCGTTGTTTTTAGGAACGTGGACATCAACTGATCCTGATTTCTTTAAAATGAGCAAGGGACTGATTCGCGACCGTCTTGTCATTCAATTTCCGGGAGTTCTACCGACAGATGAAAATGAAGGAATGAAGATCATGAAAGAACTATGGAAGCGATATAAAACAGTGGAAACATTTGATGCCGCTTACTGGGAAGGAGTTGCGGTAGGAATGATTATGGAACGGGCCTTTATTCGTGCGCACGAAAAGTCAAAAGTTATTAATCCGGAAACGATTAATGCCGCCATGGAATCATTTAAAGACGAAGATTTTGGCGGCTTGATACCCAAAGTTACATATACAAAGGATGATCATGGCGCATCATTTACCGCCCGCATGGTTAAGGTGACGGAAGATGGATCGTTTGTCCCTTTGACTAATTTTTATGTGCCGGGCAAGGATAAGATTAAATTGCTCAACAAATAGAGATATTTTTTAATGTTCCAAAAGGATTTACATGAAAGCTTTTCGCGGCCGGTTGTCGATAGTAAATGACCGGCAGGAAGAAGATAAAAAAGCCGAGTTGACGATTAAAGACCTGCGTTTGAGCTTCGGCGGTGTTATCGCCGTCAAGGATGTCGATCTTAATGTTCATACAGGCGAATTGATGTCCATTATTGGTCCCAACGGAGCCGGTAAGACAAGTTTGCTCAATTGTATTACCGGCTTCTATCATCCTCAAAAAGGGCGGATAATTTTCAACGGCCGGGATATTACCAACCTGCATACCCATGAACTTGTTTCCGTGGGTATTGGCAGGACATTTCAAAACATTGAGTTATTTCCGGGAATGACGGTGCTTGCCAATATGACTCTGGCGCGGCATATTCATTGCCATTACAGTTTCTTTAATTCCTGCCTGTTTTCACCATCGGTAAAAAAAGAAGAAATACGCCATCGCCAGGTTCTGGAAGAGATAATTGATTTCCTGGAAATGCAGCCCATCCGCAAAAAAGCCGTCGGGTCTCTGCCTTACGGAATGATGAAAAGGGTGGAATTAGGACGGGCGCTGGCTCTGGAGCCCCGGCTGCTAATTTTAGATGAGCCATTTGCGGGTATGAATCTAGAGGAAAAGGAAGACATGGTTCGTTTCCTCCTGGAATTAAATCAAACCTGGGGACTCACAATGATTTTGGTTGAACATGACATGTCCATCGTCATGAGCATCTCCAAACGCATTATGGTTTTAAATTTCGGTGAAAAACTGGGCGAAGGAACGCCTGAAGAAATAAGTAATCATCCGGAAGTGATTAAAGCTTATCTGGGTGATGTTGATACTTTATAGAAGATGGAAGGCAACAGGCATAATATTTTGGATTCAACAGCACAAAAAAATTGTCCCGGTTTCAAAACACTTCCGCAAATTCTGGCGGCAAATTCGTCTGAATACGGCGACAAAAAAACTGCTGTCCGGGACAAAGCTTTTGGTATCTGGCAAAAATACACCTGGGCGGATTATTATCGTTACATGGAAAAGACCGCCGCCGGATTTACCGCCCTGGGGCTTAAGCGCGGCGATACCCTTTGCATGATCGTTGAGAATCATCCGGAATGGCTGTTTTCCGCCTCAGCAGCACATGCTCTGGGAGCAATGACACTGAATTTATTTACATCATCGATTGCCGAAGAATTAAATACTTCGATCAGCCGAATTGATTCGCCGATTGTTATAGTACAGGATCAGGAACAAACAGACAAGCTTCTGGAAATTAAAGAAAAACTGCCCTTTATCAAGAAAGTTGTTTACATAGATCCCACCGGAATGACTTCCTACGAAAGCGATCCGTGGTTGATCAGCTATGCACAACTTCTGGAAACCGGTGAAAAATACCTTGAGGGAAATAATAATTTCGTTGAAGACGAAATAAATAAGGGTCGGCCTGATGATATAGCCGTAATGATTCAAACTTCGGGAACAACCGGTATTCCCAAACTGGCCATGCTTTCCCACCGTAATCTGCTGTCCATCGCCATGCAGTGGACTCAAGCCAATGACATCAAACCGGGGGAAAACTGGATATCCATATCGCCGCCCGCCTGGATAGTTGATCAAATGTGGTGCTTTGGCGTTGCTTTGCAAAGTGCAATGACCATTAATTTTCCCGAAACAGCCGAAACAGTCCTGGAAGATTTCCGCGACATCGGTCCGTCCTTAATTATAACATCATCGCGCTTCTGGGAAGATATGGCGTCCAGCATCCGTGTGAAAATATCCGATGCCGGCTGGCTGAAGAGAAATCTGTTTTATGTCGGCGAGTCGGTAGGCAAGGAAATTGTCGAGAAAACGTCAAAGAAACAGAACATACCGTTAAAATTAAAAATTTTATATAAACTGATGTCAAAACTTGTTTACCGCCCGCTGCTGGATCGCATGGGCTGTTCGCACTTTCGCAGCGCTTTCACGGGCGGCCACCCCATCAGTCCGGATGTAATTCATTTTTTCCGCGCCGTCGGTTTAAATCTCAAACAATGTTATGGATTAACGGAAGCGGGGGGGATTTTTCAGTTACAGCCGGATAATGAAGTAAAGCTGGAAACTGTTGGAAAGCCGCTGCCTTCGACTGAAGTTCAGATCGCCGAAGATCAGGAAGTTCTGGTGAAAAGCGAGGCTGTCTTCTCCGGCTATTATAAGGATTATGAAACAACGCAGAATGCTTTTATCGACGGCTGGCTGAAAACGGGTGATGCCGGTTACATCGATGCCGACGGACATTTGTTGATAATCGGCCGCAAAGAAGACATCATCCGCAACAAAAGCGGCGAAGCTTTTTCACCTGATTTTATTGAAACCCGTTTAAAGTTCAGCCCCTACATTAAAGAAGCGGTTATTTTCGGCGAAAACCGGCCCTTTATATCGGCAATGATCAATATTGACTTGGGGAATGTCGGCAACTGGGCGGAAGAACGGATGATTCCCTACACTACTTATATGGATCTTTCCCAGCAGCCTGCCGTCGAAGAATTAATTTTGCAGGAAGTGCAAAAAGTCAACGAGCAGCTTCCCGATTTAATGAAAGTTAAAGTATTTATACTCCTTTACAAATTACTGGATGCCGATGAAGAAGAGCTTACCCGCACAGGAAAAGTAAGGCGGCGTTTCGTCTACGGTCTGTATATAAAAATTATCGAAGCAATGTACCGCAATGAGAAAAGCGTTAATGTGCTGGGCAAGGTGCGTTACCGCGACGGACGCATCGGTGAAATTGAAACAACAGTAAAAATCAATAGGGTGGAATAAAAAGGATTTCAAAATGGATTTTTTTCTTCAGCTCCTGGTCAACGGTGTCTGTATCGGGCTACTTTATGGAATATCAGCCATGGGCTTTGTTATGATCTTTAAATCGTCCAGTGTATTGAACTTTGCCCACGGCGAGCTTCTGGCATTGGGAGCATTCTTTTTCCTGGCGTTAATTACCTGGGCAAAGCTTCCCATCTTTATTGCGTTTGTTTTGACACTGATTGGCTGCTTCCTATTGGGATTTTTAATTGAAAGATTTTTCTTGCGGCCGCTGATCGGTGAAAAACTGATTTTTGTTATCATGCTGACGGTAGGCCTTGCGGCTATGTTCAAAGGAATGATACTGTTTGTCTGGGGCGGTGATCTCCAAACTTATCCGAAATTTTTGCCGGCGTTTATGGCCCTGCACTGGGGAGCCATCTACATTGCACCCGTCTATACGGCAACGCTGATAATCAGTATCGTTTTTTTAGTATTGTTCGGATTGTTCTTTAAGAAATCATCCCAGGGAATATATATGCGCTCGGTAGCCGATAATCAGAAGGCGGCATTATCCCTGGGTGTTCATGTGCGGCGCGTATTTGCTCTCTCCTGGGCAATTGCCGCTCTTGTGGCCAGTATGAGCGGCATCGTCCTGGGGATTATCAACGGCGTTAATGTCCATGATTTGAGCTCCATCGGATTGAAAGTATTTCCGGTCGTTATCCTGGGCGGTCTCGACAGCATCAGCGGCGCAATCATCGGCGGTATAATCATCGGCCTGCTGGAAACATTTACCGGCGGCTATTTGTCGCCGTCGCTGCGCGATGTTGTGCCTTATATTGTGCTGGTCTTTATTTTATTAGTGAAACCTTACGGACTGTTCGGTCTGGTGGAAATAGAAAGGGTTTAAATGAGGAGATTTTCGTTTCATCCCTGCGGTAATTATCGCGAAAACTACGCTCAGGAGCTGACTATCTTTGAGACGGACTACGGGCGTGTGTCCATGTGTGTTTTCCTGCTGCTGTTCTTTTTCGCCGCTCCTCTTTTCCTCAGCTCGTATATGCTCTACGTTATCAACACTATCGGAATCGCCGCCATCGCCGCCATCGGCCTGAATATTCTCGTCGGGTATACCGGGCAAATATCATTAGGACACGGAGCCTTTTTCGGAGTCGGCGCTTATGCGGCGGCTGTATTAGCTACCCGTTTCGGCGTTGATTTTTATCTGGCGATCCCTGCGGCCGGTATTATTACCGCGCTCGTCGGCATGATTTTCGGAATTCCTTCGGGGAGGTTGAAGGGTCTCTATTTAACCATCGCCACACTGGCTGGTCAGTTTATTATCGAATATGTTCTGGTTCATTGGGACAGCGTGACGCAGGGAACAATGGGCATCACACTGCCTTCCCCGAAAATATTCCAGTGGGAAGTGGTCGGCGACCGGCCGTTCTTCTTTATGATTTTCATCAGTCTTGTTTTGATGACCTGGTTTGCCGTAAACATCATGCGCAGCAGGTACGGCCGCGCTTTTATCGCTATTCGGGACAACGACCGGGCTGCGGAAGGAATGGGCATACCAATTTTTAAATATAAACTTTTATCCTTCGCCATCAGTTCTTTTTATGCTGGATTTGCCGGAGCGCTCTGGGCTTATTACATGGTCAGTGTTACGGCGGAACCGTTTAATTTAGGCCTCTCCGTGGAATACATCGCCATGGTGATCATCGGCGGTATGGGCAATATTCCCGGAGCCATATTCGGGGCGACCTTTATCACACTGCTGAATGAACTTTTACGCTACATCACGGGATTGCTCATGAACTTGGGGTTTATAACCAGCTCCGGTTTAAACATGGCACCTCTGCGGGAATTTGTTTTCGGGCTGGCAATTGTTTTATTTATTTTGTTTGAACCGCGCGGCATTGCCGAGCTGTGGAGAATAGTGCGTTCCAGCTTCCGGCTCTGGCCATTTTCATATTAGTAAGTTAGAAATTATTTGCTGCTTTTCTGCAGAAAATAATTTCGTTAACGCAATTATCCCGTTTTGCGGGGTTAAGGTAGATTATGGGCGATATCTTATTACAGATAAACAATATATCCGTTGTATATTCAGATGTTATCCAGGTATTAAAAGGTGTTTCTTTAAGTGTGGAAAAAGGACACATAGTCTCTCTTCTGGGAAGCAACGGCGCCGGGAAAACAACCACATTGAAAGCAATATCCGGGCTGTTGAAACCGGAAAACGGTGAAGTAACGGACGGTGAGATTATCTATGAAAATAAGAATATCCAGAATCAGGCCCCGGAGTATATCACCCGCCAGGGAATAATTCAGGTGCTCGAAGGAAGGCAGCCTTTCAAGTATCTGACTATTGAAGAAAACCTGCGGGTCGGCACAGCAACAAGGGCAGGGCAGCCTTACAAGCAGGATTTGGAAATGGTTTACGACTATTTCCCCGCCCTGGTGAAAAGAAAAAAATCACTGGCCGGTTATTGCAGCGGCGGCGAACTGCAGATGCTGGTTATCGGCCGGGCGTTAATGGCGCATCCGCAGTTGCTGATGCTTGATGAACCTTCTCTGGGGCTGGCGCCGCTGGTTGTCAAAGAAATATTCAATATTATCAAAAAAATCAACGAAGAACACGGCACGACCATTATCCTTGTGGAGCAAAACGCCAACATGGCCCTGCAGGTCGCCCATTACGGCTATGTCATGGAAAACGGTAAAATCATGATGGAAGGGACGGCAAAAGACCTGTCGGAGAATCCGGATGTCAAAGAATTTTACCTGGGTATGGCCGCCACCGGTATAGCCAAATCCTACAAAGACGTGAAAGCCTACAAACGCCGCAAACGCTGGCTGTGATACCCTCTAAATTAAAAAACAATTTCCATAAAATAATTATCCTGTTATAATTAATTATGAGCCCGACAATATTACGAATTAAAGGATATAGATTTTACTTTCTTTCCAACGAAGAAAGCCGCATGCATGTTCATATCACCTGCGAAGAAGGCGAAGCAAAATTCTGGATCGAACCCATTGTATCACTGGCCATGTATTATAATCTCAATTCCAGAAGATTGAAAGAGTTGCAAAAACTTGTTGAGGAACACAAAAATGAAATCATTAAAAAATGGAAAAAATATTTCGGTATCGGTTGAAAATATTTCAACATTTGGAATATGGTTGTTTATTAAAGGGGAAGAATATTTTCTGAGTTTTGCCGATTACCCTTATTTTAAAGATCAATCAATTAAATCGATCCAAGATGTGGAGTTATTGCATGGATTCCATTTGTATTGGCCGGACTTGGATGTTGATCTGGAAATAGACAATCTGAAATATCCGGAAAAATATCCTTTAAAAAGTAAATCGGTAAACATAGTTTCCAAGGAAACTCCAATGCGCAAAGCTTCTTGATATAGTACCGGCATTGCCAAATCTTATAAAGACGTGAAATCCTATAAACGCCGTAAACGGTGGCTGTGATACACTTCCGCATCTTGTGGCCACTATTTCACGGCTACTATTTTATTGACAAGGAGTGTCGTGCATTTTATATTTGCGCGAAATAAAGGAAGTTCTTATAAAAGTATGCACCAATGAAAATATCCGATCTCTTCGCGCAAGCTGTTCACCATCATCAAGCGGGCCGGCTAGCGGAAGCTGAAAAGCTTTATCGTCAAATTCTATTGCTTGATGCCCGTCATACCGATACTCTTCATCTGCTTGGCGTTATCGCCTATCAGACAGGGAACTTTGAGTCAGCTGTTGCCCGTTACGAACAGGCGCTGGCCATCAAACCGGACTTTCCGAAAGCCCTCTACAACCTCGGTGTCGCACTCCACGCCCAGGGTAAACTGGACGAAGCCATCGTCCGCTACGAGCAGGCGCTGGTCATTAAACCAAAAAATTCGGATGCTCTCTCCAACCTCGGTATCGCACTGCAAGACCAGGGCAGACTGGATGAGGCCATTGCCCATTATGAACAGGCGCTGGCCATCAAACCGGACTTTCCGAAAGCTCTCTCCAACCTTGGTGTCGCACTCCAGGCCCAGGGTAAACTGGATGAGGCCATTGCCCGTTACGAACAGGCGCTGGCCGTCAAACCGGACTATGTGGAAGCTCTCTCCAACCTTGGTGTCGCACTCCAGGCCCAGGGCAGACTGGACGAAGCCATTGTCCGTTACAAACAGTCGCTGGCCATTAAGCCGGACTATGCGGATGCCCTTTCCAACTTAGGCAACGCACTGCAGGCCCAGGGTAAACTGGACGAAGCCATAGCCCGTTACAAACAGGCGCTGGCCGTCAAACCGGACTTCCCGAAAGCCCTCTACAACCTCGGGTGCGCGCTGCAAGACCAGGGCAGACTGGATGAGGCCATCGCCCGTTACGAACAAGCACTGGCCATCAAACCGGAGTATGCGGAAGCCCTCTACAATCTCGGGTGCGCACTCCAGTCTCAGGGTAAACCCGACGAGGCGGCCCGGAGGTATCGCGAGACAATAAAACTGGATCCGAAAAACAAAAGTGCGGAGCATTTACTTGCATCCTTAACCGCCGAGACTACCGAACGCGCTCCCAGCCAATATATCGAAAAACTGTTTGATGACTATGCCAATAAGTTTGATGCGCATCTGGTTCATGATCTCAAATATAAAACGCCGGCAGAATTAATTTCTCTTCTTCAGCATGCCGTAGATTTCCCTATTGGTGAATGGGATGTGCTGGATTTGGGATGCGGCACCGGATTAGCCGGACTGGAAATATCGCCCTCCGCCCGTCGACTGGTGGGCGTCGATCTTTCTACTAAAATGCTGGAGATAGCTCATTCGCGACATGTATATCACCGGCTTGAGCATTCAGATTTGCTGCTCATGATGCAGGGCGAGGAATTGTCAAGCTATGACGTGGTTATCGCCGCTGATGTCTTCGTCTATTTAGGTGTGCTCGATGACATTGTTTCTGAAGTTAAGCGCTTACTTCGTCCAGGCGGTTTTTTCATTTTCACGGTAGAAGCTCTGGAGGCGCTGTCCAGTGATGCAACCGGTTTGGAAAACAAACCCGGCTACAAGCTGAATCAGTCGGGACGTTATGCACATTCTGCAAACTATTTAGAAAAGCTCTCCTCCACAAACGGTTTCAGTTCTCTTAGTTTGACCTCTATCCCGGTGCGCCTCGAAAAAGGAATGCCGGTTACAGCATGGGCTGCGGTATGGAAAAGCTGTACATTTTCGCAATAATGAAATACCCCGCAGCAAGCTGCTGAGTATTGAAAATCACAAGGAACGAAGCAAGCTTCGGAGAATTACCCCTGAGAGATTAAGATAGTTGCAAATTGCCACATAGGATATACAGTCACATAGACCTCGACACTGTCTATGTATTCTAAGGATATCCAAAGACTTTTGAATGACATATTAGCGTAAATTAAAATGTAGGAGGTAGAGAGTGAAATCAATCTCCATGTTTAACAATAAAGGCGGGGTAGGCAAGACAACTCTCACCTGCAATGTCGCCTCGTATTTCGCAAAAATCAAGAACAAGCGGGTCCTTGTAGTTGATTGTGACCCGCAATGTAATGCGACCCAATTAATTATGGGCGAGGAATTTGCAACTAACTTCTACTGGAACAATCAGGAATCATTGGGTATTACAACGATCCGCGACGTCCTTCAACCGATAGAAGAAGGAGACTCTCATATTTCCGAATCAATTAAGCCAATTCTCAGCTCAAGAAACCGGTTTGGTGTTGATCTGTTACCGGGGCATCCAGGCTTTTCGATAGTTGAGGACAGACTAGGGGCAGCTTGGCATGATCTTCTTGGTGGTGATATAGGCGGAATACGAAAAACGAACTGGAACACGGTTCTTTGTAGGAGAATTGTTGATCAATACGACCTCGTCTTTTTTGATTTAGGACCCAGCCTGGGCTCCATAAATCGGTGCGTACTAATCGGCTGCGACCACTTTTTAACACCAATGGGTACGGACATTTTCAGTATCCTTGGGGTTAAGAACATAGCTAGTTGGATCGACCACTGGCTCGATCTTTACGAAAAAAGCATAGCCTTGTGTGAGCAGCGAAACCCAGGGCGTTTAAAAGAGTACGGTATGTCAAAATTACCTTTGATCAAAAATGGATATCTTGGCTACACCATGCAACAGTACATCACTAAATCCAAAGAAGGTGTTCGTCGTGCTACAGTAGCCTATGAGAATATTCTCAAAATGGTGCCTGGTGAAATTAAAAACTCTTTGGGAAAGTATTTCGCCAAAGGTGTTGAAATTAATAATGCAAAGCTTGGCGATGTTCCCCACTTATATAGCTTAATCCCGCTGGCTCAATCCGTTGCAGCACCGATTCTTGAACTGCGCTCTGGTGATGGTTTGGTTGGCTCGCAGTTTAAGAATAGAGAAGATTACGAGAAAATTATCAAAAGCGTTTGCTTTCATCTTTCAGGGAACATAGGCTTTGTGAAGGAGGAATGAGAATGGACTGGCCCGTCGCACTTGTTACTGAATTGGCTGCCAGACGGTGCATAATATTTCTAGGGGCGGGAGCATCCGCCAATTGCATATCGGCTGACGGTAAGTGTACGCCACCTCTGTGGCCTGAGTTCCTTGCCCAACTAAAAGATGCCATGCCACCCAGTGCTGACAGGACTACCATAGATATCCTTATAGCAAGAGAGCGCTTTCTTGATGCAGCCGAGATAATTATAACAAAGATTGCCCCGGCGGATTTTGCGCGAATTGTCCGTCAGGCCTTTGTTAATCCCCGATATACCCATTCTCAGATTCACGAAGCAGTGCTCGAAATTGATCCCAAGGTCTTGGTGACGACCAACTACGATGATATCTACGACAACTATTGCCGAACCGGAATTGCGCATGATGGTTACAACGTCTGCAAATACTATGATCAACATCTCGTGAACGATCTTAGATCGCCAGTCAGACTCGTGGTCAAAGCACACGGTTGTGTATCCGATCCGGCGCGCATTGTGCTCACGAGATCGCACTATTTTAAGGAACGTCAAATATATGGTTCATTCTACCAAATTCTAGATGCATTGTTTCTAACGCATACAGTCTTATTCGTGGGCTATAGCCTTTCCGATCCTGACATCCAACTTATTCTGGAGAACTCGAATATAGCCGCACCAAGTTCACATAGTCATTACGCGTTCATCTCAGACGACCTTCATCCAGACATCGAACAAGCGGCAGCTCGGGCCTACAATATACGCTTTTTCAAGTATCCGAGAGGGAAACACGATGAAGCTGAGCGCTGTCTTAAGGAGTTGTCACAAGAGGTAATTCAATACAGAGTATACAATCCCGGATGCTAATAGCATACAGCGGCCGGCGCATCGTGCTGAGCGTTGCACCTTTCAAATCGTAATTTACGCCGTCACAGCTTTTCAAAAAAATGCTTGTAGATGGATATGATAACCGGAAAAATCCAGTTTTATTTTTTAGCTCGTTTGAACAAGTATTTATAGAAATTACGAAGCTGTATTTCATTTGTCGGCGATCCGGGATAACCATACGCAGCACTGTGAATTTGCTTATTGCCCAAATGGCAATAGAAAATGATTTATTTCTTCTTCATAACGACAGCGACTTTACAAACATGGCGAAAGCGATTAAAGAATTAAAAATATACGAGAATAAAGTGCAATAAAAAGCCCCCTTAATCCCCCTTTACGAAAGGGGGATTTGGAAGGACCATATGTTCCGGGATAAAATTAATTCAGAAATAATCGACAAATTGAAGGATTACTTCGAAATAACATCCGGCGTCCTACTGGTATTTCTCTTCGGCTCCGCGGTAAGCGGTAAAATGACGGAAGAGAGTGATATAGATATTGGAATTCTTTTTGAGAATGAGCCTGATATTTTTGAGATAAATGAACTGAAAAGTGAATTGAACGGGATACTGAAGAGAGAAATTGATATTGCCGTCTTAAATTCCGCCGCACCGGTTTTAAAAATGCAGGTTTTAAAAAAAGGTATTCTGGTTTTTACGAAAGACAAAAAATATTATAATCAATTTTTTGTGGATACAATCAATCAATATGATGACTTAAAACAGACGCGGAAAATATGTGAAGATAATATTCTGAAAGGAAGAATTTATGCCGGATAAAGATGTTGTTTTAGCAAAAACTGCATCAATTCAAAAATGCCTTCGACGAATTAAAGAGGTAACAGGATTGAATCCTGATTCCCTGGATGAAATTAACAAACAGGATATTTTTGTATTAAACCTCCAAAGGGCTGTGCAATCTACAATCGATCTTGCAGCACATATCATCGCCGCGGAAGGTTTAGGAGTTCCTGATACGATCAAGGATAATTTTTTACGCCTGGAGCAGGCAGGAATCATCGGCAGGGATTTATCGAAAAGAATGCAGGCGATGGTCGGTTTCAGAAATATTGCCATCCACGACTACCAGGCGATAAATGTAGATATTTTAAAAACTATTCTTGGCAAACATCTTAAAGATCTCGAAGAATTTTATACAGAGATCCTGTTACATTTTAATTTTAGCTAAAAATGAAAAATTGAAAAAAATACGAGAATATCGGATGTAATTCCATTTCCAAATCAATGATGCTAACGTGGCGGCAACCACCCCCTACCCCCGCCAGCGGGGGACAGACGCGGCGAGGTGTCGTTCGACAAGCTCACCATGACTGACTATGAATTATAAGCCTGTCCTGAGCCTGTCGATGGACCAATAAAGAGAGCGCTTGATTTGAAAATGGAATAAGGATTTAATTTATGTCGTGGTTTGATCATCTGTCACTTTATTTTTCATCTGCGGTTAGAAGCCGGGGTAATCAATATTATTTTGCGGGTAAGGTGAAAATAGCAGCGGTAAGTGAATATTCCGTCGAAGCTGAAGTTTATGGTTCAGATATTTACGAGCTCGAAGCCAGGCTCCAGCAGAACATTCTGCAGGTTGCCTGCACTTGTCCTTACGCTCAACACACCTATTGCAAACATATTTATGCCCTGCTGCAGAGTGTTAATAGAATGGGCTATCTTCCGGCGTTGAAATCATTGCCGACTGTTGAACTTGAACTTCTGGATTTCTACGGTATGGATGAGGAAGACCCGCTGAAAATTATCGTTACGCCTGACCATTTGCCGCAAGCCGACAAACCGCAACCACCTGCCTTGGCATGGAAACAATATCTCTATCAGATGAATCAGCAATATGCTTCACCGCAGAGAATGCCGCTGGTGTTGTCCCGGCCGGAGCAGGAGATTATTTATGTTATCAACTTGCCGTCTATTCTTTCGTCCGGCGAATTCACTCTTGATATCAAATGCCGTGAACGTAAAAAAAACGGGGAATGGGGCAAGTTGAAGCCATTCCGGATGAGCGGCGGCAATATAGAATCTCTGACGGGTATTGATCAGCAGATTGGCTCAATTCTCCGGGGGGCAAAAAATGAATATAATTATTATAGTTTTCATTATAACAATTATGGAGAAAACACCTTCAAGATTCCGGTAATGCTGGCTAAAACTTTACTGCCGCTTTTGTCGGATTCGGGACGTCTCTTCCTGGAAACTCAAAGCGGCGGTGATATTAAAGGGCCCCTGGAATGGCATGCGGAAGAAATTTGGGATTTTTGCCTCGCGGCGCAAATTGACGCGGGCGGAAATCATTATCAAATAACCGGCCGCCTGCGCTGCGGCGGTGAACAGATACCTCTTCGTGAACCGCAAGTGCTGATGCAACAAGGATTGATGATCAGAGACGATTATGTTTGCCTGTTGGATCATCATGGAGCTTTCCCGTGGATTTCCCTGTTGCGCCAGAAAAATGATATGAGTATCCCTGCATCTCAGATAAGTGATTTTCTCGAAAGCCTTTACAAAATGCCCGCCATACCGTCACTGATATTTCCCGAGGAGATATGCATTCACGAAGTGTCGTTGATTCCCCGGCCGCATTTAATTGTGCGTCAGACGAAGCGCAATTCAGCTTTTTCAGCTTATGGAAGCAAACTGCAGGCCGAACTGAAATTCGATTATGATGCTGAAATTATTTCCGCTTTACCCCTAGGCCGCGGATTTTATCAGACCAGGGAAAAGCGTTATGTAACACGCGACCATCAAGAAGAACAGAAGGCGGTGATGGATCTGCAGCAATTCAATTTCCACAGACAGGCTGACACTGGGAATAATACCGCATTGCTCTACGAAATCACCCCTAAAAATTTTACCCACAGTGTTTCCCATTTAGTGGCGATGGGATGGCATGTCGAAGCTGAAGGCAAGCTTTACAGAAATGCCGGCTCATTTTCCCTCAGTGTCACCTCCGGTATTGACTGGTTTGAGTTGAGCGGCAAGGTGGACTATGACGGCGTTGCCGCTTCTTTGCCCGCATTGCTTGCCGCGCTGAAGCGTAAAGAAAATATAATTCAATTAGATGACGGCACTTTCGGCTTGCTTCCGGAGGAATGGTTAAAAAAATACGGCATTTTTGCCGGCATGGGAGAGGTGGAAGGCGAACATTTAAAATTTAAAAAATGCCAGGCCGGTGTGCTCGACGCTTTGCTTATGTCCCAGCCGGAAACCACGTGTGATGAGCTTTTCCAGCAGACACGCAGGCAATTGCAGAGCTTTGACGGCGTATTACCGCAAGATGCTCCACCGGAATTTCAAGGTGTGCTCAGAGGTTATCAAAAGGAAGGATTAGGCTGGTTCGATTTTCTCAATAAGTTTGGCTTTGGCGGTTGCCTCGCCGACGATATGGGATTAGGAAAAACTGTACAGGTTCTCGCCATGCTGGAAAAGCGCCGCCTGCGGCAACAAGATAACCTGATTGCCGGACCGTCACTGGTTGTGACGCCTAAATCGGTCATCTTCAACTGGAAGCAGGAAGCAGCAAAATTTACACCCCGATTACAGATACTGGATCACACCGGTGCGGAAAGAATCGCTAAACAGGAACATTTTGAAAACTATGATTTGATTTTAACTACATATGGTACGCTGCGTCAGGACGCCGTCGATTTTCAGAATATCGAATTCGATTATGTGATCCTCGATGAAGCCCAGGCGATAAAAAATGCCGGAACCATTTCAGCCAAGGCGGCAAGACTCTTGCGGGCGCGGCATCGCCTTGCTCTCAGCGGGACGCCCATTGAGAATCACATAGGCGAACTCTGGAGCCTCTTCGAATTTTTAAATCCCGGCCTGCTCGGGCATGCCGGAGTCTTTAGCATGACAGGCGCCGATACGTTGAATCCTTCCGAAGAAACAAGAGCGCTCCTTTCCAGTGCGCTCCGGCCTTTCATTTTACGCCGGACGAAGGCAGTGGTCGCACCGGAACTGCCGGAAAAAACAGAACAGACAATGTACTGCGAAATGGACAGGACTCAGTCCAAGCTCTACAATGAATTACGCGATCATTACCGGCTCGCCCTGTTGAAACATCTGGATAAAGAGGGCATGCAAAAATCCAAGATTCAGATTCTGGAGGCCCTGCTGCGTTTACGCCAGGCAGCCTGCCATCCGGGGCTGATTGATCAAAAGTGGGCTAATAAAATCAGCGCAAAGATGGAATTCCTCTTGCCTCAACTGGAAGAAATTATAGATGAAGGACATAAGGTGCTTGTATTTTCTCAATTTACCAGTTTCCTGTCGATTGTCCGCAAAGAACTCGAAACAAGAGGAATTACATATCTTTATCTCGACGGTAAAACTAAAGACCGTGAACGGATGGTTAATGCTTTTCAGAAGGAGAATGACAATAAAATATTTCTGATAAGTTTAAAGGCGGGCGGATTGGGCCTGAATCTGACTGCGGCTGAATACGTCTTTCTGCTTGATCCCTGGTGGAATCCGGCAGTCGAAGCGCAGGCCATTGATCGTACACATCGTATAGGACAGACACAGCAGATCTTCGCTTATCGTTTAATCACCCGAAATACCGTTGAAGAACGCGTCCTGGAGTTGCAAAAAAATAAGCGTGATCTGGTTAACGCCATTATCAGGGAAGATTCCGGTTTAATCCGCAACCTCCGTCGTGAAGATCTGGAGTTGCTGCTTTCATGATGAAATTTGTACAGTCGCGGAAGATATGTGAAGATAATATTCTGAAAGGAAGAATTTATGATTAAATTGTTTGATGAAAAAGAATCGTGGACAAGGGAAGAAAGAAAAGAAAAACAGGATGAGAAATTGGCCGGTATGGTGAGATTGGGTTATGAGAAGTCGGCCAGGATCAGGCAGATATTCGATGTGCAGAAAATCGATCCGCTCCAGATAAAATCGAGAGAGGATTTGGAGATATTGCCGGTCACCTCCCGGGAAAAACTGGTGGAAATGGAAATTGCAGAGCCGCCGTATGCAGGTTTACACAATCCTGATGTAAAGATTGACCGGATTTTTACTTCACCCGGTCCGGTGTATGAGCCGCATCTGTCCGAGACCGATTTTTTATGGGCGCGGGCATATCATGCCGCGGGAATCGGCCCTGATGATACCGCTCTTTGCGCTTTTTCCTACCATCTGGTTGCCGCTGGCCTGACTTTCCACAATGGTTTGCGCAAAGTGGGGGCTACGGTCGTGCCTTCCGGAGCGTCATCGTCGCAGGTGCAGGTGCAACTGATTAAAGATTTGAAAGTGACCGCGTATACGGGCACCCCCAGTTTTTTAATGTCAATCATCAAGAAGGCTGAAGAGATGGGCTTTAATTTCAGGAAAGATTTTGTTGTGAGAAAAGCTTGCTTCGGTGCCGAACCGCTGCCTCCGGATCTACGCCAGAGATTTGAGAAGGAATATGGAATTGATACGTATCAAATGTACGGGGCAACGGAAGTGGGCGACATCGCCTATGAATGCAGCGCCAAAACCGGCTGGCACATCTGTGAAGAAACAATCGTGGAAATAATTGATCCGGAAACCGGTAAAAAAGTTCCCGACGGTGAATTAGGTGAGGTTGTCGTCACCAGACTCAATGATATTTTCTTTTTACTGCGCTTTGGAACCGGCGATTTGTCCCGGATAATTACCGAGCCTTGTTCCTGCGGACGCACGTCATATAGATTGGCGGGAATTGCGGGCAGGGTAGGCGACGCCGCCAAAGTGCGGGGCATGTTTTTAGCGCCCAGCCAGTTGAAAGCGTTGCAGGCGAAGTACAACAACCTGCCTCTGCAGGCAATCGTAACAAGAGACGGCCATGCTGATAATTTAAAATTGCGGGTGGAAAAGGTTTCTCCGGAAACAGGCGAGGCCAAATGGGAAGCCGATTTTAAGAATTATTTTAAACAGACGTGCACGGTGAAGGTTGATCAGATCGAATATGTTGAAGCCGGAACCATCCAACCGGAAGAGAAGATGATTGTTGATCTGCGGAAGTGGTAGGTCATTTTCGAAGTCAAGAGATGAAGAATAAATTAATTGAACAAGGGGTTGTAACCCCTTGTTCAATTAATTTTCTGCTGATGTACTGTTGATCTGCATCTGCTTTTTGCCAATACGATAGGCGTCTATTATTGAAAATAGCCATAAAAAAATTATGAACGACAAAATTAACAGGATATAATTTGAGGTTGCACCTCCACGTTCAGTAATGGCTTTTATCGTTTCCGTGGACAGATTGAAGACGGTGTTTATATCTACAGCTCCTTTTTTGAAAGGTTTTGCCCTCAGAATTGTCAGTGCAACCTGGGCTATGGACCAGCAAAGCGAAAATATCCCCGCCAGGATCGTTACGATATAGACGATTCCGCGCCTATATTTTTTTAAGTAAATATGCCCCCAGCCGGGGAAGAGCAGGGCGTTGTATAATGCTGCTTTAGTAGCCAAATTCATTAATTATTCCTCCCTACATTCCTACATTAGATGAGTTCGTAAAAAGATCCAGAGGCAAGGCGTGCAAGTCCCGAGGAATGAGGTGTGCTTTTTTGTGTACTCCGCAATGACAAGGGATGAAACGCAGCATATGGACTTTTTACGAACTCATCAGGAAAGGATGGACACATCCTTCATCTTCAGTTGAATATCCGATGCCCCATTCCATTGATTAATTTGCGGGGTAAAAACGATGTCAAGATTAGCGCCGACAATTGCATCGCGGTGATGCCCCATAGAAAACCAGATGGAATTGCAGGTCATACCATTGCTGGATAGACACATTTTTAAATGATTATTGCCAACGATAGTCGGCGAGGATACTTTAATATTGCGCGCGCACAGCACCGGTTCGGGATTCCTGCTGCCAAAAGGCGCCAGCATTTGCATTTGATTGATGAAACTCATATTTATGTCTTTAAGCTCACATTCGGAGTCGATCATTGTTTGAGAAGTAAGATCAGAAAGTTGAGCGCTTTCCCGGATTATTTCATCCAGGAAAGAAGCAAATTCATCGACATCTTCTTCCCTGATGGATATACCGGCAGCATAATTATGCCCGCCATAGGAAATCAGGAGAGATGAACACTGCTGAATTCCTTTATATATGTTAAAGTCAGTAATACTGCGGCCGGATCCCTTGCCAATCCCCTCTTTCAGGCTGATAACAAAAGCCGGACGATTGAAAAGATCAACCAGCCGGGAGGCAACAATACCGACAACCCCCGGATGCCATTTATCAGAGGCGAAAACCAATGCGCTCTTTTTTTCAAATTCAGGATTGCTGCCGATGATTTCCAGTATCTCACTAAGAATTGTTTTTTCCATTGCCTGCCTGCGACGGTTGTATGCGTCGAGCTTTCCTGCAAGCATTCTGGCTTCTTCAATATCTTCCGTCAAAAGCAGGGCTACGGCATCCAGAGGCGAGGCAATGCGTCCGGCGGCATTTATACGCGGTATAAGACAGAAAGACGCCTTGAAGGAATCAATTAGATGCCCGTCAATGCCGCTTATTTCTTTGAGCGCCTTGATTCCCGGTCTCTTGCCTTCGGTGATTAAATCCAGACCGATTTTGACGAAAATCCTGTTTTCATCCTGCAGCGGCGCAATATCACCAATAGTTCCCAGGGCAACTATATCCAAATATTGTTTTAAATTTGGATAATTCCGATTTTTCCAGAATCCTTCTTTGCGCAGGCTGCCGCGTAATGCGATCAGAAAATTATAAGCGATGCCGACACCGGCAAGATCTTTGAATGGAAAGGAGCAGTCGGTCCGATAAGGATTGATATTGGCAACAGCGGGGGGCAGGTCGCCGGCTATGGCATGATGGTCTAAAACAATCGTATCTATCCCGAGGCTCCGGGCGTAGGCAATCTGCTCGTGATCGGATATGCCGCAATCGACGGTAATAATCAATCCGACATTATTTTTTTTAAAATTATCAATAGCCGGAATTTTTAATCCGTAGCCTTCTTCAATTCTGTCCGGAATATAATAAGTAACGTTCGGTGTTATTTCTTTAATGAATTTGAAGAGAATGGCTACGGAAGTTATGCCGTCGGCATCGTAATCACCGTATATTACGATGTTTTCATGATTGTGAATGGCTTTGAGCAGGCGGGCGATGCCTACTTTCATGTCTTTCATCAAAAAGGGGTTATACAAGTCATTGAGAGAAGGGTAAAGATAACGGCGGGCGCTTTCAATGTCCATAAACTCCCTGTTGGCGAGTATCTGGGAGATAATAGGATGAATTCCGAATTCATTACTTAATAAATTTTCTATATCTTTATTAAGAGTATTCTTAATTTTCCAATGTGTTGCCGGGAGAGGCTTTACGATAGTCATTATTCAATCTTTAAATTTGTCTTTGGTTTCTATCATATCAAGGTTAATCTCTATGTCAAGTTTTCATTATTGACGACTACGTAAAAATGACTGATGCCTGGTAAAGACGGCGCATGCGGAATGCACTTCATTATTTAAACATCTTGCACGTGTCCGCCGGTTCTTGATCTTTAAAATGATAAATGTTAATTGAAAAGAGTGATCAAAAAATTGTATAAAATTAAAAGAAACAAAATCGCCATAGTTCAATTTATTATCGAAGGATATGAGGGGATGTCGACGGTAACAACTATTGACCCTCATACCGCGGTCATTCAAGTATCTATTATGCCTGATTTCCTTCAGGAAATTATAAACCTGATGGAAAGTCTGAAAAATAATTATCACTTGGAAGAAATTGAATATAATGCGACAAACAAGGATTGAAATCTTATGCTTATGCTTACTCATACATATCTGCTGCAAAGTATCCTGGATATGGGTGGGATAAAAGATTATGATTTAGATATTTTTGTCTATAATATTATTCCGGATTTACTGACGATTCACCCGGATATCAATTCCCGGCAAACTCATAAAATTAAAAGATTACTGCAGATTCCACCCCTCTATCCCAAAGCTGCTTATGTAATGTTTCATCTGATGGTTGATGACCTGGCGCATTACGGCTTCATCAGCCCCGGAATACCCGATGATTTTGATCCTGATTCCCAAGGTTATACCTATATTAAAGGCAAACCGTTAATAAATTCAATTTTGGATTTTCAAAAGAAAGTTAGTAAGGAAATATCATATAATGAAGCTGTTTACCGCTCTCATCTGATAGTGGAAATGGTTTATGACCTGGTAATTATTGACTACATAAAAAACAATAACACAATTGAACTGCTGGCGAATGCCGTCCGTACTGCGGCAGAGGGGAAAATGGATGAATTTGTTGCCACAATTAACTGGTTGTATGGTTTGAATAAATTGGAAATTTTTGATGTAATGGAAAAGGCCCTCTCTTACATGACTGAAGAAAGAATGAAGAAAACCTTAAATATTGAAGGCCGAATTCGTCTTTACTCTTACAAATTCGGCCTTCGGAATGATGAACAATTATACTTTTCAGATATGAAAAATATTTTTCTTCACGCAAATCAACTACTCGATGATAACGCGGTATTTCTTCGGGATACTGAAGAAACTGTTACAAAATACGGCTGGTTGCCATCGATTATGTAGCTTTTTTTACAAAGCCTGAACGAATGCAACGCGTACAGACTTTTACCCGCTTTATAGCTCCCGATTTTTCATCAACGCAGCGTAATTTTTGCAGATTTGGGTGCCATGACGTTTTGGATCTATTGTTGGCATGGCTGACATTATTTCCGACTGACGGCTTTTTGCCGCATACTTCACAAACACGAGACATGGGAAAATCCTCCTAGAAAATATGCGTCGTAACTAAACTATAAGGCATTATTTTGCAAGTATTTTTTTGACGGCCTCGTAAAAAGACCGGATGAAGCGTCGTACGCTAAGTACGTTTCATTCCTCATGCTTCGCGCGCCTTGCCTACGGCCTTTTTACGAGGCCGTCCATTTGTTTACTCCTTCATTGAAGGCGGCTGGCCTGTCGTCTCCAAAACACGCAGCCACAGATTCCCCCTGGGATCAATTTTACGGCGGGATATGGCGGCGGCCAAAGGCAGATGAACATATTCATCTTTCATCAGGGCAACCAATAAGCCGGTTTTACCAGCCATGGCAGCATGAACGGCGTATTGTCCCAGGGAGCTGCAGTATATACTGTCGGAAGCATTGGCTGGAACGGAACGAATCATATAACTTGGTTCTATGTACTTTAAATTAATTTCCAGAGCGATTTTCTGAAAATAATTTTCGATTTCATTTTTCAGGAATATACCGATGTCGTATAGTCGCAAGTTTCCGGAGGCGTCTGTTTTGATCTGATCATCAATCTTTCGCAAGAGATCCTGACCGGCTCCTTCCGCAACCAGAATAACGGCATGCCCCGCGGATTTAATGCGTTTTTCCAGAGATGTTAAAAATCCGTTTTTTCCGTGAAGGGAGAAGGAAACTTCAGGAATTAAAACAAAATTCGTGTCATTTTGAGCCAGAGCGGCATTGGCTGCAATGTGGCCGGAGAGTCTGCCCATTATTTTCACCAGGCCTATGCCGTTTAATGCCCCTTTGGCTTCGACATGAGCGCAGCGGATGGCGTTGACCGTTTCCGCGATTGCCGTATCAAAGCCGAATGATTTTTCAATTAAATTAAGGTCATTGTCAATTGTCTTAGGAATGCCGACAACGGATATTTTTAGATTCCTTTTTATTATAGCTGCCGATATTTTTTGCACGGCCCGCATCGTGCCGTCCCCGCCGATGCAAAACAGAATATCCGTATGGGATTCGATCAAAGATTCTATTATCTTGTTAATATCCTGATGCCCCCGTGAACAAGAAAGAATGCTTCCGCCGATATGGGTTATATCTTTAACTATTTCGGGTGAAAGTTGCAGAGCGTTGTGTCCGTATTCCGGGATTAAACCTCTGAAACCGTATTTAATGCCGGCAATATCCGTGACATTATAGCGGTAAAAAAGCTCCATGGTAATTGACCGGATAACATCGTTGATTCCGGGACAGAGACCGCCGCAGGTAACAATAGCCGCTTTTGTTTTACTGGGTTCGAAATAAATTTCCCTGCGGGGACCGGCTAGTTCTATGGATAGCGGTTGACCCTGCTCATTTTTAAGTTCATCATAATCGTCAAGATAACAGTTGTATAAAATGCGTTTGCTGTCCGGGGTAAAATTGGCGATGTTTAATGGAGAAATTATTTTTCTTTCGCCTAAATCAGAGATGTTGAGATCACAGATGGCAGAACTCATATATAATTTAAACCTTTCCGGCAATGACCCGGGATGCGGCATTCATGCCCGATATTATTTCCCCTTCAAAACCGGCGTCAGCCAATAAGGAGCCGCCGGTAAGGTAAATATTCTTACAACATGTTTTGTTTGTTCGAGCGGCAAAACCGGTTAAATATGAATTTCTCATTTTATATTTAGGGTTAATCACACCATGAGACATTTGGGATATTTCGATTGATTTTTCCAGATCAAAAAAATCAATATTTTCTTTTAAGAAAGGAAGAAAAAATTCCAGACGGTCGATAATTGACGAAGCTTGAATTCCAAGATTATCATGAGACCACACATCGGTATCAGGAGGCAAAAAGACCGTTGCCGAAAGTGACAGCTTGTTGGCGGCAGGTGCTGTCTCATCTGTCTGCATACGTGATTCCAGAATAATCAGATTATCATCGTAAATGTTTTTGTGAACATCGGATACGACCGCAACATGCTGCGACATTTTTTCGGGGATGCAATTACTGTTACAGCCTAAATGAATTGTAAAAGGCAAATGGGATACTGCAGCCGGCGTCAGCCATTCGCCTAAATTGAATTTCTTCTTATCAGCGAACAATAAATGCGTTTCTTTCGATTTCGTGCTGAGAATTAAATTTTTTCCGGAAATAACGGAGGAGTTTCCTCCTTTGTCGGCAGTTTCTATTTCGATCGCATTGCCGGTTTTAATATTTAATACTGCATAAGGACTTAAGTACAAACCATTTGTAGATTCCAGTTTCTTAATCAGGGAATTGAAAATAGTCTGTTTACCTTGCCGAAAATAATAGACACCCCGAAAAGGGACACAAAATTGAAAACAGGAAGAAAAACTGTTTTTATTGCCGGTGGTACAGGTAAGCAACGCTTCCTGTACTTCAAATACTTTTTCCAGAGAAGGGTTGTTGTCCAGAAGTGTTTTGAATTTAGTTTTTTCAATTTGATGCATCACCACATGTGGAATGATCTTTAAATAGTCACGATAATCTTTTATCGTGAGTGGCTGGATGAAAGGGTGAGAGCGCAGCCACTTGTTGAAAATGTTGCATTTTATTTCGGCTGATTCGTAGAATTCGCTAATTTCGCGGGTGCATTCGGGAAACTCTCTGGCCATTTCCCTGATCAGCGCATCTTTTTCATTGAAAAAATCTATCCTGTGCTCCGGCAATATTATTTGGTAAGCCGGATTTAACAGTCTGCCCTCCCGTTCAACCGGCGGGATATCGAGCTCCGCCAACAGACTTAGGCACGTCTGGTCGGCGCCAAAACCGCTAAAGGGTGTAGGATCAACGGCAAAAGCAAAGTCGCCTGATAAACAAAGTCCACCTGTACCGTGCTCAGCGACAAGTACCGTATCCAGACCATAACCCGCTGCAACAGCTGCCGCGACATGGGATGAAAGATCATCACCGATGACTATTAGATCATGCATGAAGTTTATCTTTTTCCTCTGATGATAGGACGGTAATACCTTCCCGGAGAAGCAGTTCGCAAGTAAACTCTCATTCCGGCTATCAGGGTTTTGCCATGATAAATGTAATGTACGCCACAGGAAGGACTCCGTTCTTTTAAAATAGCCCGCTTTTTTAAAAACCGGTTACTGATGGGTTATGCAATGCAATTAAAGGTGATTCTTCAACGTCTTTAATCTGAACCCTGCGTCCGGTAATTTCAATTTTGCCTTCGGCAAAAAATTGAATAGCCCGGGGGTAAATACGATGTTCTTCTTTTAAAATACGGGCGGCAAGAGTTTCTTTGGTATCGTTTTGGAATACGGGAACAACACTTTGAATTATAATAGGCCCGGTATCAACACCGTCGTCTACTAAATGAATGGTGCAACCGGAAAATTTCACACCGTACTCGAAAGCATCTTTCTGGCCGGAAGTTCCGGGAAAAGAAGGCAAAAGAGCGGGGTGAATGTTAATTACTTTATGAGGGAATGCTTTTAGGAAGAGAGGAGTGAGAACACGCATAAAACCTGCGAGAACAACGAGATCAACTTCGTTGTTTTTTAAGATTTTGACTAACTCCGCATCAAAATCCTCTCTTGTTTTAAAATCTTTATGTTTTAAGACGGCAACCGGCAGACCATGTTTCTGTGCTCTGGTTAGTCCAAAGGCATCCGGTTGGTTGCTGATAACTATTCTTATTGTCGCCTGCAGGGCGCCTTTCTCGATATTATCAATAATTGATTGGAGATTGGAGCCGCTGCCGGAAATTAATACCCCAAGTTTCAATGATTTGGCCATCTTCCTATTGTCAGGTTGCACTGAAACAAACCAGCTCCTGCTCCTTCTCCCTCTTTTCCACTGCGCCGATTATATAGGCCTTTTCACCAAGTACTTCCAGACGATGGGCAACTTCTTCCGATTCTTTTTCCGGCACAACAATCATCATCCCGATTCCCATGTTAAATACACGGAACATTTCTTTTTCATCAACCTGGCCGATTTCTTTCATAACCTGAAAAATAGGAGGTATCTCCCAACTGTTTCTGGAAATAATACAACAACAGGATTGGGGGATTATCCGGGGAATATTGTCATAGAATCCGCCGCCGGTTATATGAACAAGCCCTTTGATGTTAAAATTCTTCAAAAGATTAAGGAGTGATTTTACATAAATTCTCGTAGGTGCTAAAAGTTCTTCACCAATTGTTTTTTCCAAGCCGGATACTTTATCCGTGACCTGTAATTTACCGTCATCCAACAGGATTTTTCTGGCTAGAGAAAAACCATTGCTGTGTAAACCGCTGGATGCAACACCGATAACCCGGTCGTTGACGCTGATTGTTGAACCGTCAATGAGCTTTTCCGAATCGACTACGCCGACACAGAAGCCGGCCAGATCATACTCGCCATCCTTATAAAAACCAGGCATTTCAGCAGTTTCACCACCAATTAAAGTGCAGCCGGCCTGCTTGCATCCCGCGACAATACCTTCAACGATTTGCACGCTTTTTTCTAATTCAATTTTACCCGTTGCCAGGTAGTCCAGAAAAAACAGTGGTTCCGCCCCCTGAACCACGACGTCGTTAACGGACATAGCCACAAGATCAATTCCGATTGTATCGTGCTTGTCCATTAACTGCGCAATCTTAAGCTTGGTTCCCACACCGTCGGTGGAAGAAACAAGAATTGGGTTTTTAAATTTGCTGTAGTCAAAACGAAAAAGACCGCCAAAGCCACCTATGCCGGAGATTACCTCTTTTCTGGCCGTCGTTTTAATAAGCGGTTTGATTCTTTCAACAAAATCGTTAGCATTATCAATGTCGACACCTGAATCTTTATAAGTGGATTTTCCTGGCATTATTACCTCATCTAGTTATTATTTTTATAAAGGCCCGATGTTGGTTCATCTAACGTAAATCATCCGGTAAGTCAATGATTCCTTGCGCAAATAAAGTATATTTGATAACAAAAAAAGACGATTGTTTAATGATAATTAATGCTTATAAAAACCTCAATTGCGGTGCCGTAAATGGAAGAGACCAGAAAGATTCTGCAAAAAATTGAACAGCCGCTTAATTTTGCTTCTCAAAACGACTTTAAAAATTTAGTTCATATTAAAGACTTGGGTAAAGCACTTCTGAATCTGTCTGCATTATTGAGAGCTTCCCTACCGTTTAACCTCGGGAATAATTTGCCGGCGCTGGTAGATGAATTCAGTGCCGTATTTTCCGATTTCGATTGGCAGAAACTGGAATTGAAAAAAAATAAAATTGAAAAAGCTTTAGAATTACTTCGACAATTAGAAAAGGAAATAAATTTATCCACCTCGATTTTCACCAAACAGCAAGACGGGCAATCCTTGCAGAAAATATCTGATTTAAGAGAGGCCCTGGCAAAGCTTAGACTGCCGGTACAGTATTTAAAAGCGGTCGGGCCGAAAATGGCACAACGCTTCGAGGTAAAAAAAATAAACAACGTGGAAGATTTGCTATATTTTTTGCCGCGGGCTTATGAAGACAGGAGGGAAGTTAAAAAGATTAATCGGCTGGAAACGGGAAAAGTTCAAACAGTCATGGGCACTGTAATCCAGGTGGAATATAAATATTACGGCAGAAAGAAAATTCTGGAAATTACAGTCAGCGACAATACCGCCAACCTAACGGCAAAATGGTTTAAAGGCCGCACTTCCTATCTCACGGGTGTCTTGAAGAAAGGGGTGAACGTAATTTTTACAGGCCTTGTCACTCTCAATTATGTCGGGAAAGCCATGATCCATCCCGACTATGAAATTATGGACGGCAATGAAGAAGAAAATCTTCTGAATTTCAAAAGAATTGTTCCCGTTTATTCCGAAACGGAAGGTTTGCACCAAAAATATATGCGCAAAATCATGCATCAGGCTTTAACCAATTATGCCCGCTACGTTGCTTCGCCGCTTCCTTCCGATATCTGCCGGAAACGCAATTTAATTGATCTGCAAAACGCGATAAGATTCGTTCACTTCCCACAAAACAATGAAAGTCTGGAAGATTACAATCTCCAGCGTTCCGACGCTCATCGACGTTTAATATATGATGAGTTTTTCTTCTTTGAACTGGGGATGGCTATAAAAAAATCAGGACGTATTCTGGCAAAAGGAATCCGTTTTGAAACAAAGACAAATTTATTAGAGATGTTTTTTTCCGTTCTGCCTTTTTCACTGACAAATGCGCAAAAGCGGGTCACAGACGAAATACTGGCGGATATGTCGAAAGATACCGCCATGAGCCGCCTTTTGCAGGGAGATGTCGGCAGCGGCAAAACAGTTGTGTCCATGGCGGCTATGATTGTTGCCTGCACCAATAATTACCAGGCGGCTTTGATGGCGCCTACGGAAATTTTAGCCAAACAACACTATCGGACGATTCGCGGTTGGGCGGATAATTTGGGATTAAAAGTCACTCTTCTTACCGGCAGTATGGGTTCAGCCGAACGAAAAGAAGTTCTCGAAAAAATAAACACAGGCGAAGACGGGATTATCGTTGGAACTCATGCTTTGATTCAGGAGAATGTTGATTTCCATAAACTGGGACTGGTTATTGTAGATGAACAGCATCGTTTCGGCGTTCTGCAGCGGGCGAAATTACGCAATAAAGGAATTGACGCCGATGTGCTGGTGATGACGGCAACCCCCATTCCGCGCACACTAGCTATGACAGTCTACGGCGATCTCGATGTT
Organism: Smithella sp.; assembly: GCA_039679455.1. Taxonomy (GTDB): domain Bacteria; phylum Desulfobacterota; class Syntrophia; order Syntrophales; family Smithellaceae; genus MVRV01. The sequence continues at coordinate 36,330 of JBDKUX010000150.1, read as the reverse complement.
TCGGTGATCGATGAAATGCCACCCGGAAAAAAACCGATTGCGACAACAGTCATGGGTGAAAATAAGCGCGCCAAGGTCTATTCGATTATTGCCGAAGAATTGGCCTGCGGCCGTCAGGCCTTCATCGTTTATCCACTGGTGGAACAATCCGAAAACCTGGATTTAAAAGACGCAACCAACATGGCGGCGCATCTGCAAAAAGATATTTTCCCCGATTACAAAGTCGGACTGATTCACGGCAAAATGAAGGATAAGGAAAAAGATGCGGTGATGCAGGCTTTTCAGGAAAATGAAATAAATATTCTTGTGGCAACGACTGTCATTGAAGTGGGTATTGATATACCGCGGGCATCGTTGATGGTTGTTGAACATGCCGAGCGTTTCGGCCTTTCGCAATTGCATCAATTACGGGGGAGGGTAGGCAGAAACGATATTCCCTCCAGGTGCATCTTGCTGGCCCAATACGCGCGCTCCGATATCGCCGGAAAGAGACTGAAGATCATGGAGAAAACATCGGATGGTTTTGTCCTGGCCGAAGAAGATCTGGCCATTCGTGGTCCCGGTGATTTTCTGGGAACCAGGCAATCAGGGCTGCCCGATTTTCGCATTGCCAGTATTATCCGCGATGCCCGGATCTTAAACGAGGCCAAAGAAGATGCCTTTGCGCTTGTTGCAAGTGACCCGCTTCTGGAAAAGCCCGAACATGTACTTCTGCGAGAAATTCTGCTTTGGCAATGGCAGGGCAAACTGGATTTGGCCCGAACAGGATAAAAAAAGTGTTGAAGGAGAGTGATAAAAAAGTTAACGGGAGGCGTTGGTGAACACCTCCCGTTCTTTTATAGACTTGCTTTCAAGATAATATCTTTCGGGAATCAAGCATCCCCGGCGATGATTCGATAAACCTGCGGCCTTTATGGTTTTTAATAAGAAAAAAACAAATCCTTAAAAAAAGATATCATTTTTTGACCTGATCTGCAGCTTTTTGTGCGCCGGATTCCACTGCCTCTTTAGTCTTATCAACGCCTTCTTTAACCTTTTCGCCAGCTTTTTTGGCACCGCTTTCTACTGCTTCTTTAGTTTTTTCAGCGCCTTCTTTAACCTTTTCACCAGCTTGCTTCACTGTCTCTTTTGTTGCTTCAACGCTTTGATCAATTTTTTTACCAGCTTGTTCCATTGAGCCTTCTTCTTTCTTTTTGCAGCCTGAGACAGAAACAACAAATACCAAAGCAATGACTACCGGAAAGATCCCTTTCAGAAACGCAATAACTGATTTTTTCATAGCCTTCCTCCTCTTTACGTAATAGTTTGTTTGTTGACAATTTACCAGTCCGAAAACTGAATACCAAATATTTGTTGTTATCGAACTTCTTCCCCACGAAGGTTCAACAAGCAGATGAAGTTCCATTAAAACAATTGCTGATTGATAATTACTTATATTCTTTTACTTTTCAAAGTTTATGGCACACAAATCCGATATGTCAAGATGTATTTGGCGGCAATTGATATATTGATTTTCATTTAAGAATTTAAGTTTGTTTGGAATTCAAAAGAAATTACTTGGAAGTCATGACCCAAACACCGTTCCAATCAGCAACAGCCAGCTTTTTCATATCCATGCATTTTTCAGCGTATTTTGCCGCTGCAGGATCGCGAGAAGCTATGGACAGAAAAATATCCTGTGCCGCATCGAATTGACCTTCATAAAATAATTGCAGCCCGTTTTGAAAATTTATCAATATATCTTTATTTTCGTTATAAACATCATTGCGGAACGGTTCAAAAACTGTCACGGCTTCTTTTTTACCGACAACAGCAACTCGGGCCAGTTCGCGGAAGCTGAATTTATCACCGGCCTGTTTTCTGGTTTCAGCTGAAACCATTGTGTAACTTCCGAATTCTTTATTCACCCCTTCCAGTCTTGCGGCCAGATTGACGGAGTCGCCCAGCATCGTGTAGTCAAACCTGTCTTTCGATCCCATGTTTCCAACTACGGCATAGCCGGTATTGACACCGATGCGCATATAAAGCTCTTTACCTGTCCGGGCGAAATATTTCGGCCGAAGTTCGGTTAGTTTTTCCTGACACCGGAGGGCGGCATTGACTGCCCTGTAGGCGTGATCCGGAACATCGAGCGGTGCATTCCAGAAAGCGATAATCGCATCTCCCTCGTATTTGTCCACCGTTCCGTTTTCCTCGTGGATAATATCCGTCATCGCGGAAAGATAATCATTCAACAAAGCAGTGAGCGATTCCGGATCGAGAGCTTCCGAAATAGAAGTGAATCCCTGTAGGTCGGAGAAGAAAATGGAAAGTTCGCGTCTTTCCCCGCCCAGGGTTAGTTTTTCCGGATGGGCGATAATCTGATCGATGAAGGCTGGATTGAGATACTGCTGGAAAGCGGATTTGATAAATTGCCGTTGAATGCCTTCCGTGGCGAAATTTACGACCAGCGAAAGGGTAATGGCGGTAATCACCGCAAATTCCGGTATGACAAGCGGCAGCCAGTAACCTGTAAAGTAGGCAAGGGTGACGGCTGCCGGCGGCACTGCAGCAAAGAAAAAGGAAAAAATAACGCTTTTCCAGACGGACTGGTAAAATGTCAGAGTAAAAACGCATGCGAAGGAAACAAGAATTATAAATATAACATTAACGGCGAGAGGTGTGCGCTTCATGAAATCGCCGGAAAGAAAATTATCCAAAAAAGTGGCATTTAATTCAGCACCGGGGTATGAGGAGCTTACAGGTACTGGTTTCATATCAAAAAGTCCTTTGGCGCTGAAACCGAGAAGCACATACTTGTCTTGGAACAAGGCAGGATCGAGCTGTGGTTTCTCTCCATTTCTCATCTGAATCTCGGAGCGGATCACGGCAGCAGCGCTGTAAGCCTTGTGAGTGCCGGACGGGCCGCGAAATCTGAGGATCGCCTGGCTTGAATAATCCAGTGGAATATCTTTACCGGAAATACGTATTATTTTTTTGGAAAAAACAAGACCGGCTTTTTCCTGGGCGGCGAAGTATGTGGCCAGCCCGAGAATGGGCATCGGGGTATTATCAAAGAACCGCAGTGGCGCAATTCTTCTGTAGATGCCGTCCTCGTCAGGATTCTGGTCAACATTGCCGAACACCCGGAAGCCGGAGGCGAGATCCTGGTGGGGAAATGTGGCATACGGTCTTTGCATTTTTTTTTGAACAGACTGTTGTATTTGGCTGTTCTCTGCGAAAAAAGGTTTGGGCAGTACATCGGGCCATGTGCGTATGCCGCTTTCGAATCCCAGACCGGTAGCTACAGCTGTCTTTCCGAACAAACGGCAGGCATCATGAAACACTTTATCGTCGTTTACACCGTAGGATGATTGTTCAGTAAATAAGATATCGATGCCAAGAGCTTTTGCCTTACTTCTGTTTAAAAAATCAACGATGGCTCCATAGGCTGTTCTTGGCCACGGCCATGGCCACCCGTTTTCTTCGGCTGCCCAGTCAATGCTCGGCTGATCAACAAGAATAAGGCAGATATCAGGTGTGTTTTCTCCAGGCTGCGCAAACTTGCTTGCCCGCCAGTCCCAGGTTTTGAGTTCCAGCCCCTTAAACCAGCCGGTAGCCCAGAGAACAAGAGATATCAATACCGCTGCCAACACAATGACAACGGCATTGATAATGCGTGTGCGGGGATTTATTGCCGGGCCGATCATATGCCAGCCAGAGCTCTTTTAAATCTTTCCTGCCGCTTCAGGCGTTCATTGACAGGTGAAAAAGCACCGAAAGTGTCTTTAATCGATTCGATTCTTGTTTCCGGAGAGGGATGCGTTTTGGCAAAGTCCATACCACCGGGTTTGAGTTTTGTATCCATTGTATGCAGCATGTCAATAAGCCCCTGCGGATTATAACCGGCGCGCTTAAGTATTTCGACTGCGCCTTGATCCGCCTGCTTTTCAAATGCCCGGGAATAGCCGTTGTTGATGAGCGTGGACGTTATATCCTTGATGGAACCTTCAAAAACCGTGGTGAGCTCCGCGACCTGTGCATTTGTGAGGTTTTTGCCTGCTTCTAAAAGACCCGTAGTAACAGCGTCGGTTATCCTTGATTTCTCAATTGCGTCCAGCCCGTGCCGGTATTGGACATGTCCTATTTCATGGGCAAGGACGGCCGCAGCCGCATCCTCGTTGTTGCAGCAGCGCAACAGCCCCCGGGAAACGAATATCAGACCGCCGGGTGCGGCAAAGGCGTTTATCTCATCAGTATCGAGAATCAAAAAATGATAGCCGCCGAAGGTTTCGGGAACATCTGAATACGTTGCGACGGTCTGGCCCAACTCATTGATGTACAGAGTAGCCCTGTCATTTTGATAAACTTTGTACTTGTTGGTGATAACCGCGCCGACGGTTCTGCCGATGTAGTATTCCTGTGAAGGAGTTATGTCTTCCTGTGATTTCTCCACGGCGGTTGCCGTTTTTTCTATGCCTGCTGCCTGTTGGGATGTTAAAACGCCGGTTGCCTGTCCGACTTTTGCGGCTGTTTTAACGACCTCACATCCCTGCAACAATATCATGGATAATGCGGCCAGAACAAATACGGGGTATAGAATGAATCCGGTTTTTTTAGTCATCGATTTTTTCATTGCCGGCCTCCATTTCCATTAAGACTCAGTCCGCCTTCTTTGGCAAATTTCTGTTTTTCCGCTTCGGAAATCCTGATTTGCTCCATTTTATCTACCCAGCGGAAGCTGATTTCTTTGTTTCTGTTTTTAAATTCCCTTTCCACTTCCGGATTAAAGCCTTTGCCGGCAAGCTGTATTTCGCTTGCTGATGCTGTTCCCTTTGTGCCTTTAGCACCGGCGACCATTCTTATCTCTTTTTCCGAAAGGGCGGAAGAATTGAGCCAGCCGGTTTTTCCGGTTTTTAGTCGGATTTTTTTCCAGCTTCCCTTTGCGCCTTCAATAGTTACCCGATCTCCATATGACGCTTTGCCGATTATTTTCCCGAAATAATCAGGAGTCGCCCGGATCTGTGTTTCCCTTACCTGAATGCTCATGGTAGCCACAGCATAGGCAAGAGCAATAAAAAGAAAGATACACGCAGCAGACATAACCGCAAAAATAATTATTTTTTTCTTTTTCATAATTTAACTCCTTCTAATTTGCTTTGGTGGTTAAAAAGTAATGAAAATTATTTGTGAAGTCAATAGTTATCTGAATTATATCATCCAACTAACTATAGAAGGGATGCTGCATCCAGGAGCCTGTTGCACAGATACTCCGCCAAAAGGTAAAGGGGTAAAATAAACAAAAAAGCTTGAAAATTTAAACCTTTTTTAGTTAAGCATTATCAAGCGAATGAAAATATTTAGAAGCGGGAGAAAAATATAATGAAGGTATTGGTTAAAAAGGGAAAGCTTCAAGACATAAAAAGTCAGGCGATTATTTTAGCCTTATTTCAGGATCGAAAGGAATTGACCGGAACTTCGTTGCTGGTTGACCAGGCAAGCCGGGGATTAATTTCTGAATTAATAAATAATGGAGATTTTACAGGTAAACCTTCGCAGACAGCAGTAGTCTATACCGGAGGAACAATTCCAGCGCAAAGAATAGCCATTGTCGGCTTGGGCAAGGCAGACGAAATTAATCTGGAAAAAATCAGGGCTGCTTTCAGCAAAGTGCTGCAGTATTTGCGGGGTCTGAATGTTAAAGAAGCGGCGGCTTCCCTTGATTTGAATATTCTTCCTGAGAAAAAAGATAAAGTTGTCCAGGCGGCAATAGAAGGTGCGTTTCTGGGGCTTTATCAATATACGCCATACAAAACTGTTGGACGCGAAGACATCAGGGAAATAGAGCAGTTTAGCATTGTCACCGAAGATGAAAACTATTCTGTTGTTGAAGCCGCAGTTAAGAATGCTCAAATAATTGCAACTGGTGTTTATTTTACCCGCGACCTTATTTCCGCTCCTTCCAATGAGATGACGCCTGCCATTATGGCGAAAAAGGCGGGAGAAATCGCCCGGAGGAAAAACGTATCCTGCAAGGTATTGGATAAGGGCAAAATGAAAAAACTGGGAATGAATTCTCTTCTCGGTGTAGCGTCCGGCAGCAGCGAAGAGCCGAAGTTCATCATTCTGGAATATTCCGGCGGGAAAAGACGTGAGGCGCCGATTGTGCTCGTCGGCAAGGGACTTACCTTTGATACCGGTGGCATATGCATCAAACCGGCGGAAAAAATGGATGAGATGAAAACGGATATGTCCGGCGGCGCCGCAGTAATGGGAACAATGATGGTAGCCGCCGATCTGCAGCTTCCACTGAACATTATCGGACTGATACCGGCCACGGAAAATATGCCGGGCGGTAGTGCCTATAAACCGGGTGATATTTTAAAATCGTATTCGGGGAAAACTATCGAAGTTCTCAATACGGATGCTGAAGGCCGTTTAATCCTGGCCGATGCTCTTGCTTATGCCAATGAATATAAACCGGCGGCTGTTATTGATATTGCTACTCTCACCGGAGCCTGTATAATTGCCCTTGGCGATGATGTTATCGGCATGTTGGGGACTGATGAAAAACTTAAGGAGAGTATCAAAAATGCCTCCCAGGAAACCGGCGAACTTGTTTGGGAACTGCCTTTGTTTGAGCACTACCATGAACTGATCAAGAGCGATATAGCCGATTACAAAAACACCGGAGGGCGCGCCGCCGGGACGATTACCGCCGCCGCCTTCCTGAGTAAATTTGTCGGCGATTTTCCCTGGGTTCATTTGGATATTGCCGGACCGGCCTGGAGCACAAAAGATAAGCCTTACATTCCCAGGGGAGCGGCAGGAATTGCGGTGCGCCTGCTGACGGAATATCTGCGCGGATGTGCCCAAAAATAATTATGCCTCCACTGCTGGAAATAAAAGAATTAACGACGGTATTTGATACGAATCGCGGCAGAATAAAAGCTGTTGACGGTGTTTCATTGTCTTTGCAGCAGGGAGAAACATTGGGCATTGTCGGAGAATCCGGCTGCGGCAAGACGATGCTGGCGTTATCGATAATGCGGCTTATTCCTCCCAACGGCAGTATTATAAACGGCACCGTGTCTTTTCAGGGACAGGATTTATTAAAATTGTCTTCCGAAGAGATGCGCTCTAAACGCGGAAGTGATGTCGCAATGATCTTTCAGGAGCCGATGACTTCGCTTAATCCGGTGATTCGTATCGGCGAACAAATTGCAGAAGCAATCAGGCTGCACCAAAAACTTCCCGCTAAAGATGCTCTGGCCATGAGCATTGAACAGTTGCGGGAAGTGGGAATTCCTGAACCGGAAAGAAGAGCGCGGGACTATCCGCATCAACTGAGCGGCGGTATGCGGCAGCGCGTAATGATTGCGATGGCCATGTCCTGTCATCCCCAGTTGCTTCTGGCGGACGAGCCCACAACAGCACTGGATGTAACCATTCAGGCGCAAATTCTGGATTTGATTTCCGAGCTGAAAATAAAAAACAATATGACGGTAATTTTAATTACTCATGATCTCGGTATCATCGCCCAGACGGCGGATAATGTCGCCGTAATGTATGCCGGTAGAATTGTGGAAAAATCTGCTGTTGATGATATATTTACCCGTCCGCTCCATCCGTACACTAAGGGATTGATTGATTCACTACCGAGTGGAGGCGACGACATAGGCCGTAAATATCTCAAGACAATTGCCGGTTCTGTGCCCGGTTTATACAATCTGGCGGCAGGATGCCGTTTTCGGGAAAGATGTTCTTTAGCCTATGACAAATGTGCCAAATTCGAACCGGATCTGAAGGAGATTGAACCCGGTCACTTTGCGGCCTGCTGGAAGGTTCAATAAAAATATTAAACTGGAAAATATTGCAAAATGTCCAACCCGCTGGTTGATATTCAGAAGTTAGATAAAAAATACAAACTTGCAAGCGGCATGTTTAATTCGCAAGAGAGAATAGTTCATGCGGTTAATGATATTAATTTGCAAATCAGGAAAGGAGAAACACTGGGGCTGGTTGGGGAGTCGGGGTGCGGAAAATCAACATTGGCGCGTTTGATAACAAGGCTGGAAAAACCAACGTCGGGGGTTATCAACGTTAAAGGCGAAAATATAAATACATATAATAAGGAATCACTGAAAGCATACCGCCGCAATGTCCAGTTGATATTTCAGGATCCTTATTCCTCTCTTAATCCCCGCAAATCGGCAGCCGTCATTATCCGCGAACCGCTGACTATTCATGGCATCGGGGATAGAAATACCCGCCGGCAAGCCGTTTTGGATTTAATGGAAAAAGTCGGTTTGAGCGCCGAGCAGGCTAATCGTTATCCTCACGAATTCAGCGGCGGGCAGCGGCAACGCATCGGAATTGCGCGGGCGCTGATCCTTCGGCCGGAGTTGATTATTGCCGATGAACCGGTTTCTGCGCTGGATGTATCTATTCAGGCGCAGATTTTAAATTTGCTTAAAGATTTAAAAGATGAATTCGGCCTGACGTATTTATTTGTTTCCCACGATCTCAATGTGATCCGCCATATGTCTGATCGCATTGCTGTAATGTATCTGGGACAAATTGTTGAACTGGCGGAAACGAAAGATATTTATGATTCTCCGTTTCATCCGTATACGCAGATGCTGCTTTCGGCAGTGCCGTCGTATGATCCGCAAAAAAGGAAGGGCAAAGCGACAATAAAAGGAGAGGCAAGAATTGAGGGCGTTCAGGGATGTATTTTTCAAAACCGTTGTATTTATAAATTGCCTGTTTGTCTGGAAAAGCAACCTTCATTAAAACGAATGAATGATGAAAGGTTTTGCGCCTGCCATTTGGCCGGCTCGATAAAGGTGAAAGAATGATAAAGGAAGAACAGATTTATATAAAAAACAATCAACTGACGCTTGAAGGGTTATTATGTAAGGCATCGGAAGAAAAAGGGGTTGTTATATGTCATCCGCATCCTTTGATGGGCGGCTCAATGCACAACAACGTTGTGGAAGCAATTCAGGAAGCATATGCTGCAGAAAATTATACCACACTGAGATTTAATTTCCGGGGTGTTGAAGGAAGCACGGGGCAATATGATGAAGGAAGAGGGGAACAGGAGGACATTCTTGCCGCTTGCAAGTATTTACAGGATATAGGGATATTGAAAACAGCTTTTGCCGGTTATTCTTTTGGCGCCTGGGTGGGGGCAAAATTTATTGAGAGGCTTGATAATATATTTGCCAATGTTACATTTGTTTCACCCCCGATTAATATTTACGACTTAAATTTTACAAAATTGGATAATAAAATAAATCAGATAATCTGCGGAAGTTATGATCAATTTTGCGATATTAACATCTTGAAAGGTAAAATAAAAAATATTAATGCGAATTTAAGAATAATTTCCGATGCTGATCATTTTTATTTTGGGCAGGAGAAAGAATTAGTAAATATTTTACGGGTAATTCTGAGAAAATAAAAGGCGATTCCAATCATGCATCATCAGAAAATAGATAGATACTTTACCTATTAATAGACAATTAAATCTATATTGCTTATTTGAACTAAATTTGTTTAAATGCAACCTAAATGTTGATGTCTACCATAATAATAAATTAATAAAAAAAGCTTGATTTTGGAAATAACAGGTGTTAATATTTTAAGCACTTTACACAAGTTATGACAGTGTTAAGCGTAACGTTTATTAGGAAGTAGTTAGTGCTGAGTTTTGCAAGGGGAAAAAATTAACCGCTGAGAATTCTTGAAATTAGAAGGGAATTCGTGCGGTTTTTTTTGTTTCTGGCGGGAATTAAACTGTTGAGAAACGAATATTTAAAAAGGAGGGTTTTAACTGTGGCAGAAGGAAAAGTAAAGTGGTTTAACGAGAAGAAGGGGTTTGGTTTTATTGAAAACGATGAAGGCGGCGATGTATTTGTTCATTATAGCGCCATTACTGGTACCGGATTCAAAACTCTTTATGAAGGACAGAGAATCCGCTTTGACATTGAACAGGGAAACAAAGGTCCCAGCGCAGCTAATGTTACACCACTGTAATAATTAATAACTTTTAATTCAATTAGCAAAAGTAAACTCGAAATTAAATGCCCCGGTTAAAATGGGGCATTTTTTTTGATTAATTATACCGGGATATTAGGCAATAATATGGCAAAATCTCTGGTAGTGATTCTGGGTGCAACGGCCTCGGGGAAAACAAGAATGTCTGTACGCCTGGCCTATGAGTTGAATGGTGAAATTATCTCGGCTGATTCCCGGCAGGTATATAGAGGACTCGATATCGGCACAGGAAAAGATTTAAATGAATTTAGTATTAACGACCACAGGATACCATATCATTTAATTGATGTCATCAGTCCTTATGAGGAATTTGACCTCTTTAAATTTCAAACCGCATTTTATGAGATTTACTCCCAACTGATCCGCAAAAATATTTTGCCTGTTTTAGTTGGGGGAACCGGTCTTTATCTGGAATCAATTCTTAAAAATTATCATTTGCCGCCTGCGCCGCCGGACCTGGAGTTAAGAGAAGAGTTACAAATGAAATCTCTATCAGAACTGCAAGAATATCTCTTATCCTTCAAGAATAAACTTCATAATAAGACGGATATGGAGGATAAAGAAAGATTGCTGCGGGCGATAGAAATTGAAGTAGCGCGTACCAAACAGAAACAGGAGGAAGTAGACAAAAGGCCGATTATCGACGCCGCTGTTTATGGTATACGCTGGGAAAGATCTGTTTTGCGGCGCCGTATTACGGAAAGGTTAAAGCAGAGATTGAATGAGGGAATGATCGAAGAGGTCAAAACACTTTATAATTCCGGCGTATCATGGGAAAGGCTCGACAGCTTCGGTCTGGAATACCGCTATGTTTCTCGATATCTGCTGGGCAAACTAAGTATCGAAGAAATGTTTGCGCAACTTAACACAAGTATTCATCAGTTTGCCAAACGCCAGGAAACATGGTTTCGGCGTATGGAGAGAAGGGGTATAACTATTAATTGGATCAATGGCGATGATTATAACATGCTGAAAGAAAGTGTAATTAAAGATTTAAATGATTAAGCCTTATTTGTTTCATCAATACATGCAGAAATATTCAGTGGCGAACAAATGGAGGTTGATTGCCGGGAATACGGAAGATCCTTCGATGGTTGTCGTCATACCTGCGTATGCCGAAAAAGATATGCTTTTTTCCACGCTGGCCTCTCTTGCCCGGAACTCACCTACATCCCTGCAATATTCCATTATTCTGTGCGTCATCAATAACAAGAAAAATTCTTCCAGCGCAGTCAAAAATAATAATCAACTGACGCTGGAATATCTTGATATTCTGGTAAGCGGAAAAGACCCGGAGCAAATGAATCTGGCTCAGGATTTGAAAAAACAACTCAAATTTATAACTGAGGCGGGTTTAAGAATCGGGTATGTTGATGCCTCATCGGAGGGATATGAAATTCCTGATAATGAAGGCGGAGTCGGCATGGCGCGCAAAATAGGCATGGACACGGCGCTTAGCCTATTGTCGAAAAGTTCTGCTCGGAAAAAAATTATTTTGTGCCTCGATGCCGACACCATCGTGCAGAGCAATTATTTAGAGACTATAAAGGAGTGCTTTACTAAAAAAGTAAAAACGGCTGTTGTCGCTTATGAGCACCAGGAAGCGGAAAATGACGAAGGAAGAGCGGCAATTTATTGCTATGAAATATTTTTGCGTTACTGGATATTGGGATTGAAATATGCAAAATCTCCCTATGCCTATCATTCTATAGGATCAACGATCATTTGCTCCGCCGATGCTTATCTTGCCGTACGTGGAATGAACCGGCGGGAAGCAGGCGAAGATTTTTATTTTCTCAATAAGTTAGCTAAAATCGGTAAAATTAATTATATCAAAGAAACCTGCGTTTATCCGTCTTCCCGAGCCTCTTTTCGTGTTCCCTTTGGAACCGGCAAAAGAATACAACGATTTCTAACCCACGAACAGGAAGAATACATTTTATATGATCCGCAAATATTTGAGATACTTGCCAAGTGGTTGCAGCTTATGGAACAGTCGGTGCTTGACGATGAAAAAGAGATCCTGATCACAGCCGGTTTGATACATCCATCTCTCGTTTCATTCTTAACCGATTGCCGTTTTGGGGAGGCATGGGCGAGAATTCGTCGAAATGTCAAAAGCCAGGATAAATTAATCAATCATTTTCACTGCTGGTTCGACAGCTTTAAAACGTTAAAATTGATTAACTATTTAACCCGGGAATTTTATCCTCCCATTAATATGTTTGAGGCTCTAGGCCGAATATTGAAGTTGCAGCAAATACATGTTCCCGAATTCTTCAGTACGGCCAATCATTCGGAATTGGCCCATCAAAAAAGAATTGTCGAATATTTAAGAGCTATTACATAAACAAGAAATCACCGCCGGAAAGATCTTTATTATCTTCTTGACGGATAATGGCATTTTGAATATAGCTTAAATATTGAGAAACAATGTGCAAATTAACAATTACCGGAGGAAATTAATGAAAAAAACGTTCATGGCGTGTTGGTTTTTAATTCTGATTGCATTTCTGACTATTGCGGCATGCGGCAATAATGAAGAAAAAAAGACCGTTAATCAAACTCCGGTAGCCGGCACAAATCAAATACAACCGTTCGCTGTGGCCACCAACCTTCCGCCCGAACCGGTTCCCCAAGAACCCAATAACGGAGATATAGCAGTAAGCGTGGATGGTAATATATTGAAGAAATCTGCGTTGGAAGCAGCCGTAAAAGAAAAACTCAAAGCTTATAAAGGCAGCATTCCGGCCTCTAAAATGAAAGCGGCGCAGGCAAGAATAAAAAAACAGATGATTGATGAATTCATCGTGCGTAATCTTCTGACCAAGGAAGTGGAAAAAAGAAAAATTGTGGTAACTGACAAAGAAATCAAAGCTTATATGGAACAAATCAAATCTAATCTTGAACCCGGTGAAAAATTGGAAACATTTATGAAAGAAAATAATATTTCCAAAGAACACATTGCCCTGGGTATTAAGGTATCCAAATTAGTGAAGCAGGAAGCAGGAAATAAAGCCAAACCGACGCAAAAAGAGATCAGTAAATTTTACGAAGAAAATAAAGATAAGTTCATTATTCCGGAAGGGGTTCATGTTCGCCATATACTGATAGCATTTGCCGAAGGAGATAATGAAAAAGCCAGGGCGGAAAAAAAGGAGAAGATAGAGGGTTTGCGTAAGCAAATAATCGGCGGCGCCGATTTTGCCGAACTTGCCCGCAAGAATTCCGATTGCCCCAGCAAAGAAAACGGTGGAGACCTCGGTGTCATCAGAAAAGGTCAAACAGTGAAACCTTTTGAGGACGCCGCATTTTCCCAAAAAATTAATTCGGTCGGTCCGGTAGTTGCTACCGAATACGGTTATCATATAATTCAGGTATTGGGAACAAACCAGCAAAAAACTGCTCCCTTGGAAGAAGTAAAGGAAAAGATTTCCAATTATCTGGAGCAGCAAAAACAGACGTCGGTCTTTAACGCGCTGTTAAAAAAGATGCGCGATAATGCTAAAATTGAAGTTTACGAAAAGTAATATCTATGGCTTCCAGAGTATATTTCACCGATCTGCGGACAAGGCCCGATAACAATCTGCAGCAAAAGCTGAAGAAGTTGCTGAAGCAGGCCGGATTGGAAAAAATAAAATTTAAAGGTAAATTCACGGCGCTGAAAATTCACTTCGGAGAGCCGGGAAATCTTGCCTATATCCGCCCCAACTATGTGGCCAAAATGACTTCATATATACGCGATCTCGGCGGCATACCATTTCTTACCGACGCCAATACCCTTTATACTGGACGCCGTGCCAATGCGATAGATCACCTGCGAGTAGCCGAGGAGAATGGTTTTACCTGGGCTACCACCGGAGCAAACGTTATTATCGCCGATGGTCTCAGAGGCATGGAATTCCGCGAGATAATAATTAATCAAAAGCACTTTAAAACAGCAAAGATAAGCGCTGCAATCGCCGACACGGACATTATTGTCTCCCTGACTCATTTTAAAGGACATGAGCTGACCGGTTTTGGTGGAGCAATAAAAAATATCGGAATGGGCTCCGGCTCCAGGGGCGGCAAGCTGGAAATGCATTCATCATCAAAGCCTGCCATTAACAGAAAAAACTGCATTTCCTGCGGAATGTGCATCAAGTACTGCCCGCAGAAAGCCATAAAATTCGACAAAGAGAAGAATGCAACCATCGACTATGCCAAATGCATTGGCTGCGGCCAATGCATTGCCATGTGCATGTTCAATGCAGCGCAAGTCGTATGGGATGAAAATTTTGATACTTCCGGAGAAAAGATCGCGGAATACGCATACGCCGCATTGAAAGGGAAACCGAATTTTCATGTCAGTTTTATCATGAATGTCTCACCCAACTGCGATTGCTGGCCGGCCAATGACGCACCGATTGTTCCCGATATTGGTATTGCCGCTTCCTTTGACCCCGTAGCGCTGGATTGCGCATGTGTCGACATGGTAAACGCCGCCGTCAAGATTCCCGGCACTGCGCTTACGGAGTCATATTTTACGGATGGTTCGGATGCCTTTACCTGCATCCATAAAAACACAAACTGGCGTGCCTGCCTGCAGCACGCAGCCGATATCGGATTAGGCAAAATGGAGTATACTTTAACACAGCTTTAAATTATTTAAAGCTGTGTTCGCTGTCCGGGAAAGCACAGTTTTTTACTTCCGTTATGTAGCCATTCACCGCTTCTTTAATTACTGGATTCAAGTTGGCGAATTTTTTTACATGCTTGGGAGTAAATTTATCATATAGCCCCAACATGTCGTTTATAACCAGCACCTGCCCGTCGCAATTGACTCCTCCACCAATGCCAATGGTGGGAATGTTTATAGACTTTGTTATTTCGTCGGCAAGTTTTTCCGGTATTAATTCCAAAACTATCGAAAACGCTCCGGCCTCTTCCATCGCTTTAGCGTCGCCGATTATCCGCTGCGCGGCGTCTTCTTTTTTCCCCTGGACCTTAAAACCGCCGATTTGGTGAATGGACTGCGGAGTCAAGCCGATGTGGGCCATAACCGGAATTCCTGCGGAGGTGATCTTGTGAACTATTTCGGCTGTTTCTCTTCCGCCTTCCAATTTAACGGCCTGCGCTCCCGCTTCCTGCAGGAACCGTCCGGCGTTAGCCAGGGCAACCTCCGGTGAAACCTGGTAAGAAAGAAAGGGCATGTCGCCGATTACCAGGGAATTTTGCGCTCCCCGGGAAACAGCCTTTGTATGATGCAGCATATCTTCCATCGTAACCGGAAGTGTCGTATCATAACCTAAAACCACCATGCCTAATGAATCCCCCACGAGAATCATATCAACACCGCATTCGTCCAGGATAGTCGCAATGGCATAATCATAAGCGGTGAGTACGGTGATTTTTTCGCCGGTTTCCTTCATTTTCTTGATATCCAGGATAGTTTTACGGCTGCTTTTCTTTTGAGTGCTCATAATCGGTGACTCCTTTAAGTAGATTATTAATTATTTTTGCCTGCTTTGAAGATAAGGTGCCTTTCTTCCGGGCGACGTCTATTGTAATTAATCCTAAAGCGCAATAAAGAGGAGCATATTGCGAATGCGTATCTTCAATGGCGGCAATATGTTTTTTAATTGTACCGGCATCGCCACGCGCGATTGGTCCGGTCAGGGCTTGAATCGAACCGGAATTTTCGATATTTTTAAGAGTACCGTAGACCAGGGGTAAATATGCTTTTTGCGCATCTTCTTTGCTGATCCCGATGGACTCATAAATTGTTTCGACAACATTTAATAAAGAAACGAGATAATTAGAAGCGAAGCAGGCGGCGGCATGATAAAGCGGCTTTTGAGCTGGAGAAATAAAAATGGGAGTGCCGTTTAAATCACGAACAATTTTGCCGGATTTTTTTTGAACTTTTTTGTCGGCGGTAATTCCGAAAATACTGCCTGGTATATTGCTGATGGCGGTATCAATTGAAGAAAAACTCTGCAGCGGGTGAATACTGGCAACAGAAGCACCGGCATTCTTAGCCGCATCCAAAAGATCAAGGCCGCCGGCGCCGCTCATATGAAAAACAAACTTCCCTCCAACCAGTTCGGGATCGGCAATTTCTTTACAGGCATCAGCTATAATATCATCGGGAGTAGTGATAAGGATAACGTCGGCGCCGATTACCGCTTTTTTCGGATCACTGAAAGCTTTCCCACCGGTGTAGGGCAGTGCGATTTTTAAAGCATCTGCGGATTTATCAGAAATAGCAATAATTTTATGGCCTGCTTTATTTAAAAGATAGCCGATTGCTGTTCCCACCTTGCCAAGTCCGATTATTGCAAAATTATAAGAATTTTTATTTTTCATATTCCAAAATAAAAAAGGCCTTCCACGAATGGAAGACCTTTGTCAAGACAGTAGTATAGTATATTTAATCTTCTGCCGTCTCAGTCTAATAAAGGGATCCAAGCGGTGCCCTTTAGTAACACAAACAATAAATGCGGTCAAACAATATCTGACAATATTACAAATCTGAATCCATAGACTGCCGTGCTTTGTCCAGGCCCTTGTGGTGCGCATCATTTCCGGGTATGGTTATTTGCTTTCCATTGCATCACGAACCTTTCGGGCAAGGTCTTTCATTCTGAAAGGTTTCCGGATAAAATGCACCTCATCCTCCAGCACGCCGTGATGGACTATCACGTTGGATGTATATCCGGACATGAAAAGCACTTTGATGCCCGGCAAAATGGCTTCGATCTTGTTCTTTAACTCGGGACCGTTCATTTTAGGCATCACCACATCGGTAATTAAGAGGTCGATGAGCGTATCCTTCTTTGCGCACAATGAGAGTGCTTCTGACGGGGTTGCAGCATTTAGAACATTATATACGATTACCCGCTTGGCCTGGTTTTTCGCATATCGATATCACCCGGATAGGACATGGCCTCTTCACCTCGCTCGCGTGTCCGGACGCGAATCACATCCTCCACCGGAGTAATAAAGATGATACCGTCACCGGGTTCGCCGGTATACGCGGCCTTCAGAATTACTTCGATGGCATCATTAAGATTGCGTTCATTTAAAATAATGTTGATCTGTATCTTGGGAAGCATATTAACCTGATAAACACCGGCGCGTCCGACCAGTTGAATTCCCCCCTGACGTCCATGGCCCCGAACCTCGAACATGTTTAAACCGACGATTCCAATTTCCGCGAGGGCATCTTTGACGTCGTTGACCTTGTCTTCACGAACTATGGCCTCTATTTTTTTCAGCATTTCTTATATCTCCTGAATTAATAATAAATGTTGTTGCATATAATAACAGCCTAGGAATAACTTCTTTCACCATGAGAGCTGATATCAAGACCCACTTCTTCTTCCATCGAGGTAACCCGCAGACCGATGCTTATGTTTAACAGCTTGGCCAGGACATAAGTCATGACGAAGGAGAAAATTATCGTGACAACTACGGCCAGAATTTGAATTCCAACCTGATTCGGATTGCCGAAAAAAAGACCATTGGCGCCGTCGGCATTGACGGATACAGTTGCAAAAAGACCGGTGGCCACCATTCCCCATAAGCTGGCCATGCCGTGGCAGGCCCATACGTCCAGTGATTCATCCAGCCTTCGTCTTTCTCGAAAACGCATTGCATAGTAAGAAAGCGGTGCCGCTACGGCTCCCACGACCATTGCGGTAAGCGGAGTTATATATCCCGACGCCGGAGTTACAGCTGCAAGACCGACAATCATTCCTGTGGCAATTCCCAGCGTGCTGGGACGCCCATCCAGCCATGAAAGCATCATCCACACAATGCCGGCTGTAGCAGCCGAAGTATTAGTTGTCAAAAGAGCATTAACCGCCACGCCATTTGCTGCCAGAGCACTGCCGGCGTTAAATCCGAACCAGCCGACCCAGAGCAATCCCGCACCTAAAACAGTAAGCGGAATATTGTTCGGTTCAATTAGGGAATTGCCATATCCCTTTCGAGGCCCGATAACCATTGCAAAAGCCAGAGCCGAAAAACCGGCGGCCACATGCACTACAGTTCCTCCGGCAAAGTCAAGAACCCCCAGGCTTTTCAACCAGCCGCCTTGCCCCCAAACCCAGTGGCACAAAGGATCGTAGACAACAGTCGCCCACAGCAGGCTGAAAAGAAGAAAGCTCTTGAATTTTACTCTTTCCACGAAAGCGCCGGTTATCAGAGCCGGTGTGATCACGGCAAACATCATTTGAAAAGCGGCAAAAAGTGTGTGGGGAATAGTCTTGCTGTAGTTGCAGTTAGGCAAGGCACCTACATTCTGAAATCCGAGGAAATTAAGTCCGCCGATAATTCCATTAATATCGGAGCCAAAGGCAAGTGAATAACCGTAAACAATCCACTGAACGCCGATCAATGCCATAAAAATATAACTCATGGTCAAAGTGGAAAGAACATTTTTTCTCCGTACCATGCCGCCGTAAAATAACGCCAAGGCCGGCGTCATCAATAAGACCAGAGAACAACACACCAGAATCCATGCCGTGTCACCTGCGTTGATTTGAATATTCATTTTAATACTCCTCCTTTAAGCTTGCGCAAAAAAGAGCAATAAACTTGCCATTATTATTTACTTAATGAATACAATTATTTATGCAATTATGACCACTGTTAAAAAATACATATTTGTCTCGTTGTGAAATTCTTCAAACAATATTGTTGTCTGAGAACTCGTAATCAAGAAACAATCTTGTTTTTAGTTGTATACTTGGTTATAAAGCGCCAAGGAGGAGTAATGAAGGAAGTTGAACTGCTAATATTTGATTTCGACGGTACGCTTGTATCTACGGGAGCTGATCTGATAGTTTCAGTGAACTATACATTAGAGCATCTGGGTTGCGGCCCCAGAAGAGACGATGAAATTATTTCTTTTGTCGGCGACGGTGTAAATGAATTAATCGAACGATCGCTGGGAAAGAATCATCTTACTTTATTTCCGGAAGCGTTGCGAATATTCAGCAGCCATTATGGGGAGCATTTTTTGGACAATACTGTGCTGTATCCGGGGGCGAAAGAATTACTGCAGCATTTTCAGCAAAAGAAGAAAGTTATCCTTACCAATAAACGCTATCCTTTTACACTGGCCATGAGCAGAGGTTTAAGCATAGAAAAATATTTCGAAGAAATAATCGGGGATGGTTCTTTTCCCTACAGGAAACCCGATAAGCGTCTGGTGGATTATTTAGTCAGTAAGTATAGTGTAGAAAAAGATAAAATCGTTATCATCGGCGACGGCATAAATGATGTTGCGCTGGCCAAAAACTCCGGAATCTTAAGTTGTGCTTTTTTAAACGGACTGGGAAAACGGATTGATTTATTGGCGGCTCATGCCGATTATTATTGTGAAAGCCTTGCGGAGATCAAATCCTTTTTTTGTTGAGCATGATTGAAAAAGTAAAACAAACCATAGCTAAATACGAATTATTAAAGCCCAATGAGCCGGTAGTGGTGGGGCTCTCCGGCGGCCCTGATTCGACGGCGCTCGCGGCAGCGCTTGCTGAAATTGCGCCCTCGCTGGGTATTAAAATAATACTTGCCCATTACAATCATGGATTACGGGGCGCTGAATCCGATGCGGACGAACGAGAGGCCGGCAGATTGGCCAGACAGCTGGGATTAAATTTTTTTTCTCGTAAAATGGATAATGTGGATGTTCCCAAAGGACTTTCACCGGAAGATTTCTACCGCCGCAGGAGATGCCATTTTTTTAATGAAGTGGCCAAAGGCAATCGGGCAGGCAAAATTGCCCTGGGGCATAATCTGCAGGATCAGGCGGAAACCGTGCTGCTGCATTTAATAAGAGGAAGCGGTTTAGAGGGACTGAAGGGAATTTTACCTTTACGCGACGGTAAATATATTCGCCCGCTGCTGGAAGTGTCTCGACAGGAGATTATTTCATATCTAAATAAAGCGGACATCCCTTATCGGCAGGACAGTTCAAACGACAGTAAGATTTACTTACGCAATAAAATTCGACTGGAGCTTCTTCCTTATTTAAAAACCGAGTTTAATCCGAGATTTGACGAAACTATGGCGCAGATGGCGGAAATTATCCGTGATGAAAATATTTTCGTCAATGACTGTGTAAATCAAGCATTAAAATCAACATGCATAAAAAAACAGAATAACAAAATTGTGCTGAATATAGAGTATTTAAGCATATTGCATCCGGCTATTCGGAGAAGGTTGCTCAAGAAACTTTTGGAAGATTTTAACTCGCAGAAAAACGGCATTTCTTTTTTGCACATTAATTCCATTGGCAGGCTTTTGCAAAATTCAGAATCAGGAAAAAAGATTTGTCTTCCTTTGGGAATTGAAGCTCGACGTGAATATGAAAATTTAATCCTGGAGAGTCTTCAGGAAGGAACTCAAAAAATAGAATATTTCTATAAGGTAGAAATTCCCGGAGAGGTTTATGTTGCCCAAAGGAATCTGACCGTCCGTTTTCATCTGGTGGAAAAAAGTAAAATTGATTTCAGCAACAGCAATAAACACTATATTGATTTTGATAAAATCCGGCAGCCGCTGGTTTTACGTAATCGTAGAGAAGGTGACTGGTTTCAGCCGCTGGGTATGGCCGGAAGGCAGAAACTCAAATCATTCTTTATAGATAGAAAAATTACAAAACAAATACGCAATGAAATGATGCTGCTTGCCGATCGGCAAGCGGTTCTCCTGATTGAAAATATGCATTTGAGCGATCGGGTGAAAATAACCCCGGAAACAAAAAATATTCTGGAGTTAGAAATTATTTGAGATTATAGGGATATTATTATAAAGGCTATTTAACGTAATTAATTTAAAGGAGAATAATCTTGAACCAGCTTCAAAAAAATATTGCTCTCATACTTACCGTTCTGCTGGTCTTTTTACTTGTCTGGCAACTTTTTAATCAGCCCAAGACGTCACAGAAGGACATGATTTACACGGAAATGCTGTCTTATCTGGAAAAAGGACAAATCAGCGAAGTAACCATACAGGGTGAAAATATAACCGGCAAACTTTCTAATGGTGCCGTTTTTAAAACATATGCGCCCAAAGATGACAAAATTGTTACCCAGTTTCGGGAAAAAAATGTAAAAATCACAGCTAAACCACCAGAGGAATCGCCCTGGTATATGACTCTTCTGATTTCCTGGTTTCCGATGCTTTTACTTATCGGCGTCTGGATCTTCTTCATGCGTCAGATGCAGGCCGGCGGCGGCAAAGCAATGGCTTTCGGGAAAAGCAGGGCCCGTTTAATTACGGATAAATCCAAAAAAGTAACATTTGCTGATGTAGCCGGGATCAACGAAGCCAAGGCCGAACTGGAAGAAGTAATCGATTTTTTAAAAGATCCCCAGAAATACACAAAAATTGGCGGAAGAATTCCCAAGGGATTATTGCTGGTAGGCCCTCCCGGCACCGGAAAAACGCTTCTGGCACGGGCTATTGCCGGTGAAGCCGATGTGCCCTTCCTGAGCATCAGCGGCTCCGATTTTGTGGAAATGTTTGTCGGCGTCGGAGCATCCCGGGTTCGCGACTTATTCAGCCAGGCCAAGAAAAACGCACCCTGCATCATTTTTATTGACGAAATTGACGCCGTTGGACGTCATCGCGGCGCAGGATTGGGCGGTGGTCATGATGAAAGAGAACAGACGCTTAATCAATTGCTGGTGGAAATGGACGGCTTTGAATCCAATGACGGAGTAATTCTTATTTCCGCAACAAACCGCCCTGATGTTCTTGACCCGGCTCTGCTGCGCCCGGGAAGATTTGACCGGCAGGTCATAGTGCCGCTGCCGGATGTTAAAGGCAGGGAAAAGATTTTTGAGGTGCACGCCCGCAGAGCGCCTATTGCCGATGATGTCAATTTTGCCGTTTTAGCCAGAGGAACGCCCGGCACATCAGGTGCAGATATTGAAAATTTAGTTAATGAAGCCGTTCTTTGCGCTGCCCGAGCCAATAAAGACAAAGTCAATATGAGCGATTTTGAATTTGCCAAAGATAAAATATTAATGGGTACGGAAAGAAAAAGTATGGTCATCAATGAGCAGGAAAAGCGCGATACCGCCTACCACGAAACAGGCCACGCCTTGGTTGCCCGTCTGATACCGGGCACTGATCCTATACACAAAGTGACGATCATACCCCGGGGACGGGCTTTGGGCTTGACCCAACAGCTGCCGATTGACGAAAAGCATACTTATCCCCGTCAGTATCTGGATAATAATATAGCGATTCTTTTGGGTGGACGTGCGGCGGAAGAATTAGTTCTTCACGAATTTACAACCGGAGCGGGCAACGATATCGAGCGGGCAACCGGCCTGGCCCGTAAAATGGTCTGTGAATGGGGCATGAGTGAAAAAATGGGGCCGTTGAGTTACGGGAAGAAGGAAGAACAAATATTCCTGGGCCGGGAATTCGCCACTCACAAGGATTATAGCGAAGATACTGCTAAAAATATTGATGCTGAAGTTATGTCTCTGGTTATAAGAAATTATGAAAGAGCAAAAAAACTTCTCGGCGATCACATTGACATACTGCACAAAATAGCCAAAGAACTTCTGGAAAAAGAAGTGTTAAACGGCGAAGAAATTGATGCTCTGATAGGCGATGCCTTACCCAAAAAGCTTCAGACAGCTGACTCCACCGGCATGTCGTAATGTTATTTCCGGATAAAATTTATCTCTGATAAGTAATGAGATTTTCGCGTGAAAATAATAAATATTAGAGATTCTGTTCAGGCGGCGGAAATTTTAAAAAAAATAGGCGTTGATCCCTACGGGATTGACGCTATGTTGCCGAAAACAATGAATATCAATATATTGTTGGAAAACAAACCATGTAAGGTAGCTAACATCATTAAGCAGGAAATGCTGTCTAGTGGCGGGGATGCCGCCGTCAACCGGGGAAGCATTGCCTGCAGCGTTCCTTCCAGCGATGTCTTAATAATGGGAAATATCAAGCAAATTAAGGCATTCGCCAGAAAAATAGAAAAACAGCCATTCGGGCTTAATCTCATAGCCGGTAATCTTCTGGAACTCCTCGATAATATAAGGCAACAGGAATATATTTTAAAAACGTCACGCCGCGAAATTACTCTGGGACAAATAACTCAGATCATGGGTATTTTGAATGTAACCCCTGATTCGTTTTCCGACGGCGGTCTTTTTTATGGTCAACAAAAAGCAGTCGATCATGCCCTGCAACTGGTTGATGAGGGAGCGGATATTATTGATGTCGGTGGTGAATCAACGCGTCCGGGGGCGGCAGCAGTTCCTGCGAAGGAAGAATTGAAAAGAGTTATTCCGGTAATCAGTGCGATTGCAGGAAAGACAAAAATTCCCATCTCCATTGATACAACCAAAGCCTTGGTAGCTAAAGAGGCGATTGCCGCCGGTGCGGAAATAGTCAATGATATAAGCGCCGGACACAATGATAAAAAAATGTTGCAAATCGTGAAGGACGGCAGAGCCGCGATGATTCTCATGCATATGCGGGGCACACCGCAAAATATGCAGAAGGGAGACCTGGCCTACCATTGCTTAATGGGGGAAATAATCGATTATCTGGCAAACAGTGTCGAAAGGGCAATTATTGCTGGTATCGAAAAAGATCGTTTAATTATTGATCCGGGGATTGGCTTTGGTAAAACGGCGGAAGACAATTACCGGATAATCAGGAATCTGTCAGAACTAAAAACTCTGGGATTGCCGATTATGATCGGAACATCCCGCAAATCATTTATCGGTAAAGCTACGGGCGACACGCCTCAGGAAAGGCTCGAAGGCACGGCGGCAACTGTTGTTGCTGCAATATTAAACGGTTGCCATATTGTTCGAGTGCATGATGTCGCATCAATAAAGAAAATCGCAGCAGTCGCGGATGCCATTCTCCATACATGAGAAAAGAGGGATAAATGATTTGCGGGATAGGAATTGACTTGGTGGAAAATGATCGTATGGCAAGAATAATTGCCAAATGGGGTTCTAAATTCCTCCAACGCGTTTTTTCCGAGGGCGAAATAGAATATTGCGAAAAACATGTACAGGCCGAAATCAACTACGGTGCTCGATTTGCGGCCAAAGAATCATTTCTTAAAGCTTTAGGTATGGGCTTGGGAATGGGTATAAAGCTTAAGGATATCGAAGTCATGCATGATATGCAAGGCAAACCGGAACTGGTTTTAAGCGGTGGCGCCAAAGCCCAAATTGAACAGAGAAGTATTGGAAAAATTCACCTGAGTCTGACCCATACCAGAAATTATGCTACCGCAATTGTTTTGTTGGAAAAATAACAAATAAAATGCTAGATTGCCGCGATTTTTAATGGAACAGGAAAAATCTATTTCAATAACAACGTGCAATGCGGAGGAAACTTTTGAGTTTGCCCGCAAAATAGGGAAGAAGTTAAAGGAAGGCGACATACTTGCCCTATCCGGTGAACTTGGATCTG
The DNA here is from genome assembly GCA_039679455.1 of Smithella sp. Lineage (GTDB taxonomy): Bacteria > Desulfobacterota > Syntrophia > Syntrophales > Smithellaceae > MVRV01. The sequence continues at coordinate 11,823 of JBDKUX010000150.1, read as the reverse complement.
GCAAAACCTGCTTTACAGGCGGCATCGCCCGTGGATTAGGCGTTAGTGAAAATTATCAAATCACCAGTCCCACGTTTACTTTGATTAATGAATATCCGGCGAGGCTCAGACTCTTTCATTTTGATGTGTACCGGCTTAACGGATTTTTTGAACTCGATGATTTGGGCTACGATGAATTTATTTCAGGAAATGGTGTGGTGGTTATTGAATGGGCGGAAAAAATCGCCGAAATAATTCCGGATACGGCATTTTTTATTAATTTTGAGTATATTGATGAGAACAAAAGAAAAATAACTATTAAAGGTTCGCAAAACAGAATAAAAGAAATTTTTGCGGATCTTGAAAACGGAGGATGATACAAATGGCATTGGTTGTTCAAAAGTATGGCGGAACATCGGTTGCAAATATTGATAAAATTAAAAATGTAGCCTCGAAAGTAATCCGTGAAAAAGAAGCAGGCAATGATGTCGTCGTGGTTTTATCGGCAATGTCCGGTGAAACGGACAGGCTGATTGCTCTGGCTCATCAGGCGGTAGAATTACCCAACGAGAGGGAATATGATTCTTTAATTTCCACCGGTGAACAGGTTACAGTAACTTTATTGTCCATGATCCTGAACTCCATGGGTTATCCGGCAAAATCTTTTTTAGGTTTCCAGGTAAAATTTCTAACCGATAACAGCCATAAGAAAGCCAGAATTCTTAAAGTATCCACCGAAATTATTAAAAGTGAATTAAAAAAGGGAACGGTTGCTGTTATTGCCGGTTTTCAGGGCGTCGATACGGCAAACAACATAACTACTTTGGGCCGCGGCGGCTCGGATACAAGTGCGGTTGCTCTGGCGGCGGTTTTAAATGCCGATCAGTGTGATATTTATACTGACGTGGATGGAGTGTATACAACAGATCCTAATATTTGCAGTAAAGCACGGCGGCTTGACAGAATATCTTATGATGAGATGCTGGAAATGGCCATGACCGGCGCCAAGGTTTTACAGCCCAGGTCAGTCGAAATGGCTAAAAAATATGATGTTCCCGTATATGTAAAATCAACGTTTTCCGATGAAGGTGGAACACTTGTAACTAAGGAGGATAAGGATATGGAAAGAGAAGTATTGTCGGGTATAACATATGATCGCGATCAGGCTAAAATTACAGTTGTTCATGTACCCGATAAACCAGGTGTGGCGTCAAAGCTGTTTACACCATTGTCTGAACACAATATTATGGTTGATATGATTATTCAAAATGCAAGTCTGGAGGGTTTTACCGATCTTACTTTCACGGTATCCAAAAAAGACCTTGTGGAGGCGCAAAAAATTATCGAAGAGACGGCACAGTCTATCGGTGCGAAAAAAGTCGAGGTTGATGATCAGGTGTCTAAAGTGTCGATCATCGGTGTCGGTATGGCCAGCCATGCCGGTGTTGCGGCAAAAATGTTTTCCGCTCTTGCCTCTGAAGGAATCAACATCATGATGATCAGCACTTCAGAGATTAAGATATCCTGCGTAATCCAAAGAAAATATACGGAACTGGCTGTAATGGTTCTCCATGACGCCTTTGGCCTGGAGAAAAAATCTTCATAGATAAACTGACATATGTATGCAAAACAGTTAAGGGGACTAATCGTAATATTTCTAGCTTTAACGATTATTCCCCTTATTATTTTTTTCTCTGCTTCCTTCTCCAAATTTAAAATACCAGTTCTGGCCAACCAGTATAAAAATTCACATATTATCGAAATTAAAGATAAAAATACCGGCGACGGACTATATTTTACGCCGCCCGGATTGACCGCTAATCAACTGTTGAAAATTACCGGCAATAATATCAAAATAGAAAAAGATTTCATTCTCGAAGATGGAATGAAATTAATCATCGATTCCGGTTTGGTAAAAATAATTTCGATACCGGCAATTGATAATACTCGCCTGTTTGCGCTGGGAAAGCCAATCGATCTTAATCTGGCTACAAAAGACGATTTGCTGATTATTCCCGGGATAGGCGAAAAAACGGCGGAAAAAATACTGGCATTAAGAAACAAAAAGGGTCATTTCAAAAATATCGAAGAATTGATGGAAATTAAGGGGATAAAGGAAAAGAAACTGGCCAAATTCAAAAAATATCTATCTTTAAATAAGTAGAGGATAAGCTATCTCCTGAAAGAATTATAAAAATTCAAAACCCGCTTGACATAATTTTTAGTTTCCCGATAGGGGGGGATCTGATTGTGGTACTTGGCGACAGCCCCCTCACCGGCATTATAAGCCGCCAGGGCCAGTGTTAAATTGCCGCTATAATGTTTGAGTAAATAGCTGAGGTAACGTACTCCGCCTTCAATATTTTGTTCGGGATGAAAGGCATCATCGACATTAAGTTGAGATGCAGTTGCCGGCATGAGCTGCATTAGCCCCTGCGCTCCTACAGGTGAAACAGCCCGGTGATTAAAGTTTGATTCTGCTTTGATGACGGCTCTTATTAACGCGGGATCAATATTATGCTTATTGGAAGCATTGCTGATATATTCGTCAAATTTATTTACATCTATGTCATAACGCAAAAGAATCCTTTTTTCTCTCATGACGAGGGTGTATTTGGCCCTGGGATTGGTGGGAACATTTGTTAAATGCAATACACCATCTTCATCAATGTATTTAAAAATATCGGCATGGGAAAAATCAGCTGCTATAAGAAATAAAAAAAAAGCAATAATTGAAAAAAACATTTGGCAGGCAATTTTCCTAATTGATGTGTATGGATATTTATTCATGGTTCATGATTACTTCAAAGTATTTTTTAGTTCAAGGTAAATTTGAATTATTTTTTACACTAGTATATCGAATTTATTAAAGATAACTTAAATATTTTAAAATAAATATTTGATATCAGTTTGGTATTTGTTTGTTCTTGACACGATTTTATGAAGATGGTAATGACCTTTCCACTTGCATATTCCAAATCGTCGGGGCGTGGCGCAGTCTGGTAGCGTATCTGAATGGGGTTCAGAGGGCCGGTGGTTCAAATCCACTCGCCCCGACCATTTTTTTTAATTCATCAGGTTATTTTCCTAAAATTTGTTTCTTTGAAATGTCGCTGGCTTTAAATTTTATTGAAATAAAATCCAGGAATAGAAATATTCTTGGGTTTTTCTAATAACTCGATTCTATCTTTTTACTCCTACGAAATTTTCTCCTGATCAACACTGGTGCCGTCAAAGCAGCCCCCCAAAAAAAATAACGGCGGGTATGTTGACAACAATTCTAAAGTTGATATTTAGTACCGATTCATAAATCTGAGCTAAAATTTTTAACCTTATTTATTCCTTCCTCTCAGATTTTTCCCACTCACTAAGTATTGCCCGCTCATTGATGAGTTCTTTGTATATTCGTGAAAGCTTTTCTGCATCACCTTTTTTCAATGCTTTAAACATGTCGCCTTCCAATTCAGCAATCTTGAGACGAATGTAATAGTCCAACATTTCTTTGAGATGTGCCAAAACTATTTTACCCGTTACCAGGGGGTGGTTGTTTGTGATGTTCGCATCAGGAAATTGCAGCCCATGTTCCAGCTCAACCTCCAGACCTTGCTGAAACCATTCAACCGGGATTTTTAGAGCTTCAGAACCAACATGATCCTGTATAATTTTTGCCTCATCAATATTAACTTTGGTGTCAGTTAGTTTTGTCCAGTCTCGAATTCCTAATTCCTGACAAGCACACTGCACTTCATCTCTTGAAATAAAATCGAAAGTTTTCATTATCCCTCCTTGTTATTCAAAATCTCAGAAAATTAGTCCAGGGCGAAACACTTTAAAATAAAAAAAATGTAAAAAAATGTTTCCAGATTTAAATATGTATGCACGAATTTGGGGATGTGAAATATTATTAATTGTTATAATTATATTTCTATATTTATAAAATACCATATATCGAAAAATTTATTTAACTATAGCATTAGGTAATAAATATCCGGAATTTTCGTTTGGCTGATTCGTTTACTTCGCAAAAAGGAGTGTTACAATTAAAAACCAACAATGCCCTTAGTTCTTTTTATGTCTTATATTATCAACCTCGTTAAGCCTATATATGTTTGACAAAACAAGGGTAATTGTTATAGGAGAGAAAACTTAAATGATGGGTCGCGGATATCGAAACAGCGAAATCTAAACTGCTTCAGGTGTAAAAGATGAAAAATATTAATATAGGATTGATCGGTTTTGGAACCATCGGGTGTGGCGTTGTCAAGCTGCTGCAGGATAATGAAAAACTGATCGAAAAGAAACTCGATGCCCGGCTGGTGCTGAAAAAAATTGCTGATCTCGATATAACAACACCCCGACCGGTGAAGGTAAATAAAGATATTCTTACCACCGATGCCCGTGAAATTCTTCTGAACAAAGACATAGATATTATTATCGAGCTTATGGGCGGTTATGAACCTGCCAGGACTTTTATTCTGGAGGCAATCGCTCAGGGCAAACAGGTTGTCACCGCGAATAAGGCATTGCTGGCAATGCACGGCAATGAAATTTTCAGTGCGGCCGAGAAAAATAAAACAGACATTGGATTTGAAGCATCTGTCGGCGGAACAATTCCCATTATCAGAACTCTTAAAGAATCACTCATTGCCAACAATATTAAGTCAATTTACGGTATTATGAATGGCACCGCCAATTTCATTTTAAGCAAAATGACTGATGAAGGAAAAGACTTTGAAGTTGTATTAAAAGAGGCGCAGGAACTTGGTTATGCCGAAGCTGATCCCACTTACGACATCGAGGGAATAGATACGGCGCACAAGCTCGCGATAACTCTTTCGTTGGCTTATGGTTGTAAAGTAAACTTAAACGATATTTTCCGTGAAGGTATTTCGGCAATCAGCCAACAGGATGTGGTTTTTGCCAAAGAACTGGGTTATCGCATCAAACTTCTGGCGATTGCCGTTGCGCACAATGGCATCGTGGAGGCAAGAATTCATCCGACAATGATTCTGTCGCAACATCTTTTGGCAAATGTAAACAGGAATTATAATGCTTTTCATCTGATCGGCGACGCTTCCGGACCCGTTTTTCTTTATGGTCAGGGGGCGGGAATGATGCCTACAGCCAGCGCCGTTCTCAGCGATGTTATTGATATCTCCCGCAATATCTTGAAAGGTGTTGCCGGTTGTTCCCCGCTCCGGACCCAGAAAGAAAAAACAATGCGTGATATCAGGCTAATGCCGATGGATGATATCGAGACCAAATATTATATTCGTTTTTCGGCAGTAGACAGACCCGGTGTCCTTTCGAAGATTTCCGGAATTTTGGGCAAAAACAATATCAGTATTGCCACAGTTATCCAGAAGTCCAGGCAGGAAGAGGGCGCTGTGCCGGTTGTAATGACCACTTATCGAGCGAAAGAAAAAAACGTCCGCAAGGCTCTGAAAATAATAGACAAGCTGGATATGGTGCTGGATAAGACCATTGTTGTGCGCATTGAAGATGAGCTGCTTTAATAGGTAGGAAAATAGGCTGAAGGCCGAAGACAAAAGACTGAAGGCTCAAGGGAAAACTACTGAATTTCGGTCACATGCCTTGATAGGAAGTTAATATTATATGAAATATGTAATCTTGCTCGGTGACGGGATGGCGGATTATCCCACGGAAAAACTGGGAGGAAAAACTCCGCTGCAATGTGCTTTCACTCCCTATCTTGATGAGATCGCGGCTCGCGGCACCATTGGTCTTGTTGATACGATTCCCGCCGGTTTCACTCCCGGCAGTGATGTCGCCAATTTGAGCGTCCTCGGCTACGATCCTCTCCAATATTACACCGGTCGCGGACCGCTGGAAGCGGCCAGTATGGGTATAAATCTCGGTCCCAATGATGTTGCCTACCGCTGTAATCTGGTTACGATTGGTCAAAAGGACACCGATGATGCCTTCATGGACGATTTTACCGCCGGACACATTTCTACGGCGGAAGCCAGGGAAATAATTGATGATATAAACAAGAAGCTCGGCTCCGCGCAGTTTCAATTTTATCCCGGGGTCGGTTACCGTCATTTGTTTGTGTGGCGCAACGTTTCGGAATCGCCTGAAACCACTCCACCGCATGACATAACCGGCAAACTCATTAATCCTTACCTGCCTAAAGGAACAAGGGGTAATGATATAAAGTTAATCATGCAGAATGCTGCTGAAATATTAAAAGACCACCCGATTAATATCGAAAGGCTGAACAGCGGAAAAAAAGAGGCGAATTCAATCTGGCTTTGGGGGCAGGGTACAAAACCTCAAATTACACCCCTGACAGAAAAATTCGGGCTGGCCGGTGCAATGATCTCCGCCGTCGATTTACTTAACGGGATCGGAGTTTATGCCGGTCTGAAGATAATCAATGTAAAGGGCGCCACAGGCTATATTGATACCAACTATGAAGGCAAGGCCAAGGCTGCGTTAGACGCCTTAAAATTTATGGAGTTTGTTTTTATCCACCTGGAAGCGCCCGACGAAATGGGACACGAAGGCAACGCGGAAGGTAAAATCCAGGCCATTGAAGCATTTGATGAAAAGATAGCAGGAATGATTTTAAATAATATAGGAGTCTTTGGCGATTATCGCATTCTTGTCTTAAGTGATCATCCTACACCGCTGGATTTGAAGACCCATGTCGTCGACCCCAGTCCTTTTGCGGTTCTATCTTCCCGCAGGGAGGAAAATAAAGCGCCGGGTGTACCTTTTACTGAATTTACAGCAAAGGACAGCGGTATTTTGGTTTCTCCCGGTCATTTGCTGATGGAAAAATTTATCAACGATTGGAGAGCCTTCATTGCCTCATAATTTGACCAGAATAAGGGTAATCTATGCTGATACGGACGCAATGGGCATAGTCTACCATACCAATTACATCAAATGGTTTGAAGTAGGTCGTAATGAAATATTGCGGCAGCTCGACCTGCCCTATTCGGAAATAGAAAAAAACGGATTTAACCTGCCCCTGACTGAAGTAAATTGCCATTATTTCTTTCCTGCAAAATACGATCAGTTATTGATTGTAGAAACTTCTTTTGATTACATAACCCGGATTGTAGTCAAGTTTAATTATCATATCTGGGATGAACACAAAAAGCGTCTGCATGCCGAAGGCTACACCATTCACGCCTGCACCAACAAGGAAGGAAAAGTACGTAGAATTCCGCAAATTATTCTTGATGTGAAAGCTAAACACAATATTAAAGGGGAATAGTATGGCAGCAAAATTATCAAAACAAGAACTGGAAGGGCCTGATGTATTTCAGTCCACTATTGAAAGAGTAACCGATTATATTGCCGAAAGCAAAACACGCTTTTACGTAATTGTCGCAGCAATAGTTGTGGTAATTGCCGCGGCAACGGGCGGTTACCTTTACTGGAAAAATTATCAGGCATCTGCAGTGCAGTTATACGCCAAAGCCCAGGATAATCTTGCTCAAAATTCAGGCAAACCTGAGGCGGTAAAAGAGAGCATCACTCTTTTCAAGCAGCTGATCGATAAATATCCAAACAGTTGGAGCGCCAAAACAGCTAACTACAATCTGGGAAATATTTACTACAGCCAAGGTGATATTGACAATGCGATTGCCTCTTATAAGAGCTATGTCTCTGCAACAAAAGAGGATAATTCCGGAATAAGATTTATGGCGTTGACTTCGCTGGGATATTGTTATGAAGACAAAAAAGATTTCAAATCGGCGCTTACTTATTTTGAGCAGGCGCAAAAGAGTAAAAGCAGTGGATTTGAATCTATTGGCTACCGCAATATTGCACGAATATACGAACAAATGAATGATAAGAAAAAAGCTATAGAGAATTATCAAAATGCTTTACAAAAAACGACGGATCCTTCCATGATTATTTTTATAAAACACAAGATTGCTTCTCTTGGCTAATTTAGAATATTTGATCTGGAGGCTGAAGATTTGAAAGAGTTAATGTCAGGGAATGAGGCTATAGCCCGTGGTTTATATGAGGCGGGTGTAAGATTTGCCGCGGCATATCCGGGCACTCCCAGTACGGAAATTATTGAGGAATTTTCCAAGTATGAAGGAGTTTATGCAGAATGGTCACCCAATGAAAAAGTGGCTGTGGAAGTGGCGATAGGGGCTGCTCTGGCCGGAGAAAAAGCATTGGCGATTATGAAACATGTCGGAGTTAATGTCGCCGCCGACCCGATTTTTACGGTCAGCTATACCGGTATCGAAGGAGCGTTGGTCATCGTAACGGCCGATGATCCTTCACTGCACAGTTCGCAAAACGAACAGGACAATCGCAATTATGCAAAGTTTGCCAAGATTCCCATGCTTGAACCGGCGGATGCCGAGGAAGCAAAACGCTTTGTTAAGCTGGCATTTGAAATCAGTGAAAAATACGATACACCGGTGTTTTTGCGCACAACAACGAGGGTTTCTCATTCCAAGTCTGTGGTCCCTCTGGAAGAGCCTGTGCCTTATGAGGACAAGACAAAAATTTCTTTTAATGCTGAAAAATACGTTATGGTTCCGGCCGAAGCGAGGAAACGCCGCATCGTAGTTGAAAAACGTACGCAGAATCTAAAAGAATTCGCTGAAAGTTTCAGCGAAAATAAAATGGAAATTAATGATACGGAAAATGGAATTATCACGGCCGGAATGCCTTATAATTACGCCAAAGATGTTTTTCCAAATTTTTCTTACCTCAAATTGGGCATGGTTAATCCGCTGCCGGAAAAATTAATTCGCGACTTTGCCGCAAAAGTTAAAAATATTTATGTTGTTGAGGAATTAGATCCCTATCTGGAAGAACAGATCAAGGCCATGGGCATTAAAGTAACAGGAAAGGAAATCTTTCCCTTCACAAATGAATTTGATCCCGGAATAATTCAGGATGCAATCAATGGAAAAGACAAGCAGGTATGTGTGTCGGAGAAGAGTGTTGCATCGCGCCCACCCAATCTTTGTCCGGGTTGCCCCCACCGTGGCTTGTTTTATACGTTAAACAAACTCAAGGTCTTTGTAACCGGTGATATCGGTTGTTATACGCTTGCCTACATGAAGCCGTTGAACGGTGTCCATTCTACCATTTGTATGGGCGCCAGTATCGGCATGGCTCATGGCATGAGTAAAGCGTTGAAGGAAAAAGGGAAGGGGAAGATAGTCGGCGTTATCGGTGATTCAACATTTATTCATTCCGGTATTACACCTCTTCTTGATATGGCTTACAATAAAAGCAATGCCGTAATTGTAATTTGCGACAACAGCACGACGGCAATGACCGGAATGCAGGAACATCCGGGAACGGGCTACACTATTCTGGGAGGAGAAACAACTCAACTAAATCTGGAGGCTTTAGTATCGGCTCTGGGTATCAAAAATATAAGAGTTGTTGATCCTTATGATCTCAAAAATACCAGAAAAGTCATAAAGGAAGAACTAGCCAAGGATGGCACTTCCGTTGTAATTTCAAAAAGGCCGTGCGTTTTATTCAAGCGGGCGAAACTGAAACCTCAACCACCTTTACAGGTAGATTCTGAGAAATGCACCGGATGCAAAGCCTGTCTTGGTCTGGGATGTCCGCCGATCTCCTGGAAAAAAGTAGAGAAAAAAGAAGGCTCCAAAAGGGAAGGGGTGGCTCTGATCGACGATAGTTTATGCAATGGTTGCGGTTTGTGTCTGCAAGTATGTAAATTTAATGCTATAAAGTAATGAGGCAGATTTAATGACATTCAACAATGATGTAAAAAGTATTTTATTAGCTGGAGTAGGCGGACAGGGAGTATTGCGAGCCAGTGATATTATGTGCATGGTAATAATGGAAGCCGGTCTTGACGTTAAAAAAAGCGAAGTTCACGGTATGGCGCAGCGCGGCGGCTGTGTAACCAGCCATGTTCGTTATGGCAAGAAAGTTTATTCGCCTCTGGCCAAACCGGGAGGTATTGATGTTCTGGTTGCTTTCGAGAAAATGGAATCTCTCCGCTATTTGAATTATTTAACTGACGATGCCACAATAATTGTAAATTCTGAAGAAATTTATCCACCGGCAGTTAATTTCGGTGACGCTATATATCCTGATGATGCTGTTTCATTTTTAAAAAACAAATTTAAACTGGTGAAAGAAATAGATGCAACTGCATTGGCCCGGAAGGCAGGAAATATAAAGGCGGCAAATGTTGTTCTTTTAGGTGCAATTTCCAATTTAATGGATGTGCCGATATCCACTTGGGAAAGCGTTATTAAAAAATCTTTTCCCGAAAAATTAGTAAAATTAAATTTAACCGCTTTCCAAATGGGAAGAGATGATTAACTTACTGCCATATTCATAAGAATATTTAAAAACATGAAGTTATAAAATATACTTTAAGTATTGGATTAGGTGAAATTATGGCTGAAGATTATTATAATATATTAGGCGTTAATAAGAAGGCAACAGCTGATGAAATAAAAAAAGCTTATCGTAAATTAGCTGTAAAATGGCATCCCGATAAGAATCCTACCAACAAGGCTGCTGCTGAAGAAAAATTTAAAAAAATCAGTGAAGCCTATGCCGTTTTAAGCGACGAGGAAAAGCGCAAAAATTACGACAATTTCGGCTCAGCAGATCAGTTCCGTCAGCAATATTCCCAGGAAGACATTTTCCGAGGTGTTGATCTCGATGAGATTCTGCGTAGTTTCGGGTTCGGCGGGGTCAGAGGTGGAGGCACAAGAACTACATTCCGAACTGGGGGTAGAAGAGGGGCATATAATCAAGATTATGATGATCCTTTTGCAGGTATTTTCGGTGGTATGGGCGGTGGTCGACAGCAGCAATACACCCAAATGCCTCAAAAAGGTCAGGATGTTGAGTATAATCTATCGACAACATTGGAAGAATCGGTTTTTGGCGCAGAAAAAAAACTTTCTCTAAGAATCGAAAATCGCAACGAGGAAATTAATGTTAAAATTCCAGCCGGTATCAGCACCGGCAAAAAATTGAGGCTTCCCGGCAAAGGAATGTCCGGATATAACGGCGCTCCCAATGGAGATTTGTATTTAAATATTAATGTATTGCCACATCCTATTTTTTCCCGTGACGGCAATGACTTATACATGGAGAAAACCATAAAATTCAGCCAGGCAGCGTTAGGTACTACTATTGATGTTCCCACTCTTGATGGAACCATTAAAAGATTGAAAATTTCTCCGGGCACTCAAAACAATACTAAAATAAGAATGAAGGGCTATGGTGTTCCTAATTTAAAGGGAGGAACAAAAGGCGATCAGTACGTAAAGATCAACGTTGAAGTTCCCAAAAAGCTGTCTGAGCGTCAGCTGAAGTTAATCAAACAGCTGGCCGATGACGGAATTTAAAATAATAATCAAGGGTGAGAAATTGAAGACGGCAACATATTATCTTAAAATAATAAGAGAAAATCCTGATGGTTACGTGACTGTTGATATGGCAACAAATGCTATTTTGGCTCATAGGAAGGGTTTTTTCGTGTCAGAAGACAGGAAAAAAGAAGAGTGGAGAATAATTAAATCACGAATAGTTACAAAATACGGTCTGGCTTTAACTGCAATACAACTTATAAATGAGATTGTTTTTGAAATGGATAATTTATAATACGAATTTGATTGCCACACCTCAGACAACGAGGCTTAGCGAATCGCCTCGCATATTATACGTCTTATAAGATATGTTATGTAAACATGCAATTATTATTCTAGCAGTCTGTCGGATTTGGGATCTTGATTATCCGGTATTTCGGGCAGAAAAATTTAAAAAGAGCATTCTTCGACAACTACTCTCATCATGATTCCATATTCGGCATAATTTTCCGCTAAATCT
>JBDKUX010000149.1:0-3613 GCA_039679455.1 Smithella sp. | reverse complement strand
GTTACCAGTGCGGCACCTGCACGGGCACATGTCCCTGGACACCCATCACCCATTTCAATATTCGCATGCTGGTGAGGCTAAGTCAGCTTGGTCTGGAAGGCATGGATGAGAATATGTGGAGTTGTTCTACCTGCAAATTTTGCGTGGATAGATGTCCCCGCGGGGTGGAGATCATTGATCTGGTGCGGGCGATCAGAAACGTTTACAGCGGGGGTGGCAGGTTGCCGCAGAGTCTGCGCGCCTTTGTCGGAAGTATGTCCGCCCGGGGAAATCCTTGGTCGGGCGATGAAGCCAAAAGAAATGATTGGGCCAGGCAACAATATCCACTCTTCACTGCGGAGACCGAATATCTCAACTGGACCTGCTGCACATCCTGTTATGATCCCCGCAATACGCGGGTGGCGAAGGCAATAGCAATGATTCTGAACGCTGCGGGCTTAAGCTGGGGATTGCCGCCGACAGCGGTCCAATGCTGCGGTGAAAGCCTGAATAAAGTCGGCGATTTGGAACTTTTTGAAAGGCTCAAAACAACTAATCTGCAATTCTTTGACACGAATAATGTTCAGAAAATAATAGTGAGCTCGCCCCACTGCCTTGATACGTTCAGCAAGGAGTACGGTCGTGATTACAGGGTTATTCACTTGAGCGAATTACTGTCTGATCTTCTTAAGGCGGGGAAAATCAAGCCTGAAAAGGATCTGGGTGGCGTAAAGGTTACCTATCATGACCCTTGCTATCTGGGGAGGCACAATCATATATACGATGCGCCACGTGATGTTTTACGGGTCATTCCGGGCCTCGAACTCATCGAAATGGACAGAAACCGTGAACAGAGCATGTGCTGCGGCGGCGGCGGCGGCGGGCTCTGGTTGGAAAAACTCAAGGGCGAACGTCTAAGCGATTTACGTATTGAACAGGCGTTAGCGACCGGTGCGACCGTTTTAGCGACAGCCTGTCCTTACTGTATAGCCATGTTCGAAGACAGCATTCTTACGCTGAACGTCGCCGACAAAATTCAAGTTAAGGATGTGGCGGAACTTTTACTGGAAAGCCTTGATCTAAAAGTGGAATAAAAGTGATCTTCAGGGAGAAATAATAATGAGCAGAATCGGTGTTTTTGTTTGTCACTGCGGTTTAAATATAGCCAAGACGGTACGGGTGAGTGACCTCGTCGAATTCGCCCGGACTCTTCCCGATGTTGTTGTTGCCGAGGAATACAAATTCATGTGTTCCACGCCGGGGCAGGAGCTTATTCAGAATGACATAAAAAAGCACAACCTGGACAGGGTAATTGTTGCCGCCTGTTCGCCGCTGATGCACGAGAAAACATTTCGCAAGGTTATCGAAAATGCCGGTTTGAATCAGTATCTATTAACAATCGTCAATGTCCGCGAACAGACTTCCTGGGTTACTCCGGATATCGAAGTCGGGACAGCCAAGGGCAAGGCATTGATCAACGGCGCGGTTTACCGCGCAAGGCTGCTTAATCCTCTGGTATCCAGGGTGATTGATGTCAACCCCGATGTCGTTGTTGTCGGCGGCGGCATTGCGGGAATTCAGGCCGCTCTGCAACTGGCTGATATCGGCAAAAAGGTCTACCTGGTGGAAAAAAGCCCCACCATTGGCGGGCATATGGCGCAGTTTGATAAAACTTTTCCTACTCTGGACTGTTCTGCCTGTATCCTGACTCCGAAGATGGACGCGGTTTTGCAGCACAAGAATATCGAAATGTTGACGTACTGCGAAGTTACCGAAGTAAAAGGTTATGTCGGCAACTTCGACATTACCGTTAAGCAAAAAGCACGGTATGTAGATCATAATAAATGCAACGCCTGTCTGGCCTGTACGGAAAAGTGTCCCGGCAAAGGTTTGTCTGAATGGGATGAAGGCCTGGCGAAGAAAAAGGCTATTTCCATTCCTTTCCCACAGGCGGTGCCTCAAAAACCGGTTATTGACAGAAATATCTGCACCTATTTTCTGAAAGGAAAATGTCGTCTGTGCGAAAAAGTCTGTGAGCAGAAAGCGATAGATTATACCCAGGAAGATTCGTTTATCAATATTAAAGCCGGGGCCGTGATTGTAGCCACCGGTTACGATTTGATGGATACAAAGCCGCTGGTGCAATACGGCTACGGGAAATATCCCGGCGTTTATTCCTCGCTGGAAGTGGAGCGTCTTTTCAACTCCGCAGGGCCGACAGGCGGCAAAGTAACATTGCGCGACGGCAGCGAGCCGCAGGCTATCGCCATTCTGCATTGCATCGGCAGCCGCGATAAAAATTATCATGAACATTGCAGCAAAGTCTGCTGCATGTACTCGCTGAAGTTTTCCCATCTCTTCAAGGAAAAAACAACTGCCGATGTTTATCAGTTTTACATTGACATGAGAGCGGCCGGCAAAGGCTATGAGGAATTTTATAACCGGCTGGTGGAAGAAGACGTCAAGTTTATCCGCGGCAAAGGCACCCGTGTTGCCGAAAGCACTGAAGAGCCCGGCCGGCTGATTGTCGAGGCGGAAGATACGCTGACGGCCAGGTTCATCAATTTGCCTGTGGATATGGTTGTCCTCTCTCCGGCTATTGTGCCGCGGTCTGATTCCAGGGATATGGCCAGGCTCTTTAATCTCAGCTCCGATAAACAGGGCTTTTTCATGGAGAGGCATCCCAAGCTGGCGCCGCTTTCCACAATGACGGAGGGGGTATTTATCGCCGGTGTCTGTCAGGGGCCGAAAGATATTCCGGATACCGTCGCCCAGGCTCAGGGTGCGGCGGCGGAAGCGCTGACGATAGTTTCCAAAGATAAAATGGAGCTGGAAGCGACAACAGCAATGGTTAATCCTGCGTTTTGCTGTGGTTGCCAAAACTGCGTGCGCGTTTGTCCCTATGGTGCGCCGTCTTTCAATGCGCAGAAAGGTGTTTCCGAGATTAACGAGGCTTTATGTAAAGGCTGCGGTCAATGTGCGGCGGCTTGTCCGACCTCGGCTATTATCGCCCGCCATTTTACGAATGAACAGGTGATGGCGGAGATGGAAGGCCTCATGGAGTTCTAGGTATGGCGCTTAAAAAAACTCATATGCTGCGTTGCGCTTCATCATCCCCCGGCCTTCGCCGGGGCAGGCTTGCGGCCTACGAAAAAGTAGGCCTCATTCCTCATGATTCGCGCGCCTTGCCTCTGATCTTTGTGAAGCGCCATATTATAAAGTGTATGCTCCTTGCGCGTCGCGCATCTGGGACACTTTTGAACGGTATGTGTTAAGATGTATATTGTTCTGTTTTAGAGAAAGGAAATTATTTTCATGGATTTTGAGCCTAAAATATTGGGGATTGCCTGCAACTGGTGTACGTATACGGGAGCCGATCTTGCCGGGACAACGCGATTGAAATATCCGCAGAACCTTCGCGTTGTGCGGGTGATGTGTTCCAGCCGGATCAATCCATCATTTATATTTCGGGCGTTTCAACTGGGTGCCGACGGCGTGCTGGTCGGTGGCTGCCATCCCGGTGATTGCCACTATAATACGGGTAATCTGTACGCGCGTCGCAGGCTGGCTGTAACCAAAAAGATACTCGAGTTTTCCGGCCTCGAACCATCAAGATTTCGCGTCGAGTGGATTT
>JBDKUX010000148.1:0-14611 GCA_039679455.1 Smithella sp. | reverse complement strand
AGATTTAGCGGAAAATTATGCCGAATATGGAATCATGATGAGAGTAGTTGTCGAAGAATGCTCTTTTTAAATTTTTCTGCCCGAAATACCGGATAATCAAGATCCCAAATCCGACAGACTGCTAGCCCTGCAAAATTAGAAAATCAACTTTTGATCCATTTTTTTTATTACTGATTGGATTCAAACAGTTTTTTCAAGGACGCAAGGTATTCATTTACCGCCTCATCATTTTCTTTAGGCGCCCAATTTGCTCTTTCCTCCGGGGTCAAGGGCACAAAGGGGCCGGCTTTGGATTCAAAAAATACGGTCCGTTCTTCCAAAGATACACATGTATGAAAAATCCCATGCGGGATATTGACCATCATGATGCTGCCGGTCGGCTCAAGAAGAACATTTCCTTTTATAGTTCCATCGTCATCGAACATGATTATGCCTATTCTGCCTCTTACGACAACCAGCGTCTCATCCTTGTCAATGTTTAAATGCCTGTGCGGCTGCATATACGAATCCGGCTCCATTGCATTGAGCAGACGATGGCAGATGTCTTCATCAGAAGTATGAAAATTGTAATTCTTGCGTAATCGAGGTGACTGTTTTGCCTCTGATGATAGCTGGTCCAGTTTTTGCCGGGAAATGAATTCGGCTTTGGTTAAATTTTGCTTACTCAAGATGTCCATATTATCTTGTCTTTCTCCTTTCTTATATTTCATCAACCGAAGAGGACGATACTCTCAACTTTCTTCTCGGTATTTTGTATGAAGAGCTTCCTTTGTACTGTTTAGCACATAAATACAGTTGATGCTCACGAGTAAAATATGACAAAAGGCAGAGCCGTCACTGACCCTGCCTTTTTCTTGCATAGTAAGAATGATGATTTGATGTAGCCGGCAAATCTGCGTTTATTTCAGGATTTTCCTCCTTATCCCCAACAACCCGAGCAGCCCCGAACCGAAAATCCAAAACGCAGCGGGAATAGGAACATTTGATGTTTGCTCATAACTAAGGAACATCTGGCCTTGTGTTCCAAAGAATAAAGGAGTACCGCCGCCTAAAAGTACTTCGGACGGGGCGGCGTATGTAAAGGTGCTGACACCGGCAGTAAAGAGATCTGCTGCAATCTGTGCGCCTGTGGCAGTATGGAAGCCGGAATCGAATATACTGGATTTAATGCTCATGCCGCTGCCGAGAGCCGCCAGTACCGTATTGATGGCTGAGTTAGACATCGCAAAGGAAATGTCACTATTTTCACCCGTGAAGAAGATTGACCCGCCCTGGGCGAGAAAATTACTGAAAATAGAAATCTCGCCCGCGGCAAAAGCATGATCAGGAAGAGGGGCAACAAGCAAGTCATATCCGGCTAAGCTATTTATCGTACCTGAAATCACTGTCGAGGTCACACCGGGGAGACTATTGTAGAATGTGTTTACATCTGTATAGGCAGAACCAACAGAACCACTCCATGTACTCTGCAATACGGCCACATTATGTCCGCCCTGGAGTATGTTGGCAAAAAACTTCTGGTTTCCAGTGTCTATTGATACGCCAAAGCTTCCGGTAAGCGGGTTGGTAATATTGGTGTCTCCGGACAGGAAAAGTTCAGCGTTGACAGCATTAATACCAAACACCAATGAGACTGCTATTACAAATATTATGCATATAAATTTATTTTTCATCATTCGTATTCTCCTTATGATTTAATCTTTTGCACAACAAAAGGTAATTTGATTAATATTAGAACCGCGTCTTATATACCACTCGGAATTGAGGAAAAATATTTCCATACCTGTTTTGAATTGCCTGCTTTCACAGAAGAGGATGTTTCTTCCCGATGGAATTGTCAAGTCTGAATCATCGTGAGGCGGATGATTCGGGATTAAGCGTACTCTAAACGACGGTTGAATGGAAGTTCACCTCACACCTCTTTTAAAGCCTGATTCAAAAGCTCGTATGCCCCTTCCTTTCATTACTTTCTTATCACCCCCTCTCTGCTCTTTACTATAAATTTTTTTCTGGGTATGTTCCTGCTGCTTAAAAAGCAGCAACGCTTAAATAAACGACACGAAAAATTCATAGTCGGCGAATCAGAAAAAAACTCATCTTAATGTTACTAAATAAATTCGAAAACAGAATATACTTGGAAATATATTTATATATATCTTGAAGATATAGAGCTGGATAGCTCTTTTCGCAGGGGGTATCTGAAAATATCTATTATAAATATATCGTGACTGATGATGGTGTAACGCACATAACAGCCGGATGAGGTAAAAAACCACTGAAACAAATAATTTTGCTTGTTTGATGGAAAAATGATAGTCAAAAAAACAACCATACTTTTATAATACGGGAGGTTATCACATTAGAGCAATGAAATTATTGCCCCAAAATACACTGATAGTTTTTATTACTATAATACTTGCGATCTTTGTTCAGACGAGCAGTCTTTATGCTTATGAGAGGGAAATCGGTATTCTTGCCTCTACGCTGGCCACATCCATCAAAAATCATGGGAAAAAAGTAATAGCTGTTGTCGATTTTACGGATCTGGAAGGCAACACCAATGAATTGGGAAGGTTTGTCGCCGAGGAGTTGGCCGGCGACTTAATCAATACGAACAAGGGATTTGATGTCGTTGACCGCAATCATCTCAAGAGTCTTTTAGCGGAAAATAAATTGTCGATGTCCGGACTTGTTGATCCCGGTTCTGTAAAAAAATTGGGCAGGATTGCCGGTGCTGATGCCCTGGTTACCGGCTCGCTTACACCTTTGGGCGACAGCGTCCGAATATCGTGTAAAGCGATTGATATGTCGACTGCAAAGGTTATGGGAGTGGCCAAAGGATATATTGCCAAAACTGCTGCAATTGCCAATTTGCTGAAACCAGGAATAAATGAGGATAATGATCTGGAAAAACGCAAACCTTCGCCGGAACCGGTGTTAACGAAAAGAATAGAAGGGCAGTATAGCGCCACAGGACGAAATCCTAATGGAACTACATACAGTGGAATTGTAACCATAACAAAAAAGAATGGAGCCTACATGTTTACCTGGAAAATAGGAAGCGGCACATACAGCGGATCCGGTTATCTGGAAGGAAATATGCTGACCGTCCAATGGGGGGCGCCGTATCCGGTAATTTACAGGGTTCAGGCTGACGGTAGTCTCCTCGGAACATGGAATAACGGTGCTGCAACCGAGAATCTGACGCCTCTTTAACTGATGGCGCTGCAGAGACTGTGGAAATATTTACTGTTGTTAAGCATCGGGGCCTGTTGTGAAAAAAACTTTCAAAAAAATAGACAGTGAATTCAGGCAATATTGGAAACACTACGTGATGCAAAGCCTGCTGGCCACCCTGTCTGTTTTTATAGTTCTTTATTTCCTGAGCTTGCAGCATGCGGTAATCATAGCATCAATCGGCGCTACTGCTTTTATCGTGTTTGCCATGCCGGACAGCATAACTGCCCAGGCCAGAAATGTAATAGGAGGTCAACTGGTTGGTCTCTTCTGCGGATTTTTGTTTTCCCTGGTGCCGCAGCCTGCTTTAATATATTCCATTATTGTATATTCGCTTGCTGTGGGAGTTACCATATTTGCCATGGTGGTAATAGATATGGAACATCCGCCTGCAGCCGGTACAGCTCTGGGAGTCGCCATGACGGGCATCTCTTTAGATGTGTTTATTGCGGTCAGTATGAGTATAATCATGCTTTCTCTTATCCATAAATTTTGCAAACCATACATTAGAGATTTAACCTGATATTATAGTCTTTGGGCAACCTGGAGAGTGTTGATATGTGCGGCAGGTTTTTCCTGATCAGCGATCTGACAAAGATCGCTGAAGAATTTGTTGTCGAAAAGATTCTCTCTGATTTTGTGCCTGACCGGAATATCTCTCCCGGACAATACATCCCTGTTCTTGTTAATCATAATGGCCAAAATATTCTTGCGTCCCTGCGTTGGGGATTGATTCCTTCGTGGGCGAAAGATGCTTCCATTGGACATAAAATGATCAATGCCCGGGCAGAGACCATTGCGGTAAAACCAAGCTTTAAGAAGGCCTTTCAAAAAAGGCGGTGCCTCATTCCTGCAGATGGTTTTTATGAGTGGCAGAAATCGGGAAAGGTGAAAAAACCCTTCTGCATTTCTTTAAAGTCGGGAGAACCTTTTGGTCTGGCTGGACTCTATGAAACATGGATGTCGCCGGAAAAAATACCTGTCCAGACATGCACGATCATCACTACCGAAGCTAATGAGCTGATTCAATCCATCCATGACAGAATGCCGGTGATTGTCAAAAAAGAATTCTATAATTTCTGGCTTGATCCGGACAATCATAACGAGGCAGGTTTGCTGGCTATATTAAAGCCTTATCTTATGCAAGAAATGACAATGATTCCGGCTGATCCATTTATTTTAAATAGACCGGGGAGGGAAAAGTAGACCCATGGCTCGACTGTTCGACAGGATAATTGATTTTATCTACAGAAAGGCAATCCGGCGCGAAAAGCACCACGGCCGCTTGACTTTTCTGTGGGGTTTGTTCTTCTTTTCTGCTGTTCTTTTTATTGTCTGCTTTTCATTTTTTACCGACAAAATGCTGAATATCAATGCATGGCCGCCAAAACCCGCAAATCTTGTCTGCGCTGCACCTCTGCTGATCGCCGGAATCTGGCTTTGGTTGTGGTCCGTATTGATATTTTTTAAATCCAGAGGCACGCCTGTGCCTGTCAGCCCGCCGCCAAAGCTTATCGACACCGGTCCTTATGCCTACTCGAGAAATCCGATGCTTTCCGGTGTCTTTCTTATGCTGTTCGGCATCGGATTCCTGTTTCAGGTAGTCTCGCTGATTGTTTTATATACGCCGCTTTTTATCCTGATTGCATCTCTGGAATTCAAAATGATCGAAGAACCTGAGTTGGAAAAACGTTTTGGCAGTGCCTACGTGGAATACAGAAAAAGAGTTCCCATGTTCTTTCCGCATTTTGGTCGCCGCAAACATTGAAATCTGGAAGGAGGGCTGATTTTCTGCGAGTTAGCTTACGTCAAACTTGCTGGACATACTTTATTTCAAGGAGTAAACTAAAATGACAAAAAGAATTTACTGGATTATTGTCGTATCGTCCTTCATTTGTGTTTTTGGTTTACATCAACAGGCTTTTTCTGCAGCGAAAGGAGGTAAAGCCATGAAAATCACAAGTTCCGTATTTACTGAAAGCAGTAATATCCCGTCCAAATATACCTGTGACGGACAGGATATCTCTCCACCATTGGAATGGAAAGATGCTCCCGAAGGCACAAATAGCTTTGCCCTGATCAGTGATGACCCTGATGCGCCAGCAGGAACATGGGTGCACTGGGTTGCCTTCAATATTCCGCCTACTGTTACAAAATTAGAGGAAAACATTAAGCACGACAAAGAGTTCAAAAATGGGATGAGGCAGGGAAACAACGACTGGCCCAGGATCGGATATGGAGGGCCATGCCCGCCAAGTGGCACTCACAGGTATTATTTTAAATTGTACGCCCTTGATGCAATGCTGGATATTAAACCGGGAGCAACAAAGGAACAGCTGTTGAAAGCGATGAAAGGGCATGTGCTGGCGGAAGCCCGGCTGATGGGTAAATACAAAAGATCGGGAAGATAACTTGCTTAAAGCCTTAATACTGCTTAGACAATTAAGCATAAAATGTACTTTTTCAAGCAATCGGCAAGTTGATTTATTTTGTTTATGAATGAGGAGATTTTTTTAAATCAACTCAAGGAACTGGCGGAGAAACTCGGAATATCAGTTCGCGATGAAAATATAGACATTGAGGAATCGTCCAGCTCCGGCGGATTGTGCCGCGTTGAGGGAAAATATATTCTAATTTTAAACTCCAGGACTACAGTGAAAGAAAAGAATCAAGTGATGATTAAAGCATTGCAGCAATTTGACCTCAGCGAGATTTACATAAAACCGGTTATTCGGGAACTGCTGGAAGGATATAAGGGGTAAATATTCCAGCGATTAATTCTTAAGAGATGGGATTATATAGAAGCTGAAGATAATCCTCTGGTTGTTATTTTCTTCGCTCCTCCTGATGTCCTACCCGGTCTTTTTACGCTTGCTAATTTTGCGGAAGCACAGCCTTATGGGGTCATTGATCCCTTTTGCGCCGGGTGTGCGTCCATTGTTGATTATCCCTTAAGAGAGTTGAAATCATCGGAAAATCGCGCCGTACTGGGCATGTTTGATGTTTCCGCGAGATCCGTCGTGCCTTCCTCAACATTAACCATTGCCGTTCCCTGGCCGAAATTTGTTTGCATGGTTGATAATATGAAGGAGAGTTTCCTGATAACCAGGTCCTGGAATAAAGTAAGATCAAGAATAAAAAAGGAGCAACTATAAACCGGCTGCGGCAGAGGAATTGTCAGACAATCAGCTTGTTTGCCTTGTCTTTTATTCGGTAAGTTCTCTTATTTCTTCCATATCAACCTTGCCGGAAAGCAAGGCAACAATTTTATCTTTTGTGTCAACGTTAATACGGAGACAGACACCGCAATCCGAGCTGATATACTTGGGCACGGGAATGAGCTTGTGCGGCAACCCTTCCTGCTTGAGAATCTTTTCCGCTTTCAAAGCGTAGCTTACAGCCTTGAACAGTATTACGCAGTATGAATTCTGAGTGGTCATGGCGTGAACAATCGTCCTGCTCCGGACATTGTTTCTACAATATCATACATATTGGAGACAATTCCCACGGCGAGCTTTTCCTTGATTTCAAAATAATTGAGACAGGTGCCGCAAACGAGAATTTGCACTCCTTCGCTTTCCAGCTGCTTTAAATCGTCAAGGACATCCGAGTTTTGTATCGTCAGCTTAACGCCGGTATTATAGAAGATCATTACATCCGGTTTTTGGGACTGTTCGGCAATCGTGTGACAGAATGCTTTTATTAAAACCGTCCCCAATTCATCATTTCCCCGCCCCATTTTGTCTTCATTGACGACGATTACAAAAGGTCCGGATTTTGTTTCAACGGTTATGCAGGATGGGGAAAAAGCTTCCTGATCCTTATTGAGGTCGGTTGGGCGAATCAGCTGAATTTCGTAAATACCGCCGCTTTTTGCTTCCACACTCACGTCACAGCCAAACTTGCCGCCAAGGCGCTTGACATTTTCCAGTGCTGTTTCGTTGTCAACGATCACTTTGACCTTCTCATTGGATTCCAAAGCCTGCTTGGCCAGAATGACCGGCTGCGGGCAGGAAAGATTTTTAGCGTCAACTATTTTTATTTCCGTCATATGTTTTTTTCTCCCTGCTGATTTGTTCTAATGCTTTGATTGCTTTGATTACCTGCTCCTCGGTATTGAAATAGCTGAAACTGAAGCGTACCGTGCCCGTGGGGTAGGTGCCGATAGTCTTATGCGCGGCCGGTGCGCATTGCAGGCCGGAGCGGGACATAATTTTAAAGTGCTCATCGAGTTCCAGCGCAACGGCGCCGGCATCCATCCCGGCTATATTGAAAGAAACAACCGGTATACGCCGGTCCACGGAGGTCTGTCCATAAAGAGTTATTCCGGGCAAATTGCTGATACCATCGACAAACAATTTTGCCAGATTTTCTTCTTTGCTTTTAATTGTACCGATGCCTTTGGACAAAACGAATTCAACCCCTGCCTGTAAGCCGGCGATGCCTACTGTATTTGGCGTTCCCGCTTCGTAGCGGTCCGGCATGAAATCCGGCTGCGTCTCCATCTCCGAGCGGCTTCCTGTTCCGCCGACGCAAAGTGGTTCCATGTTCTTTTCCAGACCTTCACGAATGTAGAGTCCGCCGGTTCCGGGAGGGCCCAGAAGAGATTTGTGGCCGGTAAAAGCAAGCAGGTCGATATTCATTTCCGTAACATCAATAGGAAGACACCCCGCCGTCTGGGCTGCGTCAACGCATAAAGTCAAACCATGTTCCCGGGCGATACGGCCTATATCGGAAACAGGCAGGACAGTTCCCATAACATTCGAGGCGTGCGTAATAAATATCGCTTTTGTATTTTTTTTGATTGCGCCGGTGATCTGCGCCGGATCAATGAGACCTGTTTTATCGCAGGGAATAACAGTTATGTGGACTCCTCTTGCTTCCATAATCCGCAGCGGCCGCATAACCGAATTGTGCTCCATGCCGGAAGTGATTACATGATCGCCGGGTTTTAACAGGCCGAAAATGGCGATATTCAGGGCCTCAGTCGCGTTTTTGGTCAACACTATTTGCAGAGGATCGGGAACATTGAATAATTGGGCCAGTTTTTCCCGTGTATCGAAAACAATCCGAGCCGCTTCAATGGACAAACGATGTCCGGAACGCCCCGGAGAACCGCCGATGTTTTGCAGGTAATTTTGCATGGCGGCAATTATTTCCGGCGGTTTCGGCCAGGATGTTGCCGCATTATCAAAGTAAATTATTTCCATAGATTCCAGTTCAAATTAACGACCGGAAAACCTCTTTCCGGTTAGGTGGCGGTGATCAAAAAGTTTATTTAAAAAGTCGATGATATTTCTGCCTCGCCTTTACCATTCATTGTAAATTTTGTCACGGCCGGTGTTATCCTTTACCTTTTCGGAACTGTTTCCAGGAGGGCTTCCACGCGCGTGCGGATCTGTTCCACATCGCTTTGCGAATAATCCGTCTCGATTTTCAAAAACGGCATTTTATGCTTATCCGCCACGTGCCCCTTGATCTTATAGGATTCTACATTATAGGAATGACAGGCATGCAATACCACATCAATCACGACATCAGGCTTAAATCTTTCGATCATTTTGTCCAGTTCCGTAAGGCGGCGATTGTTTGGAGTCATACAGGAACAAGGCAAATTCAGATAATGCTGCGCAATTGCGGTATAAGGATCGGATGTGTTTTCTTCAATATCTTCTGCGTATGCCTTCATCCCTGTGCAGGAATCCAGTGCAACAATAACACCGCCCGCCTCTTCGATGATTTTAAAAACTTTTGTTGCATCACCGCCGACAGGGCAACCGGTCACCAGCACACGCGGGGAATCGGACTTGCCATGACAAATTCCTTCCGTTACCCTCTTTTGAAGTTTATCAACACAACTTGTCAGAAGTGGGATCATATCTTTTGTTGTTGACGTCTGCGCCAGAAACGTCAGATCATAGATTTCCATCCAATTTACCGGCAATGGTTTGATGGCGGCAAAATCGAATATTTTATTCATCATTTTGTTTTTGATGTTGGTCTCTTTGATTTCCTGCTCAACGTTTATGTCGTCGATTTTGCAGTCAAAGGTTCTCTCCAGAAAATCCTTCAGTCTTTTGATCATGACCGTCCAGTTATTCAGCGCTTCCTTTTGATCGGGAAGTTGCGGCAAATCCATCACCCACATGGGTTTGATGTTGGAAATCAGCTCAAACATTTTTTTCTTCCCGTCGCAGGTGGTTTCGGCAATAACCGCTTCGGATATCGCAAAAAACGGGCAGACGTCTGTTTTGATAAATCCGTAACTGGATTTGATCAGCGGGCAGAGATTAGACGGAAGCACTGTTTCCGCAGCTTCAATGGTCTTATTGGCAAAGGCGCACAATACTGCAGGCACCGCATTCATTGCCCGGATGACTTCCAGAGGCGCGTAGCCGCAATAGATACCGACTACATTTTTCCCTATTTCCCGCTGGGACTGTATATAGCTTAAAGTACGCTTCGCCGGTTCTCCCGCAAATTCGTCATTTACCAATGGTTCAATACCGGGATTCATTTTTTACACCACCTATTTTCTTTGTTTATTCGGCTTATGCGATATATCATTCGGCTGCATATATCCAATCAATTATAGTTATATATCAAGACGTTATATTCCTTTTATTCATTGGCGGAAGCCGAGGTTTAGTGCTACTAAAGTGCCCTCGACGGACCCGGCTTGATGAATGCCGAAGCCCCTTGGCATTGGCATGGGAACGGGGGCATATATATCCAGTCAGTATAAAATCACAAAGTGCATAGCATCCAAGGAGACATATTATGGCGGATTATACAAAAATGTGGTCGGAACTGGGGCTTGATCTTCCAGGTCATGATGCGCTTCTTTCCGTTCTGGGAGGAGCATATACGGACATTTTTCTGTCGCAAAAAAACCGTCCGGAGGGAATGAAATATTTTGATTTTGTGATGAACGAGGTGCATGGATTGCGCATCCAGGAACTGATGGATGCAAAGGCGCAGGGGAGAAAAGTCATCGGTTCATACTGTGTGTTTGTGCCGGAAGAATTGATCCTTGCCGTGGACGGCGTGTCGGTCGGGTTGTGCGCCGGGGCGGAATTCAATTTCGAAGGCGCTGAAACGCTGCTGCCCAGGAATACCTGCTCACTGATCAAGTCCGCCTTTGGTTTTAAGTTAGGCAAGGTATGCCCTTATCTGGAAGCAAGCGACGTTGTTGTGGGAGAAAACACCTGCGACGGCAAGAAGAAGTCATACGAGATGCTGGCTCCGCTGGTCAAAGATTTGTATGTCATGGATATGCCGCAGATGAAATCCACTGCGGGAAAGGCTTTGCTGAAAGAAGAATACCGTAGGTTTGTCGCCAAACTGGAAGAGGTAAGCGGCAAAAAGATAACTGTCGAATCACTGAAAAAAGCGTTGGAAGTTGTGAACGCGAAACGAAAAGCCGTTAAAAGGCTGGCCGAATTACGGACGGCCGATCCCTCGCCGATATCCGGCCTAGATGCTCTGCTCGTCAACCAGGTATTTTTCTATGATGATCCGCTTCGTTTTACAGACTCGGTCAATAAACTCTGCGACGAACTGGAGGAGCGTGTGAAACAGGGAACAGGGGTTTATGCGAAAGGTGTAACACGTCTTGTGGTTTCCGGATGCCCCATGGCTGTTCCCAACTGGAAACTGCCCATGCTGATTGAATCAAGTGGTGCGGTGATTGTGGGCGAGGAATCCTGCGTCGGTGAGCGCGGCGCGCGCTGGATAACTGAGCCCAAAGGTAATACGGTGGAGGAAATTCTCGATTCCATTACTGAGCGATATTTCAATATCGACTGCGCGGTATTTACACCGAACCCGTCGCGGGTGGAATATGTGAAAGAAATGACGAAAAAACTCAACGCAGATGGGGTTATTCATTACAGCCTGCAATTCTGCCAGCCCTACACCATGGAAAGCGCTACGGTGGAAAAAGAAGTGGAAAAATCCGGTGTGCCTGTGCTTCGTCTGGAAACCGATTACTCTCAGGAAGACGCGGGCCAGCTTAAAACCAGGATTGAAGCATTTGTCGAACGTTTAAAGAAAAAATGAAATATGCCGGTATTGATATAGGATCACGAACAGTAAAGCTTGCCGTGCTTGAAAACGGCAAGCTTGTCTTTTCCCGCAAGTCGATTACATCCCACAACCCGCTGGAGACGGCACGCCAGTTGATGGGCGGCGCTGAATTCGATGTGATCACCGCCACCGGATATGGCCGCCACTTGCTCAAGGGGCATCTTGGCTGTCCGGTGATCAGCGAGATAACAGCCTTCGCCCGCGGTTCCCGTTTCTTTGTGGACGATTGCGCGTCAATCCTTGATATCGGTGGACAGGACACGAAAGCCATTGCGCTGGACAATAATGGCTTGATGAACAAATTTGAGATGAACGATAAGTGCGCTGCGGGAACAGGCCGCTTCCTGGAGGTCATGGCGACCGCTCTCGGATTTACGCTGGAAGAGTTCTCGCAGGCGGCTCTTTGTGCAAGGAAAGCCGTCAAGATCAACAGCATGTGCACAGTGTTTGCCGAATCTGAGGTAATATCCCTGACTTCACAGGGCGCGCTGCGCGATGAGGTTGCGCTGGGTATTCATAAGGCTATCGTGAGCCGTTCGGCTGGTCTTCTGAAAAAGGTTGCGCTGTCAGGAAAGGTCTTTTTCGCCGGTGGTGTGGCACTGAATGAGTGTGTGAAGGTGCTTCTCGAAAATGAGATGGCCAGACCAATTTTTGTTCCGCCCGATCCTCAAATCGTTGGAGCAGTCGGAGCTGCGCTTTCCGCAGCGAATGATGCATAGAGGTTATTACCGCTGATATGAGGACTTATTAAAAGTTATTAAGGAGGACAATATGCAATCAATTTCCACATGTCGTTTAAATTTTTGCCTGGTAGTTGCGCTGATGCTGATTTGCGTTGCCGCCGTGCCGCAGGCATTTGCCCGGTGTTGCTATCCCACCATCAGCACCGATGAATTAAAATTACTTTTTGACAAGAAGGACAAATTTGTTCTGATTGATTCGAGAACAGAGCCGGAATATGCGGAATCTCATATTGTTGGTGCCGTCAACATTCCCGACAAGAAGCTGGATAAATATCTTGCGTTTCTTCCCCAGGATAAAAGTTTCCCGCTGATTATTTATTGCAACGGAGTCAAATGCGGCAAGAGCAAACGTCTGGCGCAAAAGCTGGAGCCGCTGGGTTTCAACATTATCCGTATATACCTCGAGGGCATTCCGGTATGGGAAGAAAGAAATCTACCTCTGGTTACCGGACCCGACTACAACAAAAAGATCGAAGCAACCATCATCAAGCCTGCTGATCTGCAGAAATTAAGAAGTGAAAAGAAAGATAATTATGTTCTGGTTGACGTGCGGGATCCTTCCGAATACAAAGAGGGACATATTCCCGGCGCCATCAATGTGCCTTCGGAAACATTTGCCGCGGGGTCCGGTGTTTTGCCTAAGGAAAAAAAGATCATCGTTTATTGCAATACGGGCGGCCGGAGTTATCTGGCCTATAAAAAGTTAATCCAGCTTGCTTATCCCGACATTAACCAGGCGCTTCTTGCCGAATGGAAAGATGCAGGATTCGCTGTGGAAAAATAAGCCGGCCGGAATGTTGAAGAACGTAAAAAAGAAAGCGGATAAATCAAACTTTTATCCGCTTTCTTCCTAAAGTTTCTTTATCAGCTTGCTCGCAGGCCCCAGCGCCTGGACCTTGGCCGTCACCCCCTTGATGACCTGGGCAAAACGATCGCCTTCGGAGGCGGAAACCCAGGTAAACATGATTCTGTCGCTTTCCAGACCGATGTAACTCAGGAAACTTTTTAACGTTGCAAACTTGCGGCGCGCCACTAAATTTCCGGATATATAGTGGCATTCACCCGGATGGCAACCGGAAACCAAAACGCCGTCGGCTCCACTCTGCAGGGCCTTCACTATATAAAAAGGATTTATTCTGCCTGTACAGGGAACGCGGATGATCCTGACATTGGGCGGATACTGAATTCTGCTGATGCCGGCCAGATCAGCTCCCGCATAAGTACACCAGTTGCAGACGATGGCGACAATTTTCGGTTCCCATTCTTTGTTTGCTAAATTTTCACCCATATATTCTCCTTCCATTGGATAATAATAATCCTGCTGTCGCGTCTATATATGATCGCAAAGAATAAGTCAAATAACTAAAGGGAATATGCTCGCATCTATTATTCCGTGCTTCTATTGTCTATGCATGTAAACTCGATGTGTTTCATCTTTGAAAAAAATTATTTCAGTTGGTGTCGCATTTGTTGGAAACATAGCCTCCGCATATTGGAGGCTATATGCAGATAAGTTATATGAACTATTGAATGTTCGGGATAAACTCAAGAATAACGAGTTCAGGAGGTAAGATTTACCATCGATTTGTACCTTGCTGTCAAGGGAACTTCGTCCTGCGATATTTAGTTCGCTGTTATTTGTTTTAGACCTTCGATGATAAAGGTAAATTCGTCCTCGGCCACAGTCCGTAAGTCGATAAGTATCTCCTCTTTATCCACTCGGACAATAACCGGAACTTCAAGCTTCCTCAATTTTTCTTCCATTTTACCGGCAGGCATTTTCCTGCTTTTGATGCCGACTAAAATAGTGGGAATTTTTTGCGTGGGCAGAGATCCGCCGCCGGCTGCAGCGAAATTTTCACGCAGAGAAAATTTGAGTGAATCAAGATTTTCTTTCTCCAATTTGGCAACTAATTTAAGGGCGCGTTTTTTTACTGTGGCGGGGGATTCGGTTAACGCTTTCAGCGCCCTTAACTTCTTCGGTGCGGAGTCGGGAACCAGATAGTGCATCAAAGTGGCTTCCAGAGCAGCCAGGGTGAATTTGTCAATGCGGAGCGCACGGTTTAAGGGATTCTTTTTAATTTTTTCCAAAATATATTTTTTGCCTACTATGATTCCCGCCTGCGGTCCGCCCAGCAGTTTATCACCGCTGAAGGTAACCACATCGGCACCGGCAGCCAGTGTTTCGCGCACTGTAGGTTCATGCTGAAGGCCGTATTGTTCCAGATCAACCAGGCAGCCGCTTCCCAGATCATCCATAACGGGAATACCGCGGCTTTTTCCCAGAGAGGCCAGAGATTCAATATCCGCTTCTTCGGTAAAGCCGACTATACGGAAGTTGCTGGTATGCACTTTTAAAATCAGGCCGGTATCGGCGTTGAGGGCATTTTCGTAATCGCCGGGACGGGTACGGTTGGTTGTTCCGACTTCACGCAGAATGGATCCGCTTTTTTGCATAATTTCCGGTATGCGGAATTCACCGCCGATTTCGATGAGCTCGCCGCGGGATACTATCGCTTCTTTTCCTTCAGCCAGCGTGTTAA
>JBDKUX010000147.1:0-12716 GCA_039679455.1 Smithella sp. | reverse complement strand
AGCCCTTCTTCTCTTTTACTTTTTCTACAACGATAGTGCCTTCCAGACCGGCGTTGGCGGCAATCATTTTCATCGGTTCTTCGATTGCTTTCTTCACGATGTTCAGGCCGACATTTTCATCACCCTCAAGGATAAGTTTGCCCAAAGCAGGCAGAGTGCGCAGATAAGCAACACCACCACCGGGGACAATTCCTTCTTCAACGGCGGCGCGAGTAGCATGCAGTGCATCTTCCACGCGGGCTTTCTTTTCTTTCATTTCGGCTTCAGTTGCGGCACCAACTTTAATTACGGCGACGCCACCGACTAATTTAGCCAAGCGTTCCTGTAATTTTTCACGATCGTATTCGGAAGTGGTTTCCTCGATCTGGGAACGGATTTGTTTGACACGGGCTTCCAGATCAGCACGCTTGCCTGCGCCGTCAATAATAGTTGTATTATCTTTATCAATCGCAATCTTTTTAGCGCGTCCTAAATCTTCGAGCTTTACGTTTTCCAGTTTAAAGCCTATCTCTTCGCTAATCATCACGCCGCCTGTGAGGATGGCGATGTCTTCAAGCATGGCCTTGCGGCGATCGCCGAAGCCGGGAGCTTTAACGGCAGCCACATGCAGGGTACCACGAATCTTATTGACAACCAGTGTTGCCAGTGCTTCGCCTTCGATGTCTTCGGCAATGATCAGCAACGGACGGTTCGTCTTGGCAACTTGCTCCAGAATGGGGAGCATGTCTTTCATGCCGCTGATTTTCTTTTCGTAGATTAAAATAAAAGCGTCTTCCAGCGCAACAAGCATCTTGTCGGCGTTGGTAACAAAGTAAGGAGAAAGATAACCGCGATCAAACTGCATACCTTCTACTATCTCCAGTTCCGTTTCGAGACCTTTGGCTTCTTCAACAGTAATAACACCCTCTTTACCGACTTTCCCCATGGCCTCAGCAATAATATTGCCGATTGTTTCATCGTTATTGGCGGAGATTGTGCCGACCTGGGCGATCTCTTTCTGATCTTTGGTGGGTTTGCTCATTTTGCCGAGTTCTTTAACAACAACTTCGACTGCCTTATCAATTCCTCTTTTAATATCCATCGGGTTGCTGCCGGCGGCAACGGCTTTAACGCCTTCGCGATAAATGGCCTGCGCCAGGAGGGTTGCGGTGGTGGTGCCGTCGCCGGCGACATCGCTGGTTTTGCTGGCGACTTCTTTCACCATCTGGGCGCCCATGTTCTCAAATTTATCTTCCAATTCAATTTCTTTGGCCACTGTTACACCGTCTTTTGTTACGTTAGGTGAACCGAAGACTTTATCAATTATTACATTGCGGCCTTTCGGGCCAAGAGTTACTTTCACTGCATCCGCCAGGGTATTGACACCCTTTAGCATCGCTTTTCTAGCTTCTTCATCATAAAGAAGTATTTTTGCTGGCATCGTTTGTATTCCTCCTTCTTATATTCTTAATATTATTATTTTTCGATCACGCCTACAATGTCGTCTTCTCTCATGATCACAAATTCTTCGCCATCAATCTTGACATCGGTTCCGGCATATTTATTGAAAAGAATTTTGTCGCCTTCTTTGATATCCATTTTGATCAGCTTCCCATCAGTGGCTACTTTCCCCTTGCCAACAGCAACAACTACTCCTTCAATCGGTTTTTCTTTGGCTGCATCCGGGATGATGATCCCGCCCTTGGTTTTTTGGTCTTCTTCCACACGTTTCACAAGCACTCTATCCTGTAAAGGTCTGATTTTCATGCACTTTCTCTCCTTTTCTCTTTATTTTTTATTTTAAATAATTTAATGGTTAAGCGGCGCTATATTATGCACTATTTTCGCCGTGTCAAGTTTTTTAAAAAAATTTTCTTTTTTTTTAAAATGCTGATTTCTTTAGAAAATACTTTCCAGTAATTCTTTCAGGGAACTAATGGTGCAAATTTCCATTTTTGCTGATTTGGTCAACTGGACTGCGCTTGTTTTAGGCACCAGAGCGCGGGAGAAACCCAACCTGGCAGCCTCCCTGATTCTCACATCCATTTGCGAAATGGCCCGCACTTCTCCGGCCAGCCCGACTTCGCCCAAAACAACCGTACGCGAATCAATAGGACGGTCCAGGAAGCTCGACGCCATGGCCGCAACAATGCCAAGATCAACCGCCGGTTCCTCCACCCGGACACCCCCGGCAACATTTATAAAAATATCCGAACCGCTTAAATGCAGACCGCAAATCTTGTCGAGTACGGCTACTAAAAGAGAAACCCGGTTATGATCGACACCTATAGCCGTCCGCCTGGGCATACCCAAATTGGTGGCACTGACCAGAGCCTGAATCTCCACCAGAATCGGCCTTGTGCCTTCCAGACTGGGCACAACAACCGACCCCGCAACATTTTGCGGCCGCTCGGCCAAAAAGAAAGCCGAGGGATTGGGTACTTCTTTCAATCCCTTGTCCTGCATTTCAAAGACGCCGATTTCATTGGCCGGACCGAAGCGATTTTTTATACTGCGGATAATCCGGTAGGCATGGCCGGAATCACCTTCAAAATACAGAACCGTATCGACCATATGCTCCAGGACTTTCGGGCCGGCAATAGAACCATCTTTAGTCACATGACCGATAAGAAACACGGGAATTCCATGTTTTTTCGCAAACAGAATCATTTTCGAGGACGCTTCCCGCACCTGACCGACACTGCCCGGCGCGGACATCAGGTCTGCCGAGTAAACTGTCTGAATGGAATCGATAACAACTATGGCCGGATCGACCGCCTTTATCTGCTCCTGAATTCTTTCCAGGGAAATCTCCACCAGCACCAAAAGATCTTTGCACGATGCTCCAACGCGGTTGCTGCGCAATTTGATCTGCTGCGCCGACTCTTCGCCGGATACGTAGAGAACTTTTAATCCTTTTTCCGCCAGCCGGTGCATCATCTGCAAAAGCAGTGTTGACTTGCCAATGCCGGGCTCGCCGCCGACCAGAACCGCCGATCCGTCGACAATACCGCCGCCCAGGACACGGTCTATTTCTGTTATGCCGGTAACGGTCCTGTTGCCTTCTTCAGCAGGAATATCTTCAATCTGCAGGGGCTTGCCGCCGAACTTCATGTCGGCGCGGCTTTCCGCATCCTGATCCGTAATCAGTTCCTCGGCAAAACAATTCCAGCCGTTGCACGACGGACACTTGCCCAGCCACTTAGGCGACATGTAACCACAGTGCTGACAAAAGAAGCTTGTTTTGCTTTTTTTCAAGTTTGATTCTCCCTGGCTAATCCGGGCCACAAGAGCATATTTTTCAGCCCAATGTCAATGATAATCTAGGCTAATCCTGAAATTACAGCCAGCGTTTGAGGCTCAAAAGAACTTGTCCCAGAAGTTTTTTCCACCGGGGATATTGAGGAAAATCATTAATCGTTACTTCTTCGGCCTGGGTCAGATCACGGAGAAATTGATCTTCCAGGGTTTTCTTTGTTTCCGGCAAATTAACTACTGCTTCCACCTCCAGGTTGCGGAACAAACTGATATAATCGATGTTAGTGGAACCTACAGTCATCCAGTCGTCTAAAATCATAAGTTTTGCATGCAGTATGCCGCCTGCATATTCGTAAATTCGTACTCCTGCCATCAGCAACTTCCTGTAAAACATCGCCGACACCAGCGGCATAAAAAACACATCGGATGTTCCGGGAAGAAGTATGCGTACGTCAACACCACGCCGCGCCGCTTTTTTCAAATAGCGCAGCAATAAATTACTGGGGACAAAATAAGCATTGGTAATCCAGATACGCGAAGAAGTCCGAGCCACGCGTCGCAGCAAATCCAGCCGCAGTTTGCGCCGGTGCCTGTGGTTTAAGCGGATAGTGGCGGGAGAAAACATCCGCCCGGGAATCAAAGACCGGTCATTCTCCCAGGTGCTGTTAAAGGCATTTTGCAGATTTTCCGTATCCATTCCCTCCAGCCGCACAGCCGTATCGCGCCAATTCTGCCCGCCTTGATCTTTAGGAAGATGGCTTTGGGAAATATTAAAGCTGCCAACCCAGATTATACGCCGATCAATTATGCATGTTTTACGGTGATTGCGTCTGTACATTCCATCCAGCAGATGCTGCACTCTGGCAAGCCAGGGAAGACGAGGCACGGCCCATGCCCAATGATGAATATTCCAGGGAAGAGGATTAAAGATGCGGACTTGCACACCATCAGCACTTAACTGCCGGGCAAGTGCGCCGCCGGATATAAAAGAGCCTACACCATCCACATGAAGTCGCACAGAAACACCCCGGTGACTCGCCGCCGCGAGATGTTCCGCAACTTCTTTGCCCAACTGATCCAGATCATAAATATAGGTTTCCAAATCAATATGCGAAACAGCCTGATCAATATCCTGCATCAAAGCTGCAAAATATTGATTGCTGTCGGCATAAACTGTTTCTTTTATTGCGGCGCTATCTGACGGCATAAAGCAAAATTTCTTTCGTTAAAATCTATTTACCGGCTCTTGCTTCCTTTTTAATTCCCTGAAAAAATGCCGCCGCATTGTAGGAACTGCGGATCAAAGGGCCGGCGGCAATGCTTTTAAAACCAAGATCCCGGGCTTTCTGACGCCAAAGGTCAAATTCATCCGGCATGACATAGCGGGACACGGGGATATGCCTGAGTGATGGGGCGAGGTACTGCCCTATGGTTACCATGTCACAACCCGCCGACCTCAAATCCTGGAGTACGTCTTCAACTTCCTCCGTTTCTTCTCCCAGACCAAGCATCAGGCCGGATTTGGTAATAATGTCGGGTGAAATTTCCTTTGTTTTTGCCAGGAGCGTCAGAGAGCGGTTGTAGTCCGCCCCGGACCGCACCCTGGGATAAAGCCGCGGCACTGTTTCCAGGTTATGGGCCAGAACATCCGGCTGAGCCAGCAGGACCACAGCCAGGGACTCAGCAGCCCCTCCGAAATCCGGCACAAGGAGTTCCACCGTAACCGAGGGACATAGTTCCCGAATGGTGCGAACCACAGCGGCAAAGTGCGCCGCTCCGCCATCGGGAAGATCATCCCGGGTCACGGAGGTAATAACCGCATGACCGATTCCCAGTTCACCGATTGCACTTGCCAACCGATAAGGTTCGTCAATACCGGGGGGATCGGGCAAGCGCCCTCTCTCCACCGCACAGAAGGCACAATTCCTGGTACAGATTTCACCCAGAATTAAGAATGTTGCCGTATCACGGGAAAAACATTCGTTACGATTAGGGCAACGGGCGGAAATGCAGACCGTGGAAAGGCCAAAACTATCCAGGAGTCTCTCCGTTTTTTGTCCTTCTCCCGCATCGTTGTTTCTTTTTGCTTTGCGGACTTCCGTGATCAGCCATTCCGGCGCACGAACGGTCATTGAAATACTCCTGATGATGATATACGGATGGCATTGCCATCAAGTACCCTTATTCTGTCATCTCTATTGTTTTTACAGTATTGTGATTACAGGATCTACTTTGATTTCAGACTTTAATGACTGACAGATAGTCGAGTATTTCAAAGCCATGTCAAGAGCCTTCTTTACAATTTGCTGCGACTTGCCCTTCACAACGATTTTGGGATGCAGGGTCACCGTCTTGAACCACGATGTCTGGTCAATAAAAGCCTCGACCTCGCCTTCGGCCTCACATTCAAAGGATACCAGCTCCATCTTGAAACGCTCGGCGGCCCAGATAACCATCATGAAAAAACAGGTATTCGCCGCCGCAACAAAGGCATCCTCAGGCGTGAGCACATCCGGCATGCCGTGCAGATCCGGCGGAGCCGAAAAATCCATTGCCAAACCATTCTGGCACCATGTATGACCAAGATGTTTACCGCGCCATTCAACCCTGTTTTTATAGACCGTATTCGCCATCTCTCACTCATCCCTTTCCTAAAACTTCATCAACCGCTTTGGCTGTTTCTTCAGCTACCGCGTTTACCGCGGTCTCTTCTTCATCACCGAAATTCCGGAGTTTGCCCGGCACAGCGATGCCCCGCTTTTTAAGGATTTCGGAAACGACGAGTGACTTTGCCGGTTTTCCTGAAAGCATTTCTGTGGCTTTTGCCGCACACAGTTTTTCACATCCATCCACCGTCACCGTCGGAAATGTTTTTGCAAAGGTTCTTTCTTCCTCCCCGCCGGCAATAAAAAGAGGCAGGCAGATCGTGACCGTTTTGTGGGCCTTCAATTCACCAAGCACCTTACGACACGCCAGGCGGCAAACCGTTCCTTCAGGGATTCCCTCTCCACTGCAGGAAACAATACCCACTTTTCGGTTGCTTAGAACGTTTAATTCCATCAGTTTTCCTCCTTGAGAAGATCATCCACCGTTGCCGCCAACTCTTCCGCTGAAATCTTGGCCAATTTAAGACCTGCATCATTAAGTGGGGCAACTCCTTCCGGCTTCAGATCCTTGTGAGCGCTATAGAAGGTGACGACTCTGCAAGTATGGAAGTCCTTTTTTCCGACGGATTCCACGCTTTTCTTTGCGCAATCCTTGGGACAGCCGTCTATGGTAATAACCGGGTTTTCGGTAACCAGTTGCCTGGCATCCGGATCATTAATGACCAGCAACGGCAGACAGGTCAGGACGGTCACACCGGGACGCACGCTCTCCACAAGTTCATGCGCCGTTTCCCTGGCCACGCTTCCGAAAGTCTTGCCGATGCCGCTGCACGGCAACACCACAACTTTTTTTTGTTTTTTATCCATAGAGTTTTTTCGCCTCCCTGGAAACTTTCTGCTTCATAAGTTCGAAGTATTCCGCCGCATTAAGCAGCACGGCCTTGTCACTTTCCAGATTCGCAGGTTCAATCCGATAGATCCATCCGGCTTTATAGGGATCTTCGTTGATGATATAAGGATTTTCTTCCATCTCCGGATTGATTTCGACTACCTTTCCACTCACCGGTGATATGAGCGTTTCCACGGCCTTGATGGTTTCGATCTTTCCGATTTCTTCACCCTGCTTGATAATAGTTCCCAGACCAATGGTCTCCAGAAAGATAATATCGCCCTTGGTCTTCTGCAGAAAATCGGTAAGTCCGACAGTCGCATAGGATTCCTGAATATCAACCCACAGCTCATCAGGATGGTACAGGTACTCCTCCTTCACCCGAAAGATGAATTTATCAAAAGTCGCTTCCAGAAACTCAGACATATACAGACCTCCTTCATTCAAGCATCAAATCCAAAATCAAGTTGACTATTGCCATCACCCACTATCTCCGGAAGTTAACTCATCATGACACTGCCCTTTGTTTTGACTAATGGCAGTCTGTTATCAGCAACCGCAGGAGCCACCGCAGCCTGCACCTGCCGGCAGATTCGATGTCAATTGAAAGCCGGAACCAGTCGGGGCCTCTATAAAATCAACACGTATAGGCTTGACTTCCTCAAACAATTTCTTGTCGATTACAAACTTTATATCCCGATCAGTGAAGATCATATCTTCTTCGAGAGGCTCATCCAGAGCCATGCCCAGTGTGGAACCGCCTCAACCTGCCTGCAACATAATCCGAATAGAATGTTGGTCTTTTTGATTTTTCAAGAATTCTTTAATCATCTCGCTTGCTTTTTCTGTTACTTCAAACATAAATCCTCCTATTTTTCAGGTTACTCGTTAACCTGTTAATTGACATAAAATAATCATTATTTTATTATTTGCGCCCCTTCTCAACAGGAAAATATTTCTTCTTAAATTTCAAGGCCACGTTAACCAGAATAATAAGAACCGGGACTTCAATGAGCGGTCCAATGACGGTGGCAAATGCCTGACCCGATCCGATACCCCAGATGGCGATAGCAACAGCAATCGCCAGTTCAAAATCGTTGCTGCCGGCAGTAAAAGACACTGCACACGTCTGAGGATAGGTGCCACCGATTTTTCGGACAATAAAAAATGTAACAAACCACATGATAGCAAAATATAGCGTCATTGGTATGCCCACAATAAGAACATGAACGGGTGATTCGATTATTTTGTTGCCTTGCGTAGAAAACATCACCACAATGGTAAAAAGCAAAGCAACAAGAGTCAGCGGAGAAAGTTTAGGCATAAAAACCTTGTTAAACCATTCCTCACCCTTCCAGTAGATCAGAGAATAACGGGTAATCAATCCGGAAAGAAATGGAATGCCCAGATAGACAAAAACAGTCTTGGCCGATTCAGCCATGGAGATATCGATGTTGACGGTCTTGGCGAGTCCCAGCCAGTTGAGCATCACGGTAATAAAGAAATATATATAAACCGCATAAAAAAGAACCTGGGTAATGGCGTTGAACGCAACCAGACCTACGGCAAATTCTCTGTCTCCTCCGGCCAGCTCATTCCAGACTATAACCATCGCGATACAGCGCGCCAAACCTACTAGAATGACGCCGATCATGTACTCCGGATAATTTTGGAGGAAGATAACGGCAAGAACGAACATGACAATCGGGCCGATCACCCAGTTCTGAAGAAGCGAGATAGTCAGAAGTTTTTTGTTCTTGAATACCTTTCCCATTTCTTCGTATTTAACTCGGGCCAGCGGCGGATACATCATCAGGATAAGACCGATGGCTATGGGAATTGATGTTGTGCCTACCTGCAGACCGGTAATGAATTTGGCGGCGGCGGGAAGAAAATATCCCAGAGCAATGCCTAAACCAATTGCCATGAAAATCCAAAGCGTTAAAAATCGATCCAGAAAGGATAATTTGCCTGCAACATGTTCCGACATATTCAGCCCCCTAGTTAATTATTTTTTCATAAATGTTACTATACAAAATTAAGAGCGATTAAATAAACGCCGCCAAAAAGCACAAGCACACCACAAATCTTCTTCAGAACAACCGCACCCTGCGATTGTTCAGTCCAGTGGAGATAATGTTCAACCATTTCCGTAAAAGTACCGGCAAAAACGAGAACTGCACAGTGTCCGATGCCGTAAGCCAGAAGCAGGGACATGGCAAAAGCAATTTGTGTGGAAGCAATTCTGAAAACAATACCCAGCATCGTGGCCATATAAGCGAAGGTACAAGGCCCCAGGGCTATGCCGAACAGAAGCCCCAGAATGAAAGCCGCCAGAAATCCTTTTCTTTTATAATTCGGATTCGCGCCTCCTTCCATAAAAGGTAGCGGTAAAACTCCCATCAGGTTAAGTCCAATGGCAAAGAAAATAATAGCAACAAAATAACTGCCGTAGCCGCCGATATCACCGACCATTCTACCCATCAAACCGGTAACAAGCCCGATGACACCAATCGTAATCAAAATGCCCAAGCCGAAGAGCGACGACAGACCAAAGGCCCGCCCCATGCTGATGTTTCCCTGGCCATCGATAAAACCGACAATCAGAGGAATGCACGCGATATGGCAGGGTGACAAAACAACCGAAAGAACACCCCAGATAAACGCAGCTCCGACAGCGATTTCAGGTGATTGGGTCAACGCTCCCGAAAGCGTGGTAAACAACTCAACGATCATTTACCTGCCCCCTTGCATTTTGATTATTCTGACGACTTCCTCCTTAGGAAAATACCCTTCATGCCGGTAGTATTCCTTGCCGTTTTTATCCAGAAAAACCTGCGTGGGAATTATCCGGATATTGTACTTGGCCGCGTCATCTCTGCCTTTTGTCGTCCAGACATCATGGAAAACAACCTTAACCTGGCCCTTGTATTCTTCTTCCACGGCTTTCATAATCGGCTGCATGGCCTTGCAGGGAATACACCTGGCCGCGCCGATCTCTACGAAGGTAACTAACACCGCATCAGTTTTTGCCGCTGTTTTATCATGGGTTTTTGTCTTCGTTGATTTACCGTAAGTTTTTTGGGCAACTGCGTCTTGGCAATCAAACGATAGTAAAATTAAAGTAAATATTGTCAATGCCACCGCAGCAAAAACAAGATAGTTTCTTTCAGGTTTGTTATTCCCGGCATTGCAACAATCAATCATTTTTATTTACCACCGTATCGTCCATTTCGCATTTGCCGCAACTGGAGCATCCCCCGGATACCGGAACCGCAGCAATATTTTTATTTACAACGAGCCACTTTTTTATTTCATCTTTTGTCGGATTTTTTCCCGCCATCATTACTTCACCATCAACAACCAGAGCAGGGGTAGTCATAACGCCATAGGTCATAATTTTTTTGATGTCCTGAACACCAATGATTAATGCCTCAATACCAAGTTCATGAACCGCATCCCAGACGTCCTCTTCCAGCTTATGGCATTTGGCACAACCCACTCCCAAGATTTCAATTTTCATAATCTTCTCCTCTTTATTTTCTGCAGCATTTCAAAATATTTTTATGTTCCCTGGCATTGGCCGACAGAACCTCTTCCACGCAGCCCATAAAATCAATAATGCAGGGACAGCGCAATTTATAATATATGGAATTTGCCCTTTTTTCATCAAATACCAGTCCTGCATTTTTTAAAACACTCAAGTGTTTGGATACGGTCGAGGTATCCGCGCCGATCATTTCCGTGAGATCGCCCACACAGCGTTCACCTTTGTTAAGCTCTTCGATAATAAACAACCGGCTGGGATGCGCCATTGCCTTGATTATTTTAGCCCATGCTTCATGTTTTGTATTTACTTTTCCCGCCATTTCCCGTTTCCTTTCTTAGGCTATTTGGTAAATTAGCCAACAAGCCAGACATTGTCAAGATTTTTTCCTGCTAAGTGAGCATTTAAGATTTTTCATGGGCGTACTTACTTTCAATTCGCAATCAATACAATACATACCCGGCAACAAACATCCACACCTCTCATTTTATAGCCAGTTTTGTATTGACATACAAGACTACCCATCGTATTATTTTCACATGTGGCGGAGAAGTTCGGGAGACATCGGGAATGAAGGTAAATAGAGGTGGAGGGATATGATTCAGGATGATCTTGACAAGATTGAAGAGAAGCTGAAGCAGAACGAAGCGGTCAACGAAGGTGACAAAGCGGAGCTGTTGACTCTCCTTGCGACACTAAGGAAGGAAATTGTAGACCTTGCCCAGACTCACTATGAGCATGCCGAAAGCATTGTAGGATTTACCAAATTAT
Organism: Smithella sp.; assembly: GCA_039679455.1. GTDB lineage: Bacteria > Desulfobacterota > Syntrophia > Syntrophales > Smithellaceae > MVRV01. The sequence continues at coordinate 1,666 of JBDKUX010000147.1, read as the reverse complement.
CAACTCATGAAGCCACACGCAGAAAAAAGAGTCCGGCGCTCCTCAATTTATCAATTGAAGGTCTGACCTCATCGGTTCAGGAATTTGAAATATCTCATCCAAGACTATCGGGGATTATCAATAGATTATCAACAATGCTTTCTAATATGGGAATATAGGGTCTCATCCTTCGGTCACTCCTCCCTTGGATTTGTTAATCTGCTCCAGAAAATTCATTATCGTTCTGATCAAAAAATACAGCCTGGTTGGCGCTGTCGCTTCAGGCTTTGTTTCTTCTTAATAAGTGCGATTTTCGCGATTCGTTGAAATTATAAAAGTTTCAAATGGCATGCCTGGGTCGTGGTTGCTCTACTAGCTGTCTTTCAACATAAAATCTTTATAAAAGAAAAAGGCAGAGTCGATTAACTCTGCCTCGGGTATGCTCCTCAAACTGCCGAATAATCAACGAGGGTCTATCCCTAACCTTTCAACAACAGGATCTTCTTACTGTGTGCTCGGAACTTCTTGATCGGCACAAGAAGGACTACTGTCGCTGCCTATTTCACGATGAGATCATTCTTGACGGATTTGACTCCTTTGACGCCGCGTGCGATCTGACCCGCCTTATTAACAGCTTTTTGAGAATTAACAAAACCGCTCAACTGAACAATGCCTTTACGGGATTCAACGCTGATCTCAAATGACTTGAGAAAATCATCTGCAGCGAGCTCAGCTTTTATTTTGGCCGTGATGACGGAATCATCGATGTATTCCCCCGTGCCTTCCTGTTTCGGTGTTGATGCGCACGCCACAAAGGCGGCGATCATCATGAGAACAACAATAAAACGGATAACATTATAGCTCTTTTTCATAGTGTTTACCCCTTTCTGTCAGTTTGTGTTCAAATGATTGATTTCATTTTCATGCTCCATACTCGGACAAACATCGTAGCGATTGCACCCCTTCTCCGTTCTTATGTAACAGATCAGCGAAGCAAATGTCTTGCCAGCAAAGGGAAAAATCGGAAGTTTAAAATCATCCTTTAATAACAGCAGATTAGATTAACAGGGGAGGGCTATAGAGGCGTGTGAAACGATTTATTTGCCCTCAGTATTTGGCAAATCCTCAATATGTTGAGGGTTGCTTTGTTGGGAAGTTGCACAATACCATTTTTTTAATTTGGATCATCTTTCGCAGCGTTCGCGAAAAAAAATAGCATCGTTTTTTGACCAAGTTTATTCACAAGCGGTCTTCTTCGGATCCTTTTGTACTGACATGTGATTTTGTTGTCAGAAAAGAGTGTGCCCTTAGGAATATTACATCCAACGGGCAAATAAGTGCGCAAACGACTCCTTGATCTTTTGCCATAGAGGCCTTTTCCCCCACCTATCCCCATGGATCTGGTCGGATTGTGCAAGGTCGCCGGGTATAAAATAGGCATTCGTCAAATGAATCGAATGCTCGGCAAACGTGATCGCGGCCACATACACGATAAATGTAATTCTATTGTCAGAGCCTGGTGTACTGCCGACAACTCGCACCAGGGCGTTCCCATCTTCTTTCATCTTTGGATAGTAGTTCCGCGCGGAAAGTTTCGGTCCCTTCTGCTTGGACCAGGTGTCGCAAAAGAGCTTTTGGAATTCGGCCACAGCGGGTCCTTCAATTTGGACGTCTGTGTCCCGCCAGG
>JBDKUX010000146.1:0-10449 GCA_039679455.1 Smithella sp. | reverse complement strand
ACAGCGTCGGCCCCACGGCGGACGGTTTTGAAACCTACGGTGTTACCGGTGTTGCTCTGATCACCTTCCTGGCTCTGGCGCTGGCCGGCAATCCCGAAATGGGCGGCAAGCTCATCATCTGGATATTCGCCATGAGAATCCTTATGATCCTCACTGCGCTGGCTTCTTATTTTGTCAACAATGGTATTTGTACCGCCGCTTTCGCCGGTAAAAAGGAATTTAACTTTGAACATCCGTTAACCTATCTGGTTTGGATCACCTCGATTGTCTCCATCGTCGTCACTTTTATCGCCAGTAAGTACCTGCTGGGCTCTGATCTTGACCCCAAATACGCTGATTTGTGGTGGGCACTGTCCGTCATCATCAGCTGCGGAACCATCGCCGGTGCGTTGATTCCGGAATTTACCAAAATTTTCACCAGTACGTCTTCCCGTCATTGCGAAGAAGTCGTCAACGCCTCCCGTCAGGGTGGTCCTTCCTTGAATATCCTTTCAGGATTGGTTGCCGGTAACTTCTCCTCTTTCTGGCTGGGTCTCGTTATTGCGTTTCTGATGTTTGTTGCTTACATGGTGTCCAAAAACGCTGCTGTTATGGCTCTGATGCCTGCCGAATTTGTTTTTGCAGCACCGGTATTTGCCTTCGGTCTGGTGGCCTTCGGTTTCCTGGGTATGGGCCCCGTGACCATCGCCGTCGACAGTTTTGGACCGGTTTCCGACAATGCGCAGTCGATTTATGAACTGTCGCTTATCGAATCGCGCGCCGATGCGAAAGACGTTGTGAAAAAAGAATACGGAATTTTACCTGATTTTGAATTAGCCAAACATTACCTGGAATCGGGTGACGGCGCCGGTAACACCTTCAAGGCCACAGCCAAACCCGTGTTGATCGGTACCGCCGTAGTCGGCGCCACTACCATGGTATTCGGTATCATCATCCTGCTCGAACGCCTCTTCGGTCAGGTTATCGCCAAACTGTCACTGGTGCAGCCGGAAATCATTCTGGGCTTGATCATGGGCGGCGCGGTTATTTACTGGTTCTGCGGCGCTTCCATGCAAGCCGTAACTACAGGCTCCTATCAGGCCGTTGTGTACATCAAGAAGAACATCAATCTGGACAAAGCGGAAGCTTCCATCGAGGACAGTAAAGAAGTTGTTAAGATTTGTACCCAGTACGCTCAAAAGGGTATGATCAACATCTTTATCGTTATCTTCTTCATGTGCTTGGCTTTTGCCTTCATTAACCCCTACTTCTTCATCGGTTATCTGATTGGTATCGCTTTCTTCGGTCTGTTTCAGGCGATTTTCATGGCCAATGCCGGCGGTTGCTGGGATAACGGCAAGAAGATTGTTGAAGTTGACCTCAAGATGAAAAACACCCCGTTGCATGAAGCCAGCGTTGTCGGCGACACCGTCGGCGACCCCTTCAAAGATACATCTTCCGTTTCTTTGAACCCGGTTATCAAATTCACGACCCTGTTTGGATTGTTGGCTACGGAAATTGCCGTTACCATGACAAATCAAAGTTTGAAAATGGGTCTGGCCATCGTTTTCTTCGCCATCGCTCTGATCTTTGTTTACCGTTCGTTCTACAGCATGCGAATTTCCGCGGAAAAACTTGGTGGTGAATAGAAGTAGTTTGGATTTAGATATATAAACACAAAAAGCGCCTCATTTTGAGGCGCTTTTTTTATTCTGAAATTAATATAATAAAGAATATAATGCTGCTATTTATGAACCGGTTTCATTTAATACAATACTCAATACGGTGGTCAATTTTATTGTATCTTCGTCGGCTTTTCGCAGCCGGGCGCTGATAATCCTGGCCAGATTCAACAACATCTTGCAGCCTAAAGCGCAATCTTTTTCCACCAACTGCAGAAAGTCATCTTTCTTAATCTCATACAATACACAATTCGTATTGGCACGAATTGTAGCTGTTCTTTTGCACTCATCCAAAAGAGCTATTTCACCGAATATGGCATGGCTTTTTTCATCAATCTTAGTAAAAACTTTATTTTTAATGGTTTCCTGATTATCATCTGAACTTACGTCACTAAGGACAAGACTTTTTATCACTTCTACAGTGCCGTCCAGAATAATATACAGGGAATTGCCGATATCCCCTTCTTTCATTATAATCTCGTTTTCTGAAAATTTAACTTTGCGGCAAATACCGAGCAGCGTTTTAATTTGCTCTAAAGTGAGATTTTCAAAAAGGTCGGTCTCCTGAAGGAGTAAAATATCTTTTTCCATAACCTTTCCCTTAGTTTGATGCTTTGTATTTATTCAGGTTTTGTTTTGGAAAGCACGATTGCATTATCTTCCGGCAATATAATGTAGTTGTCATCAGGATTAATCACGGAATCAGTATCATTTTTCTCTAAATAAAACGACCTGTTTGCTTCTTTGAGTTTTTCCCGGATGAAGTTATCAATTATCGAAGTATTATCGGACAGCAGATCTTCCAGCTTCATATCCTTTTTTTCCCGCATGACCCCAATCATAATGGCGTGCTGTTCACGGAAATAGCCGGAAAGTTCTTTAAATGTCTTTCCAACATAACTTTTGGGGATATCAGTCTTCCAGAGTTTATCTTTTTCTCCTAAAGATATTATACTGGAAAATACGCGGGGCAATCCCGGTGATATAATTGCGCTAGCCAGAAGCGATCCGATATGCTCTCCACGCACAATAATTTCATCAACATTCGTCCGCCGCAAATGAGGTTTATTTTCTTCATCGAGCAATTCGGCGATTATTTTTACCTGCGGAGCAAACGATTTGATTGCCAGAGCAGCCAGGGCTGTACGTTCATCGATGCGGTCACGGCTGTGACTGCCGGATAGATCAGCCATAATCAGAGCAAATCTGGCCTTGCTTATATTTGCCCGCAGCAATACGTCTTCATGGACATAGTCGCCTCTTAAAAATTTAAGTTCATATTTCCTGTACTTGGCTTTTATGGCATCCATTTCGTCAATGCTTAGCTCATTGATGAGGGCAACAGCATTATTTTCCAGGAAACCGGATTTGGTCAATCCTTGCAGAACTTCCTCCGTATGCTGATTCCAACCGCAGATAACGATATGGTTTTTAACCTTCACAGTTTCCAACCCTTTATCCTCCTTGATTTTCCTTTCAACAAATACCGAAGCAATCGTTGCCGTCAAGAGTGACATTAAACCAACACCGGAGAAAATCAGCAACAGGCCGACCAACCTGCCCGCCACGGACACCGGATATCTGTCACCGTATCCGACTGTACCTACTGTAACTATCGCCCACCATAAACTATCCCAAATCGAATGAATATTGGCTTCAGCCTCGCTATGTTCAAAATAAAAGACGGTAATTGCACACAACAAAATAAGCATCAGTGTAACCGACGCTACCTGAAATATTTTTTGTCGATACAAATTGGCAATAAATTTAATAAACATGAGATAGGAAAGCAGAAAGGAAATTATATTTTATCGTACTCGGCAAAGATCATAGAAAAAACAGCCCGTCCCTGTGTGGCGGAGCGTAAATCGGTGGAATAGCCGAACATGGCCTTGAGTGGGACTTTGGCTTTCACTTCGCTTACATTTCCCTTGGGATTGATGGCCTGAATTTCACCCCTGCGGGTATTAATATCGCCAATAACATCCCCCATGAATTCACTGGGAGTGATAATATCAACCAGCATGATTGGCTCCAGCATGATCGGCTCCGCCTGATTGCAGCCGTCGCGAAAAGCCGTCGCCGCCGCTATCTTATAACCTTGTAATGTCGACTCACCCTCTTTGAAGGAACCGCCGATGATTTGCACCTCGACATCAATTACCGGATAGCTGCTGATCACTCCGCTCATGAACGATTCATTTATGCCGTCAATAATTACGTCATGATATTCCACCGGAATTACCGCCGGATCAAGCTTGTTGATGACAGCATTGCCCAACCCGCGTTTACGGGGCGTCAATGACAGACGAACATGTCCAAAATGTTTCTTTTCCCCCAATTCCTTGTCAAAAACTCCATCGATTTCAACGTGCTTCGATATCGTCTCCCGATAAACGACCCGCGGCTTGCCGACATTTACCTGGGCATTGAATTCTCTTTTCAATCGATCGACTATAATCTCCAGATGTAATTCTCCCATCCCGGAAATAACGGTTTGCGCCGTCTCATCATCATATTTCACGCGCAGTGTCGGATCTTCCTGAACCAGTTTGGCTAACGATATTGTCAGCTTCTCTTGGTCGGCCGGTGTTTTTGCTTCTATGGCCTGATTGATAACCGGCTCATAGAATTCTATCTGCTCCAGCATAATCGGATGTTTTTCATCACAGAGCGTATCTCCGGTAGTCGTCTCTTTCAGCCCGAGGACGGCAATCAACTCGCCGGCCGCCGCTTTGTCGATTCTTTCTCTCTTATTGGCGTGCATCCGCAGGAGGCGGGCGACCTTTTCTTTCTTCTGCTTGATGACATTGTAAATTTCATCGCCCACGTTGATATGTCCGGAATAAATCCGCAGATAAGTAAGCTTGCGGCCTTCCTCCATTACAATCTTAAAGGCCAGCGCCGCCAGCGGTTCTTTTTCGGAGCTGTGCCGGACTTCTTCATTTTTTGTCAGCGGGTTCACCCCTTTAACAGGCGGGATGTCATCGGGAGAAGGTAAATAATCGATTACAGCGTCCAGGACCGGCTGAATACCTTTATTCCTCAAGGCAGTACCGCATAGAACCGGCACTCCCTTCAGTGAAAGAGTAACTTTTCTCAGAGCCGCGATAATTTCCTCCGCGGTTATTTCTTCACCGGCCAGATACTTTTCCGCCAAATCATCGTCCATGTCGGCAAGAACTTCGATTAATTCTTCTCTTTTAACCTTGGCCTGTTCGGTAAATTCCGGTGGTATTTCCTGAACGGTAAAATCCATACCCTGACTTTTATCATCCCAGGTTATGAATTTTTGATTAATTAAATCAATAGTCCCGCGAAAATTGTCTTCGCTTCCCGCAGGGATCTGTACAGGCAGCGGAATAGAAGAAAAACGTTCCCGCATCATTTCCACTGCGCCCGGAAAATCCGCACCTACTCTATCCATTTTATTGATGAAGGCAATTTTGGGCACGCCATACTTATCCGCCTGACGCCAGACGGTTTCCGATTGCGGCTCAACACCGGCAACGGCGCAGAAAACCACAACCGCGCCATCAAGCACCCGCAGGGATCTTTCTACTTCGATGGTGAAGTCAACATGGCCAGGCGTGTCAATGATGTGAATATCATGGTTTTTCCAGGCGCAGGTGGTTACTGCGGATGTAATGGTGATTCCCCTCTCCTGCTCCTGGGGCATCCAGTCCATGACCGCTTCGCCGTCATGAACTTCACCCATCTTGTAAGACTTGCCGGTGTAAAAAAGAATTCTTTCCGTAACTGTTGTCTTTCCCGCGTCTATATGGGCAACTATACCGATATTGCGGATACGTGACATTTTTGATTTTGGCGCCATAAGAAGATTAACTATTCTCCTCTTTCGAGGGTGCAAAAAGCTCGCGATCAGGGGCAAATGCTTTTTTGGTGGATATATGACCTTTAATCGACGGTAGTTCCTTCCCGTCAATTAATATTTTAACTTTCTTGATACTGGAAACATTTTCCGTAAGAGAATTTGTCAAAGAATATATTGTCGCCATTTCCGCAGTCGCCCCGCCCGGATGAAGCTTGGTTAAATTTTTAGAGAAGCTGACGGAAGCCGTGCCTTCATCATCAATCTTTACATCCTTTATGCTGACTCCCGCCGGAAATGTGTTAACAAGCTTGGTCTTGGAACCATCGATGAGTGCCTTGGCAATTTCCTTCGCCTGCTGGGCGGCCTCGTCGGTAGCAAACACATATCTCTTTTCCGGCTTAAAAAAACGCTCCTGCGAATCGGAAAAATAAACTATCACCAGACGTTTTTCTTTCTTTTTTGCGGCACTCATATCAACAGCAGGGAATACTGCATTAAAAACCAGAACAAAGAAAATTATCAGCAGGACGGCTATTCCTCCCATGATGAGAGAAAAATAAAATATCCTCGTTGATTTTTTCTTTTTTTTGTCCTGTATTTCTTCAAAGCGACGCTGTCTTTTTGTAGCCATAAAACATTACTCTCCCCGCAGACAAACTTCACCAATTTAGGGTATTTTTTTTTTGCTGTCAAGAAGAACAAGTATATTGATGCATTAATTAAATTCTGCCTGAAACTCTTTATTTTCCGGACTTGTTTTTAAGCTGGGCCAGCTTGTCTTTATCCAGAAAATACCTGCCGTTGGGGGTTTTAACAATGATGCCGTCGGTAATCAGCAGGTTAAGAGCTTTGGGACGTATATTGCCCGTACCCACACGAAAGAAATTTTTGCGTTCATCCTGAATTCTAACCGCTTTGCTGGCTTTAAAAGCACGGGCTTCCTCCATTTCCGCAATAATCCTTAAACACATCTGCCGTATGCCCCACCCTCCCGCATACAGGGCCAGCAGAACAAAGATAATAAAAGCAACAGTCAAAAGAAGTATTTGCATATAGAGCGGCATATTACTGTTTCTCCAAAAGAATATTTTTTCGTTTATGTCTCTTTCAAAAACATCTTCATCATTTGAGTACGTGGCTATTAGTGACAGAACAAGGGGTTGCAACCCCTTGTTCAAGCTAAGATAGCAACTGACTTCTCTGAATATGCGGCGGATATTACTACATTGCTCTTTAAATGACAATGCTGTGGACATTTAAAGCATTGATTATTTCGCAATTAACGGTTACAAAAACAATACGAATGAACGGTAAAATACAATTTATTCAGCACTGCCATATTCTTCATTTCAGGAGGTAATAAATATGCCCACAGTAATGCCGGAAGGGGAAAATATCCGCAGAGCGATTAAGTGGATATCAGCAAACATCGAAGAAAACGAAAATCAAGCGGTCAGGCAGCTGGTGGAAAAGGCTGTTTTCAAATTCGATCTGTCACCGAAAGAAGCTGAATTTTTATCAGGTTTCTTCCGCAACCGTAAAGCGGAAAAATAAGCCACCGGCTCCGGTTGGTTTCTTGTGCAACCGATATTTTTCTATTCCTTCCAAGCTTCAAAAAGATTCATCGGCAGCGCTTGCTATGCTGTTAGAGCACAAAGTCTGTCAAATCAACCTTGCTGATTTCATCAGGATTCCAGCGAGGCATATTGTCTTTATCCTCCAGCCTTGCCCGGACACCCTCTAGAAAGTCGGAATGCCGGATGATGTATTCCGCCGCTTTCAGTTCGGCGGCAAATACATCGGGCAGTGGCCGGTCTTCATTATAACGCAGCAACTTCAAAGTTAAGACAAGGGCTGTTGGTGATCGCTCTTGAATGCTGGTGAAAACTTCATCACAGAGTTTCGTCTCCAGAGAGCAATAAGATAATGAACTTAATATACCATACAGATCTGATTTCCCGGCGAAGTATTCTGAAACCCACAAATCCATGTCCTGATTTTGAGGAAGATCAAAGTCGAAAAAAGGTAATAATTGATTTCTGAGCTCTGCCAGCAGCGTTTCCTTATTCCGGACTTCGACAGGTTCGTATTCCTCCAACGCTTTGATTAAGGCGGGAATATTTGCCGAGTTCGTAAAATGTGTCGCCAGGCCAAGACGCACACACTCCATGCCTTGCACATCATAACCTGTCAAACCAAGGTATTCGGGATAGCCGGGAGGGCACTTGCGGAACATCCAGCCGGTTGCTCCAACATCCGGGAAAAAACCGATTCTCGCTTCGGGCATAGCCATACGGGTTCGCTCGGTGGCAATCGCAATTTCGGCTCCGGCTGTAATACCTAAACCACCGCCCATCGTAATTCCATCGGCAAGCACAATTACAGGTTTGGCGCTGGTATGGATCATTAAATCCATAGCATATTCCTCTGCAAAAAAAGATCGCGCCTGATCACAGGCTCTCTCTTTTACTTTCTGCGCTATTGTTTTCATATCGCCGCCGGCACAAAACCCCCTACCGCCGCTGCCGTAAAACAGGATGAATTTACACTGTTGATCGGCCAGCGCTTCCTGCAGAAAGGCAGTGATATAACGGACCATTTCTAGATTCAGGCTGTTTAGCACATCCGAACGATTGAGGACTATTGAGGCCATTGATTTCGACCGGCGGAAGATTACCGGCAAGGATTCTTTATTCTCGTTCATGTATGTTTCCCCCTTTTAATTTATATTTGATCAGCGCATAGGAATATTGCGCAGAGGAGAATTTTCTTCATATTTTTCATAAGTATCCTGATCGGGTGTATAGATGATGACCTTGTTGTCATCTTTCATCCGCACCGGCGCCGTAACAGTAAGCAGCGAGTACCATACCCCTATTTTCTTTCCCCGATTATCCAAAACAACAAAGCCAAATTGATTCTGGCCGATATCCCTTGCCTTGGATTTCATATCCACAACCATTACCTGAAGCTTTGCGGGTGTCAGTTCTACTTTTTTCCACAAAGCGGAATCCAGTGTGTAAGCCTTATTCAGGCCCAGTATCGCATTGGGATAGACATCCGACCCGCTGATATAATAGTTAATATCAGGACTGACCTGATAAGTTTCAAAAGATTTTGTCACCTCACTATCAGGTACAATTTTTCCCCAATTCTTGGTAAATACAGTTTTTCCTGCGGCACATGCTGCAAGAGCAGCACACAGAATAATACATAATAATATTTTCCCGTATTTGTTCATTGCCGTTCCTCCTTTGCTGAAGAATATTTTTTATAATAAACACTATAATAATTACTCTAATCAATTTCGCAATATTCATTCAACCAAAGAAAACAAAAAATACTTTTCTATTCGGGATATGATATGCTAAAGTGCAAACTACAAATATGATAAGAGGGAGGGTAGTTTTTAATTGACAGACAAGAAAAATTCCTTTATTGCCTCCCCTTATAAGCAATTACTTATCAAACATGATAGACTTGGGTTAATGTTTCTTCTGATGTAAAAAATCGGCTAAAGTGATAAAGGCCGATTTATATCTATTGAGAGAGCTTATATACATTAGGATGCTGCTTTTTGAAAAGGGTTGTTGAGAGGTAAATGTATTAATAATTACAATTATAGAAAGGAGGGTGAATAGACTTTATAAGATATTTTATGCTTGGCAGGCAATAGGATCCGTTGCAAAACGATACGATAAAACACAAGATGGGATCGTACGCAATGACCGAAGATCGGGACTCATTACTATTTGATATCTGACACTGTTTATTATTTTATTCTAATAACTTAGGGAGGGTTAAAAGAATGGCGGAAGAAAAAACAATGCCAAGGTGGATTCCTCTTTTAGGGGGTTTGCTTGGAAGTACGACTTGCGGTTTGCTACTTTATGCCTTTAGCGTGTTTATTAAACCACTCAGAGAACAATTCGGCTGGTCAGCTATGGAAGTAGGCTTAGCTTATTCAATTGTTGTTCTTGTCTTTGGTCTGACGACCTTCCTTGCCGGCAAGCTGAACGATAAGCTGGGCCCGAGGGTAGTCGTGGTTATTGGCGGTGCAATTCTGGGAATAGGTTTCTTCCTTGTTTCCACAATTTCATCACCAACGCAGTTATATATATATTATGGACTTATCGCCGGCTTCGGCGGCGGTCTGGTTTATCTGCCGCCCATTGCTACAGCGCCCAAATGGTGGCCTGACCGCAAAGCGCTGGCCACCGGTATGGCGGTCGTTGGTCTCGGACTGGGTTCATTTATCATGGGACCACTGGCGACATATATGATTAACGATCCGAATATTGGCAATGGAAGTGCTCTTCCCGTATTCAAGTATGTGGGCATAGCGATGTTTATTATGGCCATTGCTGCCGGTTTCTGTCTAAAGAATCCTCCGGCCGGCTTTAAGCCTGCCGGCTGGAACCCGCCGGCACCGGCTGCAGGAGCGCCTAAAACAAGCCGTGATTTCACCTTTGGTGAAACAATCAAAACCGGGGCATTCTGGAAGCTTTACTTCTGTTACTTTGCCGGCTCCTTTGCCGGCCTGATGGTAATTGGAGTTATGGCCGCTCACGGTATCAATGTCATGACTAAAGAATTGGCTGACTCCATGGGAGTTGCCGCCGCCACGCTTAAAGGCACACCCGCAGCTAAAGCCATCGCCATGAAGGCCGCCTTCGCACTAAGCTTTTTCAACGCTTCCAACGCCATAGTTCGAATCTTGATCGGTGCTGTAGCCGACAAGACAGGAACGAAGATATGCTTCCTAGTAACCTTTGTTCTCCAGGTAGCCGTCATGCTGGCGCTCTTCCCGGCAGCTAAAGTATTTGTCCTGTTCTGTATAGTTGCAATTATCATCGGCTGGAACTATGGCGCCATGTTCACGCTGTTCCCGGCCACCTGTGCGCAGTATTTTGGTGCGACGGCGCAGGGCTCCAATTACGGATTGCTGTTTAC
>JBDKUX010000145.1:0-4595 GCA_039679455.1 Smithella sp. | reverse complement strand
TTAAGGGCCCGTAGAATAAAAGAGGTTAGGTGAAAAGGAAAAAAGGTTGAAGTACCATCACAACCATTTTCAGCTTTAACGATCTGTATAAAGAAATATTCTTGACATCTTCCTTAGAAGAGGAAGTATTAAGGAAGTAAAATGGCCCTGCTGACAAAAGGTTCCATTAAGCAAAAACTGATATGGATCAGTCTGTTGACTACATCCATCGCTTTATTTTTAACCTGCGGAATGCTGGTAATAAGCGAGCTGCTTTTTAACCGCCAGATGATGATGGAGCGGCTTGATGTGCAGGCGCAGATCATCGGAACAAACAGCACCGCCGCACTTGTTTTTAAGGATAAACAGGCTGCGGCAGAAATTCTCAAGGCATTAAATTCTTCTCCCAACATTGTCTGCGCCGCCCTCAAAGACGAAGATGGCGGGCAGATTGCTTCCTACTTACGCAGTTCGGATACAAAGCAATGCCATTGGCAGCATATTAAACCGGATATCCCCAATTTCGGAATCAACAATCTGGATATCATCAAGACCATCAAGCATGACGATGAAATCATCGGCAGTCTTTACATTCACACCGACCTTACGGATATCTATAAGCGTCTTCTGTGGGGCGTCATAATCGTGCTGGGTGCAGTCCTGCTTTCTATGGCTGCAGCTTATGTATTGCTGTCGCGCTTGCAGCGCATCATTACACAGCCCCTTTTCCACATGGCCGATATAATGCGGACAATATCGGAGAAAAAAGACTATTCCGTGCGGGTCAACATTCAGGATAAAGACGAGATAGGTATTCTGGGCGAAGGCTTCAATGAGATGCTGACCCAGATCCAGAAACGCGAGACCGAGCTTGCTTTCCATCGTGAAAATCTGCAGGCAAAGGTTGCGGAACGAACACGCGAACTGGCCGATGCCAACGCCGAGTTGCAGTTGCAGCTCAGTGAACGCCAGCGTATGGAAGAAGAAAAACTGGCATTGGTATCGCGTTTGAATCGCGCCGAAAAGATGGAAGCACTGGGCACTATGGCGGGTGGAGTGGCGCACGACCTTAACAATGTTTTAGGTGTAATGACCGGTTACGCCGAGTTGCTTATGATGTCCCTGCCGCCGGACAGCCCCCTGTTGAAATTTGCGGACAATATCTTTACTTCCAGTAAAAAGGGAGGAGTTATCATCCAGGATCTCCTGACCCTTGCCCGCAGAGGTGTAACTGTGTCCACGGTGATCGATATCAATAATGTTGTCAGTAATTATCTGAATACCCCCGTTCATCGGAAACTGGCTGGCCTTCATCCGGAAGTGACTTTCGCGCTGGAACTTAGTCCCTCCACTTTGAATATGAAGGGGTCGCCGGTTCACATGGAAAAGACAATAATGAACCTTGTCACCAATGCGGCGGAAGCCATTGCCGGCGAGGGTGCCGTGACAATCCGGACGGAAAACCTCTTTCTCGACAAACCGGTTCATGGATACGATTCAGTGACGGCGGGAGAATATGTCGCTCTTTCCGTTTCCGACACAGGTACGGGAATATCTCCCGAAAATATAGCCCACATCTTTGAACCATTTTATACAAAAAAGAAGATGGGACGAAGCGGTACGGGATTAGGGCTGACCATTGTGTGGGGGACGGTGAAGGACCATGATGGTTACCTGGATGTGATCAGTGAACAAGGTAAAGGCTCAACTTTTATTCTTTATTTTCCGGTAACGCGGGAGGAAACAGCCGAAAAAGAGATTCAAACGCCGGTTGATGGATACATGGGGAAGGGCGAGAAGATTCTTGTGGTGGACGACATAGCCGAACAGCGTAATATTGCGCGTGATATTATGGTGAAGCTGGGCTACCAGGTGCATACGGTTTCCGGCGGTGAGGAAGCATTGGAGTACCTGACTGATAATGACGCCGATCTTGTAATTCTGGATATGATTATGGAGCCCGGCATCGACGGCCTGGAAACTTACCGGCGTATAATTGAAATTAAACCGCGGCAAAAGGCGATTATCGTCAGCGGTTTTTCCGAAACGGAAAAGGTCCGCAGGGCTCAGGAACTGGGCGCCGGGGCATATGTCCAGAAACCTTACATTATTGAGAAAATCGGTGCGGCGGTCAGGGATGAACTCCAGAAATATTAGAAAAGTTAAAGTAAAGCCGAAAAAACAGGATCAAGCTGACCAGGAAAATTACGACATATTATAAAACCGGTAGGGCCATTTGTGACCCTGCCGGTTTTTTCCCCTCTGTTTGTTTCAATCTTCATAGACTCCCGAGCAGACAATGTACTTCTTGCCGCCGTGCTTGAAGAGTTTCCCATAAGAATTTTTCTTGTACGTGACATCACCACCTTCTCCTCCCTCTTCAGGTGGTCTCTGCCAAGCATACTCTGTCCAGCCACTGCCCTTTGTCAAAGCCTTCTTGACAATTTCATCATGAAACTTTTTCCCCCGATCATCGGATTTCCCCTTCATTGATTTTCCAATCAGATCAGAACGATAGGGGTGGGCTACAATCATGGTATTCTTGTCGTAAACAAAAACATAAAGAGACTTTTCCCTATCGATAAATTCCCCCTGGGGATCACTGATCGCCGCAAGCGCTGCATCGCCCTTCGCTTCAATCAGTTTGCCCGCCTTCTCGACCATGTTCATCGCATCCTGCTTAATTCCCTCCTGCGCACCGGCCCATCCATAAAAGCCGGCAATCAGTGCAAAAACTGCTATGGCGATTAAAAATCTTGTTTTCATAAGCACCTCCTCCTATATGGTTTTTGTTTGTTTAAGGAAAATATTTAGAGAAAATGATTGGCTCAATGAAAAGGAAAGGCTGCCTTGGAACCGATGGCGTTGTGCTTATGTGCTCACAACTACCGCCAAGGCTTGGGTCAAATCAAAAGGAGATTGACTTGCCTTCCCCAACTCCCTTAATGTATGTCTTGATGGTAACATTGTGAGTTTTGATACTCACACCGACCACCAGCTGATGACATTTACATTAAGGTTATTTTAAATTTAATGCTGCCTTTTCTCTTAGTCAAGGAAGCAGAGGGATAAATAAAAGAATATTTAAAATATAGATTTAGTGCGAGGTGAAGAGAATGAAGTTTTACGGGATTTCATACTTGTGATAATATTATTTATTATTTATGTATAAAGCTGATACAGTTCACCATGGATAAGGAGGAGAAAACAGCGTGGGCAAAAGTAAAGTTATCTCAGCGAAAGAAGCCGCAAGCCTGGTAAAGGACGGCGACACCCTGGGGATCCAGGGTCTTATCAGCGCATCTGCGCCGGTGGACCTTATGGCGGCGGTGAGAGACCGGTATCTGGAAACACAATCGCCTAAGGGCATTACCGTTTTTCATGTTTCCGGCATCGGCGACGGCAAAGAGGGCGGCATGAACATGTTCGCCCACGAGGGCCTCATCGGCAAGCTCATCTGCGGTCATATCGGCACGTCGCCGAAACTCTTCCCGTTGATTACCGCGAACAAATTCCCGACATTCGTTGTCCCGCAGGGTGTACTGACGCAGCTTGCCCGGGCGATCGGCGCCCACAGACCAGGCGTCGTTACCAGTGTCGGCCTCAAGACCTTCGCCGACCCCAGGGTGGAAGGCTGCCGGGCCAATAAAGCGGCGGCGGAGCTAGGCGTTGATGAGCAGGTCGTCGAAGTCCTGAAAATCAAAGATAAAGATTACCTTTTGTATAAGTCTTTTCCAGTCAATGTATGCTTCATCAAAGCAACCACCGCCGACGTCGACGGGAACCTGTCAATCGAGAAGGAAGCTGTACGGCTGAGTTTGCTGGAACTGGCCCTGGCAACGAAAAACAGCGGCGGAATCGTGATCGCCCAGGTGGAAAGGCTGACGGAGGCCCACACGATCAAGCCCCACAGCGTTGTCGTACCGGGGATTCTCGTCAACCATATCGTGATAGCCAGCGAAGTCGGCCGCAGGCAATATTATGCCATTCCGGAATTCCATCCGGAATGGTGCGGCGAGACAAGAATCCCGCTCGATCAGATCCCTCCCGCGGAGCTGTCCGAAAGAAAGATTTGCGGACGCCGGGCTACCCTTGAGCTTAAGGAAGGGGCCGTCGTCAATCTGGGGATAGGCATGCCGGAAGCGGTGGCGGCCGTGGCCGCCGAGGAAGGATTATCGTCCAAGATCACCCTGAGTATCGAGGCCGGCTCCTTTGGCGGCGTCCCGCAAAGCGGCCTGGCGATAACCGCTTCCGCCAATGTCGAGTCGATAATCGCCCACGCCGACATGTTCATCTTTTACGATGGCGGCGGCATAGACCTTTCCGTTCTCGGGGCCGCAGAGATCGACAAACAGGGTAATGTCAACGTCAGCAAATTTGCCGGACGGACGGTAGGGCCGGGCGGATTCGTGAATATTACCCAAAGCACCCAAAAAATTATATTCGTAGGCTCGTTTATGGCTGGAAAAACTACGCTGGAGATAAAAGACGGCAAACTGAACATCATCGAAGACGGAAAGGCATCCAAATTCGTCGACAAGGTTGAACAGATCACTTTCAGCGGCGAGTACGCCAACGATACCGGAAAAGATATCCTCTATGTGACGGAAAGGGCA
>JBDKUX010000144.1:0-40677 GCA_039679455.1 Smithella sp. | reverse complement strand
TGGGCAGTTTACTGATTGTTTCACCTGCAAATTCCATGGCCTTGTAAAGAGCGCCGTCTACGCCGATAAGCCCGATTATGTGTAAAATCAGATCTTTGCCGGATACCCATTTTTGCAGAGAACCGTTGATGATAAATTTCATAGACTGGGGAACTTTAAACCAGAGCTCTCCCGTGAGCATTGCCGCCGCCAGATCGGTGCTGCCGACTCCCGTGGCAAATGCTCCCAGACCGCCATAAGTACATGTATGACTGTCCGCACCGATCACCAAATCACCGGGCAGTACAATGCCTGCCTCCGGCAGCAGGGCATGTTCAATGCCAACATTACCGCCTTCATAAAAGTGGGTTATGTTCTGTTCCAGGGCGAATTCCCGCACAAATTTACATTGCATGGCCGAGTTGATATCTTTGTTCGGCGTAAAATGATCCAGCACAAGGGCAACTTTATCTTTATCGAAGACTTTTTTGCCTCCCGCTTGGCGGAATTCCTTTATTGCTATCGGCGCGGTTATGTCATTACCCAGGGCTATATCCACGCGGGCATTAATCAACTGGCCTGCATGAATGTCTTTAAGATCAGTATGCGCCATTAATATTTTTTCAGTGATTGTATATCCCATCTTTTCTCCTTGATACAAGAATGTAGTTATGTGTATCTTATTTCCCGCCTTTATTCAACTTTAACCTTTTTTACATTTTCCTTAAGAAATTCCATTCTGTTAAGAGCATTGATGTATGCTTTTGCCGAGGCGACGATTACATCCGGATGAGCGCCGCGGCCCATTACAGAATATTCTTTATATTTCAACTGCACGGTTACTTCGCCCATGGCGTCGCTACCGCCGGTGATCGCATTCACCGCATATTTCAACAAAGGATAATTGGTTTTCGTAATATTTCTGATCGCGGTAAACGTCGCGTCCACCGGGCCGTTGCCGAAACCGGCATCGCGGATTTTTTCCTTGTCCACTTGCATTTCCATAGTTGCCGTGGGAATTGCTACATTGCCGCTGACAACATTCAGGTAAACCAACTCATATTTATCCTTGCCGCGGTATACCTCTTCGTAGAGAATCGCCTCCAGATCTTCATCGTAAATATCCTTCTTGTTGTCAGCCAGCTCTTTAACTTTGGCGGCTACTTTGTTCAGTTGCTCGTCGGTCAGGACGTATCCCATTTTTTTATAATGCTGAAAAATAGCATTCCGGCCGGAATGTTTGCCCATAACTATATGGGTATCGGTTATTCCCACCGATTGCGGTGTCATAATCTCGTACGTGCTTTTTTCTTTAATCAACCCGTCCTGATGAATGCCGGATTCATGGGCAAAAGCATTGGCGCCGACGATGGCTTTGTTCGGCTGCACCTGAATACCGGTTATCTGCGTTAAAAGCCGCGATGTCTTATATATCTGCTCGGTTTTGATTTTTGTCTGTAAACCGAAAAGATCTTTCCGGGTGTCCAGGGCCATGACAATTTCTTCCATCGCCGTATTGCCGGCGCGTTCTCCAATGCCGTTGATGGTGCATTCGATCTGGCGGGCACCGTTTTTAATAGCGGCCAGAGAATTGGCGACAGCCAACCCCAGATCATTGTGACAATGAACGGCGATGATCGTGTCGCCCATGTTTTTAACTTTGGCAAACAAATAAGCGATCAAACCGCCGTATTCTTCGGGAATGGCATAACCGACGGTGTCGGGAATATTTACCGTTACCGCTCCGGCGTCAATCACGGCGGAAACCATGTCCACAAGATAGTCTTTATCGGTGCGGGTTGCATCCATTGCCGAAAATTCGACATTATCCGTGTAGGAGTGAGCATGCGCGACAGCGGCAGCCGCTTCATCGAGCACCTGCTGGCGCGATTTTTTCAACTGATATTTCAAATGGATATCCGATGAGGAAATAAAAGTATGAATGCGCGGCTGAGCGGCATTCTTAATGGCCTGCCAGGCTCGGTCGATATCAGTCTTGTTGGCCCTGGCCAGACCTGCAATCTGGCATTTCTTAATTTCCCTGGCGATGCGTTTGACAGCATCAAAATCACCTTCGGATGCTACCGGAAAACCGGCTTCAATTATATCGACACCCAGATTTTCCAGTTGTTTGGCTATAATCAGCTTTTCTTCCGTGTTCATGCTGGCGCCGGGTGATTGTTCGCCGTCTCTCAACGTTGTATCAAAGATGTAAATTCGATTTTTATCCTTCTTCATATAAATCTCCTTGTTAAGGTTTATTATAAAATAAAAAAGGCCGCGGGTTTTACACCCACGGCCTTTCAGGTAATCTGTTGTTTCTAATGTTTTACAGGTAACCCGAAAACAATGGGCGGATGGCCTTGGCTAATAAAAGGCGCAAAAGAGCGAGACCTAGCAGCAGGGGTAAAAGACTGATAACTAAAAAAAGATCTTTTCTCGCACTAAACATTGTTTTTTCGGAAACCTTCCAATAATTTTTAAATTATTTGCGCCTTTTAAATCATCCGGAAATATTTGTCAAAGATTTTTTTAACTTGGTATTATTTATGATTTCATAAAAAGACACGAAAATAGTAATTATTGGACGACCTCGTAAAAAAGGCCGCAGGCAAGGCGCGCGAATCATGAGGAATGAGGCGTACTTGACGTACGCCGCAGTGACGAAGGATGAAGCGCAACACAGCATCCGGCATTTTTACGAGGTTGTCATTATTTTCTGTCGGCAACTCCCTGGGCAACCAGATCACCAACCTCACTGGTGCTGAAGCCCATGCGGCCGGCGGCCATGCTTTTCAGTTTGTTGGCGGTTATGTCTCTTACCGTTTCCTCGATTGCCGTGGCCGCCTGCTGTTCGCCAAGGGTCTCCAGCATCATGGCTGCCGCACAAATGGCTGCCAATGGATTGATTACACCGAGCCCGGTATACTTCGGCGCCGAACCACCAATCGGTTCAAACATACTGACTCCATCAGGGTTAATGTTGCCGCCGGCGGCGAGCCCCATGCCACCCTGGGTGATGGCGCCCAGGTCTGTGATAATATCTCCGAACATGTTGCCTGTAACCAGGACATCAAACCATTCCGGACTTTTGACCATCCACATGCATGTCGCATCAACATGATAATATTCGCGTTTAATGTCGGGGTAATCCCTTTCCCCCATCTCATGAAACGCCCGATCCCAGAGGCCATACAGAAATGTCAGGACGTTTGTCTTTCCCACCAGTGCCAGTGTATTGTGCTCTCCCTTGCCGCGGGCCTTTTTACCGTATTTGCGGGTGTATTCAAAAGCGTAGCGCAGACAGCGGTCCACCTGATGGCGCGTATAGATAGCGGTTTGAATCGCCACCTCATGGGGTGTTCCTTTCATGGTCACACCACCGGCTCCCGTGTACTGATCTCCGGTGTTTTCACGTATTACACAATAATCGATATCCTCCGGGCCTTTATCTTTAAGGGGTGTTTCCACGCCTGGATAAAGGCGAATCGGACGAAGATTTATATATTGATCGAGCTCAAAACGGGCTTTCAGCAGGATGCCTTTTTCGAGGATGCCGGGAGTGACGTCCGGATGACCGATTGCACCCAGGAGAATCGCATTAAATTTTCTCAGTTCATCAACCGCGCTGTCGGGAAGAATCTCGCCTGTTCTCTTGTAACGCTCTCCACCGAAGTCAAAAGTCGTGGTTTCATACTTAAAACCGAATTTTACCGAGGCTGCGTTCAGTACCTTCAAGGCCTCATTAACTACTTCGGGACCGGTCCCGTCACCAGGTATAACCGCTATTTTGTGCATATAAACTGTCCTTTCACCATTATTGAACGAAGTTGATTTTTAAATTTAAAGCCGGAACTATAGAAAAAATGGTTTTTTATGTCAATGAAAGAATGGTACTGAAATTTGGTTGATAAACAAAAAGGCAGTGATTCTTCTCCGGAAGAAAAATCACTGCCCTGAGACTGGTTTAATAATAACTCACTTTCACTTGCCGCTTCTATTTTTCCTGCTTTTCTGCGCCTGGAGGGTTGTCGTTGGCTAATTCCTCTTCGAGAACCTGTATTGCGCCGCTGATGCGGAGCATGGTTTCACGAATATTTGCCTGTTTGGCCTCCAGTTCCGCCAACATTTTTTGGCCAGCCTCAAATTCGGCTTTCAGTTGTTCGAGGCGTTGTTCCAGTTTTTGTCGCATGTTTCCACCTTTAAAAATTTGCTTCACATGACGGTATTTCCAGGTCATCTGAAAGGAAGTTCCATGACGGTTACATCAAAAATATCATTGGCATCCGTTTGTGTATCCAGGTTCAGATTATATATTTTCAGCGTGTGACTGCCGGCGCCTATCGAAGTTATCATGATTGAAGCGCCGACAAAACTTTTATGACTCGATGCCTCGTTGGCAAAGATCGAAGCCGATCCCATCATCATGTCGTCAACGTTGATTTGCATTCCGATCATCCTGCCAGCCGTTCGGGAAAAACCTGATCCAAAGGCGAAAACAAGCAGCATACCACCGGAGCTGGTGAAATTGCCGAGCAGGCCGTTTCCGGTTAGCGGCCCTGGAATCTGCCGGATAACCCGTGTAACCTTCCAGCGCGCACATCTGATATCCTGCGCTACATTGATGGAGCCGTTCACATCAAGTTTGTATTGTGGCGTTGACGTGCCGATGCCGACGTTGCCTCCATTCAAATTCAGGGAGGTGTTGGAAATACCTGCGCTGTTGACGTGGAATGTTTTGCTGAATTTATGCCAGTATAAATTCGCTTTTTGTTCTCCCTTTTCAATAAAACTTATGGCGACGCCGTTGCTGCCGACCCAGGGATCAATTTCCAGACGATCAGTATCATAGCTGACGCTAAGCGTTCCCCCGGCGATTTCCATCCTCGCGGCGGGATTGTTTGTGCCGATGCCGACGTTTCCTCCCTTCTTGATAGTCAAACCATTCCCGTTACTATCCGTAAGACTGAGGGAAGGAGTACCTCCACTGCCCTGATTTACACGCCACGTTTCATCAGACGCTTTCAGGTTCATCAGTTTCCCGGCCGTGTCGGCATTGATGCTGAGCGGTGCATAAAAATTGCCGGAACCGACACTGAGTCTTCCCAGAACAGCGAGGTCCCCGTTGATTGTGTCGCCGGCCTTACTGACATTTCCTTTGTTGAGCGGCTGGAAAATGATACTCAGGTTTTCAAAGCTGCATTTCCCTGTTTCTTTGATGATCAGAGCCACTGCGGCGAAATGATGTTCGATGCCGTGGGCCGGTTGAGATACATTGTTTTCCCATCCGATGATGGCATCAGTTCGTGCCGGAATCAGCCAATAGTCGCCGCTGCGATAGTAAACATCTCCGGTATCGAAGGCGACGGTAAGTCCGTCTTCCAGTTCGAAGTTGTTTGCACTCTGAACGCCGTCCCAGCGACGGACGATGATCGGCGCTTCCAGGGCTGCGGCGCTTCTTTCATATCCCCAGTTTTCTTTGAGAGTGATTTTGCCGTCACGGATCAGGGACATGTCTGCGCTGACCAGGTAACCCGGTGTGTTTGTCCGGCTGCATAACTCATCGCAGATCTCAATAAAATTGGCGTCGCTGAAGGCATTCTGGATTTTCAGATCGGCGTCGGCAAGCGTGACGGCTTTAGTTGTCGTGTTAATATCTTTAACCGTGGCGACAACCGATCCGTTGTCACGGGACCATTTGAATTTAAGCGTCGTCGCCTCTCCGTTATCATTAAAATTCCCCGTATGAACTTCAACACGATAAAGCTGATTTTCAGTTCGGGTAAAATTGGCGGAATCAATTTTCATCCGGCCGGTTCCGAGTGGAAGCTGCCAATAGTCGGTAACTTCAGGTGAGGACAACTGGGGCCAAACACCGCAATAACGTTTGCGGATTTCATCTAATGTGAAAGCATTTTGTGCGCCTAAATATTGACACCGCAGCTGCCATTCAGTCTTAATGCGTGATGTCGTGTCGGGTCCGCCCAGAGCGGGTTCAAGCAGGGTTTTGTCCTCATCCGCGCAGATATGGCGGGTCCAGACATCCAGATACGCCAGATGGAGGCCGCTTTTCGAGGGCTGCGCTACATCGATTATGCTTTCATTTTCCACGAGCAGCCCGTCAACATAAAAACGGCCCTTCCCAATGCTCATTTTTTCGGTTGTATACGGTCCTTCAGTGCGGCTTATCGTGCCCGTGATTTTGGCATTCTTTTTACTGGAGGACAGATCCTTCGCCGATGATGCCTTCTCCTGTTCATTCAAGGGGTAGTACCGGACGAGTCCCTGTTCTTTGCCGGTCAGCGCCGCAGCAGGGAGTGCTCCGGGGTTTTCAATTGCGCTGTCCCAAATCCGCAGGTCGGCAACGTCGCCGCCGAAATAATAGGTTTTATTATCACTCCAGGCGCCCAGTACGAGTGAATTCAGCAGTATCTGATCTCTTTCGTCGACCGGAGTTTTGGTAATACTGCCGGAACGTTCCGCCACTGATTTGCCGTCCAGATTAATAATAATCTCACATGTGTTGGCGAGGAAGTCTTTTTTGAAGACCGCCGCAAGAAAATGCCAGTTGCCGTCGTTGATCTTATGTGAGATATTTCCAACGTCTACTTTCTGCCAGACATCGGTTAAGAAGCGGACAGCTGGAGAGCCGTCGTCGGCAATACCAAAACCCGCAATTTCATCAAGACTGACAATGCATCCCGCCGTACTGCGCAGGTTGTTGTCTTTGAGGGAATGAATAGTCAGAGTTGATTTGGTGCGAAACCACAACTGAACCGTTGCAGCGGCTTTTCCGGTCAATGATGAAGAAAGCTGAGCGACGGTGATAAATGTTTGGCTGCCGAGATTGAGGGCGTCGGAATGCTTCTGCAGGATAGCCATGCTGTTATCGGCAGGTACGCCGCTTTGTCCCACCAAGTCGCCCAAAAAAGTTGAATACCGATGTTCGGCGATCTGCACCTGCTCATTCCAGTCCGAATCAAGCTGGACGCGGCCCTGTTGCATGAGCACGCCGCGATAATGTTTTTTCCTGTCAAAGGTGAGTCGCGTAAAATCGCCTTTCATTATAAGCCTCCTGAGTTATGGATAAAATTATTCCTGACGCACATAAAAGATCCCGGCGTCAAGCCCGGATCTAAGATATTCTTCTAAAGCAGTGCGTATATTGGTCTGGCGCTGCGGTTGCCGAAGATGATTGAATGCACCCATTTCTGAGCCGTTTTCTCCTCCTGTCCGGATCTGTTCCGGTGTTGCCGGACTGAGCAGCCCGTAAGCGGGATGCCCGTATTGCCGGGATTCGAAATAAGGCAGCAGTCGGAGACTAATCTGCTTGCGGATGGAAGCGGAATCAAACGCCTCTCCTTCCTGCTGGAGCTTTTCTTCCTGCGCCGTGATTTCCAGATCAGGTTGGCAGCGGTATCGCGGCGGCGTTTTGGGATTAACCGTAGTATCGGCAGGCAGGGTAAGATAAGAGAAGCGCATGCAGCCCGTTTGACAGCGCTCGACATTGACTTCGCCTGTAAAAATCGTCTCCGAAGCATAAAGTTCTCTGACGGATAACGACCCAAAGAGAGTTGATCGCATAATTTCCGCAGCCGGTCCGTATTCGGTTACGGCCTGGCCGGCCAGAGCCGGAAGTTCCTTTTTTCCGCCGTCAATCAGACTGTCGGCAATGCTTAACTGATCGATAGTATCCGCTGCCCGGATGGGGCCGGTTATGCAGTGATCCAGTATTACCTTTAACTCTGTATTCCCGCTGCTGATTACTATTCCCGCTTTGCTTTCCGTAAGACCGGTCGGAGATAAGAAGGTCGAATGGGCCAGGTGCAGCAGTCCGAAATTACCGGATTTAACCAAAAGTGATCCTTCCACTGTGAGACCGTCGGTGAGAAATTCGCCGCGTCTGTCGGCGGTTTTGATTAAGTCCAACGGCTTTTTAATAACAAGATCGCCGATAATATGCGGACGGAGATTATCCGGAGTCATCCGCGATTTTCCGGCCTTGCCCGGTTTTTCCGCAAGTCCGCCTGCGGCGATGATAGCCAGTCTGCTCCCGGAACGTATTTCGATTTCCGGAAGGGGGTCTGTGTAGGAGCGGCTGTCTGTAATGAAAATGATGCCAAAGGCCAGTGGTGTGCTGCTGCTGTATGCGTTCCAAGCGTCAATGGCATCTTTTAATGTTTTGCCGCTCTTTGCTTTTGTCACTTCCCGCAGCCAGGTGGCCTCACGTTCCTGCGGTTTATACCAGTCGTCTACCGATTGCCGGCGGTCGTAAGGGCCGCCGCCGACGGCGCTCGCCAAGCCGTACGAATAGGTTATCGATGCCGAAGTCGCCGTGCTTTCTGCAGGAAAGGCCAGGCGTCCGCAAACGGGATCGACAAAGCATTTGGTTTTTAGATCATTGTCCTTGCCATAGATGATGCTTTGCGGCGGTTTCCAGCCCGGTGTTTCCCATCCTTCCAGGTTTGCTATCACTATTTCATCAGGGGCAAGAGGTTCATCAGCATCATCGAGAAATACTTCAAAAACGGGCGTGTCACCGAAATAAAGACAAACCGGATCTTCGTTTTTTGTGATGGATTCCCTGCGGGCTTCCAGTTCGAGGGACAGCGGAAGCCTTCTTAGTGTTCCCGGAACGTTAATTTCCTCCGCGAGATGCGTAATCTTGTCTTCCGTCTGGGGCGGATTGAAAAGAGGAGCATCATACCCCATTGGATGGAAGCGAAAGCAACCCGAGGGGGCATCACTTGCCCCGCGGGCATCGCCGCGCAAAACCGAGTAAGTCTTCAGCCGCCATAAATACAGACCCACGTTGGGAAGATTATATTTCCCCCGGCTGTTGGCAATACGGCGCACATCAACAGTGTAAGCGGCATTTTCAAATGGACCGCCCAAAAGCTCCAGACCGTTTTGAGCTTTCCCGCTGCAAATCTGCAGGGGGCCGCCCCTGCCCGGACGCAGATGCTGGAGATGCTGGGTTGCGGCGAGCAGTTCAAAAAACTCAACGGCTTTTGCGGGCCATCCGGTGATGTCGCGCGCCAGTTCTTCCAGCACAGCGAGAGTTCCCTTGCGGCGGCGGTAGGAAAGAGTATTGGCGACATAAGCGCGCTGGCTGAAAACTTCATTGCCTGCACCCTGCAATGGACGAACACCGAGCAAATCACCAATGTAGGGAACCAGCCACTCCTCGCAGGTCTCGATAAACCAGTTTTCATAGAGTTGATCGATATCCTCTTCGACGATATTGATCTGTGCCGCCATGACGGAGAGAAGCGCCTTCAGCGGTTCCCCCCTCTCGGCGTCGCGCACGCGATAAATGGCGGGCAGAAGTTCGTAGAGTTGATCCGGCGTTATGGTCATAATGTACTTTCCTCCAGCGCAATAAGTTCAATTCCCTGGGGATTAATCGTCAAAAGCTCAGCCGCAAGAGCATTGTCAATGCCGGAGTTCCACCGGGCCTTATGCGCCGTCAGGACGTCGCCGCTCTGGTTTTCCTGCTTCAATAAATCCAGATCAACCATCTCCACCCCATTGACTGATTGCATCAGGGCAATTACTTCGCTGGCGGCAACGCTTTGTCCGAAAGAACGTTTCTCAAAGGAAAAGTGATCAAGTAAGGCATTTTTGACTGTGGCTGTGACCTTATCTTTAAGATAACCCGCTTTTACCTGTAAATTGGCCTTCAGAGTAAAAAGGAGCGGGGTATAGGACTGTAACAGAAACTGCTGCTGTGGAAGGCCGCATGTTTTGATGGATAAATGCAAATTGGCGAAAAGATTGGAGTCTTCCTTAACTTCATAACCGGACACGCCTGCTATGGTAATGTGCACAAAACGTTTTCGGCCGTTCCACAGCCAGACGGCCTGAGCTTTGGCGATGCCGGAAAAGCGCCGCGTAAAATATTCATAATCGGCCAGCGACACAATACGGCCGAAGGTCAGAACCGTGTAAGGAGCGTTTTGGCGGGCCTGATCGCGTGTTTCCGGATCACTTGCACCCGACGGCGCACCGGGATTGATTACGGCTTTGACGCCCAGGGGGCGTGTCATAAGCAGAGAGATTTGACTGGCTTTGACGAGTCCGCTCTGCCCGGTGCCAATGCGATAGGTGGCGGTGACATTTTCCACACCGGATGGCAGCCGCGCACCCGTAATGCCGTCGCCGAATTGCACGGTGACTTTACCATCGTCGGCGATACGCGTTGTATAAACCATGGCCCGGCTGTTCTGCCCATATAAGGAGGGGACTTCCTGCCAGAGAATGTCGTTCACCCGGATTTCCAGTGTGGACAGCGACCCTCCGGAAGTTGCGGCCGACACATATGTCAGCGGCGTTTGCTTTAAAACGAATTTCTGGAAGCCCGCCGCGGCGTTTCCGCTGCCCAGGATTTCTTTTTTAGTTTCGCCGTGTGTAGCCCGGACGCAATTGGCAAAGATGGAAACCGTAGCCCGGTCGTAAACATTTTTCAGGGAATCGGCAAGATAGACGACCGTCTGACCGTCTTTTTCACCTAAAGATTCAATTGTTACCGCTTCGCTGATGGTCTCATCATCGGCGGCCGCCGGAACATATTCGACCAGAGTCTGCGGGCTGATTTGAAGTTTAGACAGCAGTGAATCCACTTCAATGAAGTCAACAAAGTGTGTAGGGTTCTTGACAAAAAATTTTATTTTGTCGGCGTTAAAAAGAGGCTTTCCGACAATCTGCACGATGCTGCCTACAGAAAGATTTTCGTTTTTAAAAAGCCCGAAAATTCCTTCCGCCAGGCTTTTAAGGCGTGGGGGTTTGCCGCTGACAATCAGCAGTTGTCCCTTTTGCAGTTCCGGCAAATATCGATCCAGCGTAATTTGCGATCCTTCCACGGGTGTCAGCATGCCGGCGCCGAGCCTTACATTTAAAGTTTCTTCACCTTCGGCCGAACGGAAAGGAACATCGGCCATTTCCAGTTCTTCGCTCTGGGCGTAAACGGTGGTGTTGCGCAGACCGAAATCATTCAGATTGTTGCCTGTATCGAGGACAATGCGGGTGATGTCGGAAGACAGGGCAAAATCCTTGCGCGAGCACAGGCTCAACCTGGTGACTTGATAGGCTTCCGTATAAGTATCATCTATCAGTCCCGGTCTCGACAGAACTAGCCAGCCGCCTTTCAGAATTTTGGGATAAGGCGCGTCGAGGTCAATGGTTTGAGCGGCCTGATCGATGGCGAAAGACTTCCATTCCGCTCCGGTAGCCAGGGTGCTGTCAACGTCCAGAATCCGTGGATCCGGTGCGTTGTGTCCGAAAAGTGCCGCCCGCTGCCTCATCACATATACTTTGGGATTTTTCTGCGCCGGATAAACGATCTTTTCAGAGGTACGCTTTCCCAGCGGTTCCAGCCAGGTTACAATGGTGTGGTCTTGATCGGCGTCGGTTGTTACGGTATGCACGATGCGCACATCCCAGTTTTCCGAAAGTTTATAATCCTGTCGTTCATCGCCGACGATCAGCAGGATATCACCCTGCTTTAACTGCAGGTTTGTTCCTTTTAAATAAAGTTTCGTCATGTCCAGACGAATTTTTTGAACCTCGCTTGTTTTCGGCGTCAGACAGTTAAATTTGGCTTTTGCTTCCAGTGGTTCAATTGTTTCAAAAATCTGCGGTTTTTCCTGCGGTCCGGGAATGCTCTGAACTTTTGTTCCCTTTTCGATGGCAGCCCAGCCCGGAGCTCCAAGCGCATCTTCCACTGTAAAAGCGAGGGGAACTGATGCCGCGACGCCGGCATCCAGTTGATAGCCGATCTGGCCGGCTAATGCGCCGATGGAGCGGCGTTCGGTGGCTGTGCGCAGAAATCCTTCGTTGGCGATACGCTCCTGATAAAAAGTGAGCACATCGAGCATGGCGGCGCAGCTGTCTAAAAGGGCAATGGAGGGATCGTTGTCTTCCCGCGTGGCCAGTTTCCTGAGCGCGGGATGGTTGGCGATGTCCGTCTTCATGGTTTCTTTAAACCGGCTGTGCGTGCCAACCCGGTAACGAAGAGCTGTCAACCCCGGGCGCTGTTCTTCGGATACTGGTGTCATATCGGCTTTGATTATAGTGCTTCCACAGTCTTCACATTTTTCAGACATTGGCTTCCCTCATGTCAAATTCGATTTTTCCATTTTCCGGAAAATTGGGATCGTTATCCAGGCGAATCACTTCCAGACGGCCGACGGAAAGCCTGCCTTTCGCTATTTCGCCGGCGGCATTTTTTCCTTGCCGCTGAAATTTTTTGATTTCTATCGAGTCTATTCCATCGATCGCCATAGCCGCCGCATAGATGCGGGATGTGTAGACGGCCTCCCCGAAGGTGAAATTGTCGGGGTGGAAAAATCCCCGTGCGCCGCTGCTCAGGTCGCGGTTGCTGAATGTGTCAATAAGCACTTTTTTTACATCCATTTTAAAATACCCGGGCTTCACAAAAACATTGCAGGCAATGTCCAGAGGAACAAAACGCGGTCCGTTTATTTCGATGTCATAACCGGCCATGCGGTAGCAGTCGAGAGATGTTTTTATTTCGGCGATGAACGCTTCATCGACGCTTCTGCCTCCCTTGCGGTCAATGGTGACATAGACAGTATACCAGCTTCCCGTCCAGCGTACGGTGGCGGCTGCCTGTTGAATATCGGCGTGGCGCATCACGATGGCGGCGTAGTCCGGAGCATTAACGGCGCGCTCCTGTATTTTAAAAGCTTCGGGTGCATACTTGCGAATCTGCTCACATGATTCAGCCTCTACGCCGCCCCGGGCGGACAGAGGATTACGGACTTTTTTTATTTGCGCCGGATCAAAACCGGCGACGAGGCCGGATTCCGTGCGAATTACCAGGTGGGCTAGGGACTCTGCTCCGACATTGCCGGCAATGCCGTTGCCAATGCGGTAATATGCCTGGAAAGTCAGGTTTGCATCCGGTTTCTGGCCCATGAGGTCGTCGCCAAAGCGAAGAAGCGAGACCCCGTCTTCCCGTGTTTCCACGACAAATTCCCGGCTGTAAGCATTAGAGGCGAGAAGATCTCGTCTGGGGTTCCATACCAGAGAGGAGGAATCCGCCTGAATGAGCCGGATGGCGGGTATGATTTCATTTGCCGGCCAGGTCATGACCGATGAGGCTGATCCTGCGGGATCAAACGGGACAAGGCTGCCGTTTTTCCCGGCAAGACGGATGCGGCCCTGTCTGGTCAGTGGCGAGTGAGTCAAAGCAGGCCGGAACCTTTTTCCCGACACAACGGGTATTTCTTCGCTGATGGTTTGCCCGTGATCCGCCAGGAGGATATTACCGGCTGCGATGCAAACAGGCCGGTCCTGGCCGGGATTATCGGGATCGGCCACATTGTGAATGCACAAGTCAAAGGGCAGAGCGTCTTCTTCATGCCAATTAATTTCGACGAAAGCCTGACCGGGGAAAAGGGGATCAGTGGTCAATGCGCCGGGCGTCCGGTTGCCTGCTTCATCAATTTTGGCCTCCGGATTTACATATGTCAGACGGACGGCATGCCGTCTGGCAGGATCGGCGTCTGCTTCCAGTCCCGTCTCCGGTGACCGTTTCTCTTCGAAAATCAGCACATCGCCGGTGCGCAATACAAGCCGCCGCCCGTCGATGTTATCCTGCAGATACGCCTGCGTTGACCCTTCAGGCAACATGCAGCCCTCATTGCCCCAGGTATAAAAGGTCATTTCATTGTGCGCCTCATAAAGTGCAAGCGTATGCATGGCTTCAAAAAAGCATGCACCATTAGCGACAGCGGTTGCCAGTTTTGCTTCGGTTAGCGTCAGAACAGGGGCAAGAGAATCTATTTTGGTTATCAGAGCCGATCCCGGATTGTTCGCGGCTTCATCCGGCCCTTTGATCTTGATGCCGTCGCCGCCGGTTTTAATCTGAACCTGCACCCAGACACGTGAATTGGCGCCGTCGGAAACCGGATAATCCAGCAGCCGGGCATGGCGGATAAGCGAGATGCGATTGAGGGCCGTACCCAAGTATGCTTCCGTGGCCACGGCATCCTGCTTGTAGCTTAAACGATCGCCTGCATACGCTAAAAGTTCGACCAGCGCAACGCCTATGTCCGCGGGGTTGCGCTCCTGCCAGCCGGGAAGCAGAAAACCCATCCGGTCCAGCATCAGTCTGCGGAAACTGTTATAGTCCCTGGCCATGTAGTCGATTGCCGGCTCGTCAATCTGCAGCGCCGGTGTTGTTTCCGAGGGACGGCAGTCGAAATCACAGGAGCAGTTTATTTTAAAGGAGAAGTCGATTTCAGACAGCATTGGGTCCATCCAGACCGGCGGCTTATTGGAATCTTTGCCGGCGACAATACGCAGCTTATAGGTGGAAAAATCTCCGGCCTGATCCACGATAAGATGAACGGCTTTGGGCAGAATGACGACTGGATCAATCACGTCGATATTGATAATGCGGACTCCGCCGGCAATAGCAAAGGAATCCTTGGTCAGCGATGTATAACCATTGACGTCGCTCAATTTGTTGATGAAGTGCAGTATTAACTTTTGCTGATTATCGGGATCAACTTCAAGATAGTCGAGGCCGTTGAGGCGATACTTGGAATTGGGGTCTCCCATGTCGAGACGGGCTTCGGCCACTTTATCATGGCGCTGTTCGTTCCGGCATCGATACTGTGTGCTCATGCTCATACCCCGCGTGCAAATTGCGCCGTGCGGCGCTCCATTGTTTTAATTATCGTGTACTGCACCTGGATGCGAATAGTGGAATCATCGCCTTGCACCTGAACATCCTCCACCCGGATGAGATCGCCCAGCCACTGCTGCAGCGATCCCTGAACGGACATCTGAACGGTTGCCGCCAGCGCATCATTGATCGGAGCAAAAATCAGCTGCATCAGGCCGCTGCCAAACGTGGGGCGGTTCACCCGTTCGCCCGGCGCCGTGAATAAAACCTGTTCGATGAGATCGCGGATATGATCCTCTGTTGTGGCGTCGGCCGTTCTTCCGACGTTATTGAACTGGTATGGATAGTCGATATTCATCATTGCCCCTTTACTCTTAACTGGGTGACTAAAATATTGAATCCCGTCCCGTTGGGTGTGCAGACAGCCTGACTGTCCTGAAGAAGAACAGGCAGACCGCCTGCTTTTACTCTGGTGGCCGCGCTGGTCCACTGGCCGGCGACGCAGGGCATGGGGCTTGACGGCGCATATGGACAGCCGGAGATGGTATACATGTCCTGCTGGGTGACAACGGGCTGCCCGCTTACCTTAACCCGCATGTTCGTAGTAACGGGCTGCGCCTGACCGCCATGCATGCACAAAACTGTCGCTCCCTGCTGCAGAAGATAGCCGGGCATCAGGTCACCTCCAGCGCGTCATCGTTGATTTTGACCTGAGGGCCGGTAAGTTTGATTGTTGCTCCCATCCCGTTGTCGATTTCAATTCCCTGGGCCGTGAGGGTAATCTTCTGCCCGCCCGATGTTTGAATGGTAATACCGCCGGCACCGGGCGTATCGTCCAGCGTAATGCTGTGGCCGGACTTGGTCATGATCATTGTCTTCTTGTAGGGCGGAGTCAATAGATCCGGCGGCATGCTTATAGATGAACCGAAATAGGAGCCGCACCAGATGGGGTAATCCGCGTCGCCGTGTTCGAATTCCATCCAAACGGCGGAGCCGACATCGGGCAGAACAAACATGCCCATCGAATCGCCGCCGAAAGGAAGACAGGGCAGCGCCCAACCGCTTTCATCATCTCCGAGAACTTCCGGCACGCGGGCCTTGATCCTGCCCTGCATCAGAGGGTCCTGAATATCGGTAACAATGCCGCGGTATTTTCCGTAAAATGGAACAGTCATATCATCACCACAGGGGCCAGAGGCCGTGTTCCTTCCCGGCTGACGGAAAAGTTTTGTGTGTATGTTCCGCGCGTGATGTTATGGGTCACGCTCCGTACGTAGTATTGGCCGTCATAGGAAATCCCTGCGCCCCGCAGGCCGACCAAACGCCGGGCGCGCAATACATGGCCGTAGCGCACAGTGTCTATTTCCCCGTCGCCGCTGACGGTGTCGGGCTGATTGGTGATAGCTGAGAGCATTTCCCGCGCCGTGGCCGCTGCGCCCTGGTTGGCCGTATCGCGCAGAAGCCTGACGCGCCGCGAAGGCGTGGGCGTCAGAGACAAAGGAGGCACCCGCAAAGGGGGAATGGCCGGCAGGGGGATGGCGGTGTTGGAAAATGGTTCAATGAAACCGGCTTTAACGGAAGAGGTTGTCAGACCATCTTCCGTAAAGCTGAGCGACTTGACGTTGGTTGCACCGCCCATGTTGAAGGTAAGCGCCGGTTGCAGCGCACCAGCCCTTACCTGGGTTCCCCAGTAAGCACGGCTCATACCAATGGTTACCGGTTCGATATAAAAGACAAAGCCGTTGCGTTCGGCCAGGCGCCGGATGCAGGCGAGATCAGTCTCATGCTGGCGGGGTACGCGGTCCGTCTCCAGTGGAATTTCCGTGGTTGGCGTCACGTCGGGCAGAAGTCCGTATTGGGCGTAATTGGCTAAAAGGCGCATCACGATGACAGAATCCGGCTGATTGGGGTATCGATCGTTTTTTTCCTCCAGATCCATCATTTGGCTGATGTCTTTTCCCGTTACCGTCAGTGTGGACATGCCGGGATCAGCGCTGGGCGCGATCTGATGATTGGTGATGACGCCGTCGATCAGGACCTCCGGTACAACCCCGAGAGCAACGCCGATGACAATCCGATTAAAGAGATTCAAGCTTCCGCCGCTAAGCAGCGTGTAGTCGGGAATTTTACCTTTTACCATACTGAATGTTATCTGAAAGCCGTCGCCGGATTCATCGCTGCTCGTTACCCGCACACGTGTCAAGGCTGTCATGACTTCGGCGGGGGCCGGCAGGGGAACCGTTGTTCCGGTAAGCAGCAGCAGGCGAATGCCCGGATTATTCTCCAGCATAAAATTCCTCGCATTCCATTTCTAAATCAATGATGATATCGCGGCGGCAACCACCCCCAACCCCCGCCAGCGGGGGACAGGGCAACGAGGCGTATTGTACATACGTTGAGGAAGCCGACGACGACGCCAACAAAGATAGAGCTTGATTTAGAATTGGAATCATAGGCCGGGTATTGTGATTTTAATCGTCCGGCCAATCTCTTCAAGTTCGCCGGGGTCGGTAACATTATTAGCGTCGCAAATCCGCCAGTATTGCGTGGGATCGCCGGTGTAGCGGGCGGCAATGTTGTCCAGGCGTTCACCCTGCCTGACGGTATGCTCCATCAATACGGTAGAATTATCATCGGATGGAAGAAAACGCCGCCGCACATAGTGAATATCGCGCTGCGACCCATCGGGTAGAGTTTCCGATAAAACCGCGGTTTCGCAATCCGCGTAACGGCTCTTAGGATCAAACATTTTCTAACCTCCCAGAATAGACGGCAGTGCGGGCAGATTTGCGGCCGTGCCGATAGTACCCATGGTTTCCTTCATTATCTGATGGGCCATAAACATTACGCCTCCGGCATGTGTGAGCCCCAGGTCGTTGTAAGTCAAAACGCGCATTCCCAGCGTAACTTTAGCGCGAATGGGGTTGAGCGTCGGATCGTAGGCTTCTTCTGCAATGGTCAACTCCGTAATCCGGACGGGCAGAACGCGTTTGGCTCCCCAGGCAAAAAGCGTGAGTGGTCCCTCCGGTGGAACAATTTCGATCATGCCCGTGTTGAGAAGAATTTCATTGGCAATCACGTCCAGAGATCGCGGATATAAAAGCATTTCCAGGGACGACAGAACGGGATATATCCCCAGGCCCGCCGCCGGAAATTCAGCTTTTTCCAATTGATCGGCCGCATCGATTTCAATTTCAATGCGGATGGTTTCCTGGGGCGGCCCTTTAATCCTGAGGGCTTCCCCTCTGTCCGAATCATTGCCTGCCGCATTGACCTGCAGCGTGCGCGTCATGGTGTCGGGATTGTACTGAAAGATGACAATAGTCGGCAAGGGAAACGCCTTGTCAATGCCGACAATCGCGCCTTTCTGCAGACGGGGTGAACCGGGAAATGTGGTCATAGCATTTTTTCCTTTTACAAATTCCACGCAATGCTCATTTTTACAAAGCGCTGTCTTTTACTGTCTCCCCTGACCCCGGTAATAGGTCGTGACATGCCGCTTAATAAGTCTTCCGTCGCCGACTGTTGTGCTGCCCGCCCGATATTGCTGGAAAGCATGCATAACCGGTGTTGCCGCTCCCGGATCTCCGGGATTGACGGCCTGGGGAGTTCGACCCGGTCCGGCTGGCATGCCATATGTTTCGTAAAACTGTGCCGTGGCAGGGGTGCCGGTCATGGTGCCGTTCGGCGGCGCAATCATCCAGTCAACCACGACGGGCTGGTCGGCGGTGAAGGTTTCCCAGTTTTCGTTGACTTCCACCTCTCTGGGCAATGGCTGATGAAACTGGTCCCGCGCCTCAATAGTGTACTGGGATTGGTATCCCCCGTTCCAGGGCGAATCATTCGGACCATTGACGACGACAGCTTCATCTGGAGCGTAAACGGTAAACTCATGATAAAGAGTCCGGCTAAGTCCTCCAAGACTCCACCGGCAGCGGACTTTAACGTCGCCTCGCGTTACACTGGCGTCCGTGCTCCATATTGTAATCCGGTTGGCGTTGGTTCTCACCATACTGTCGGATGCATTTTGAAAATCAATTTTGTCCGCGCCCCGGACTATATCCCATTCAAATCTTCCCCGAGTAGCCCCGGGCCTCCCGCCAAATGCCGTCAGTTTTGCCTCTTCGTCATAATTCGCGGCATCTTCTCCATCAAACCACCAGAGGTCGACATCCCGGACTATCCTCACCGGTTCAATAACACCGGGTTGGGAAGGTTCTTCCTCACGGGCAGCGGCTATTTCATCTCGCTCCGACGGCTCCCTTGTTTCTTCCGCCGGTGAAACTGTATCTGAGATCGTATCCTCGTTAGTCGGCCCTCCGCTTGCGGACATTGTTTCAGATTCAGCAGCCGGAACGCCGCCGCCCATGCTTCCGTAGCCGGGCGCGTTTGCATAAACCGGCATTTGGCCAAAGCTATACACCGTTAAACCTGATTTCTTTGAAGATGTTTCCACTGTCTTGTTGGAATCTGTTGTATAACTTGTTGCTGCCTGCGCTACAGGATTGAAATTCAGTCTTTGTGTTGACCTTTGTGCAATATTATTTTTTATATCAATTAATTCTGCAATGGCCATGATTCTACTCCTTGCTCCCGACGTCCGGCGACTCACTTCCCGCTATTGCCTGATAGACCGTCTGGCCGATGCGGGTGCCGATGGCCTCCGGTCTCTCTCCTGCGCGGACAGCGAAAGAACCGCCGTTTAGATGGTGAAGCTCAATTCCCTGTTCAAACACCTCCGGTAAATTATTTCCCGTAAAAAGTCGGGTCAGTTCGTCCTGTACTGCTTCAGCAATGCGCTGTCGGTCTCCAGGTGCAAAACCAAACAGGATCAACTCTTCAATATGCAGGTCAATGTTCATGTATCCGTCCAAGCTAATCAAGACCCAGGGCAGTGTACTTTCTCCACTTTTTTAGTTCCGGTTTACCGGTGTTGTTATTCATTTTCTGAATATAACACATCCATTCGTTGAATGTCTTGTTGCCGCTGGGATGTCCCCAGAATTGCCTGCCGCCGATATAAATGATGTTTTCTCCCTCGGTACCCGGTCGAGATTGTCCTTCTTTATAAGCTTTATTTTCAATGTAACCCCAGTCGCCGGGAACCCAGTCATCCTCGTTTGTGTTAGATTCTTTGTAGCTCGCACTGCCGCTGCCTGCTACAAAGGTCACGCCGGTCGCCAGGTGACAGGCCATTGCATAGTCAAACCCCGAAGGATTATCAAATACATCCCTGGAGGCCTCTTCAAGGCTGACGCCGGGTTTGGCGCCCCACCGGTCATCTTTTTTTTGCCAGTATCGGGGATTCATTTTGATGGAAGAATTCACTCCCCATCGATAGGAGCCCTTTGATGTATGCTCCACAATACCTTTTCGCGCCTTGACTTGCTTGCCGACATTATTTTGGGCCGTCGCCGGCGTTGTTCCCGCAACGGGAAAGTTTCTATCCGAGGAAAGCAGATCGTATAAAATCTCCTTTTCACGGTCTACTTCGCAGATGCCAAGGTGAAAATAAGCACTTTTTCTCTTCTCGAAATTTTCAATGCCTTTGCCGGTCAGATAATCATCAATGGAGACATTATGTGTCTCCACCTTGCGCTGTATGCGGTTGGTCCGTCCCTGCTTTTCATTCTCAATGACGTGATGAAGTTCATGGGTCAAAAGTCTTCTGCCCGCGTCTGTTTCCGGAAAATACCGGTTTTTTCCGAAAACCACGTGGCTGCCGACCGTGTAGGCATCGGCATTGAGGGTATGCGCCGATTGTGCCGCCTTGGCGTCCGAATAGATCCGCACCCGGCTCAAATCGTGGCCGAAGCGCGGTTCAAAAAAAGATCGTGCCGGTTTATCCAGCGGTCTGCCTGAAGCGTTCAAAGTTTCAATGACGAATGTCTGAGCCGTTTCCCAGCTTCGTTCAGAGTTCTGCTTGCGCGCCGTCGTATCCGGCAGGCTTACCGGCTCCCGTCGGGATGTTGGTTTGCAGTGCAATTCCCTCATGAATATACCTCTTCATCCGTTGAAGGCGGCCATTTCTGACGCGCTTATTTGTTTTTCAATTTTCGCATATTCCTGTTTGACGGCCTGTCGAATATGCGTCATATCCACGCGCTGATTGCTGTCCGCCGCTAAAAAAGCAGCGGCGAGCGCTATATTCCTGATGTTTCCTCCCGCCACCTGTATCAGCGACAGGCGCTCCGGATCAAGATGATTTGTCGGTGTTGCGACCGGGAAAATACGCCGCCAGATTTCCGCCCGCTGTGCTGCGTCGGGAAAGGGAAACTGCACGATAAAGCGGATACGCCGCAGAAAAGCTTTATCCAGCGCCTCCTTCATATTGGTAGTTAAAATCGCCAGGCCCCGGTAGGACTCCATGCGCTGCAGGAGATAACTAACTTCAATATTGGCGTAGCGGTCATGGCTGTCCTTGACCTCGCTTCGCTTCCCGAAGAGCGCATCGGCTTCGTCAAAAAGCAGGATAGCGCCGCCCGCGTCGGCGGCATCAAAGATTCGTTTGAGGTTTTTTTCGGTCTCCCCGATGTATTTGTTGACTACCTGGCTGAGATCGATGCGGAACAGATCGAGCTTCAGGTCATTGGCCAGCACTTCGGCCGCCAGCGTTTTTCCCGTGCCGCTGCCCCCGGTAAATAAAGCGCTTATGCCCAGGCCCCGCGCAGACTTGGCGGCAAAGCCCCACGATTCATAAATCCGGTGTCTGAGCCGGACATGTGCCGCCACGGCTTTTAAAGTTTCTTTTTGCATGGCCGGAAGAACCAGGTCGTCCCATGAGGCGATAGGTTCAATCAACTGCGCCATTTGTTCCAAACGCGGGCGCGCCTGTTTCCGGCAGGTATTCCACAGGGCCGCTGCAAAATCATCCGTTGCAATCTCCAGTGTTTCATCACACGATGCGCGGATGCTCCGGGGACTCAATTGAAACTGGGCGGCCAGAAGGTCCAGTTGACCGTTGAGTCTGGTTACGTCATTGCCGAGCGCCGTAATCCATAAGTCACGTTGTTCTGCCGGGAGAGGCAGCATAATATCGAAAGTAAACTGGCGACGCTGTTCCAGCCGCCTTCTATCCATCGAGTCAATCAGAATCATGCCGCCTGTTGCCTCGATAAATCTGGTTACGGCGCTGTTTTGTATCTTATCTGCCGGGTCGCTCTCGGAACAATCGACAAGTAAGGCGCTTTGCGTCAAGAATGCCTCCCGCTCCCAAAGCCTGAGAAATCCGTCCAGTTGCACCGGATCGGAAGGAAGATTTCCGGCATTTATAATGCAAAGATTGAGTCCCAGCGCAGAGCAGACCCATGCGGCAATATCTTTTTTGGATTGTGAATCATTACCGCAGAGCTGAATCACGGGCAGACGGGAATCGATGTTTGTTTGGGCGCACAAATCCGTGATGCGCCGGGCGATTTTCCGGTGTGATGGCGTTAGCTCGCCGGGATACCGGAATTTTTCCACCAGCGGGTTCAAACGTCCGTCGAGGTACTGAATGCCTGCAAGATAATGGAGAATCCGCTCATCAATTTTCAGCGGACAGGATGTCAGCGTGGGGCTTTCCGACAGCTCGATCATCCGGAAACGGCGCAGCGGCGCAGCGGGCGTAAGTGCGCTCCAGTGGGGCTCAGGCAGGGTGGCCAGAGCCAGACTGAAAGTGGGGTTGCATCTTTGCGTATCCCCGGAAAGTAATGATACCAGCGCGGCCAACGATGAATCGAGCTCCACTCCTGCGCACAAAAGAAGAATGTCGCGCTCGAAAGGTGAAAGGCGAAATGCGGTGCATAGCGTCTCAAGCGCGGACGGTGCTCCTTGATCAGTTTGCATGCAGGTGTTTTCCGCCGGGATTGGCTTTGTGGCAATCTCGACTTCCGGTTTCAGGCCGACACGCAAAGCATAATTTTCCAGGTGCTGCCTGACGGCTGCAATGGCTGCTGTCAAGTAACGCTGGTTGGCTTCGACCCAGTTGACGGGATGGTCAGGGGACATCTTTAATCTCCACCAGTGGACCAGGCGGATCAAAATTTACGGGGCTCCCTGCGCCGTCCACCTGAACGCGGGCAAAATATTTTCCTGCTTTGGGTTTTGTTGATGTTGTCATGACGAAGGTGATGGCTCCGGTTTCAGCAACGGCCGGATTGGTGATGCCATTGTCTTCCGGGGCGGCGATACGGTAAATCACCGGTGGTACGGTGGAAATTTCCTGATATTCATTGAGCAGGAGAAGTGTTTGCTGATTACGTCCGCAAGCCGGAACCAGCCCAACCGGAATGGTTAAGGTGTAAATTGTTTTGCCGTTTTCCGGGACGCCGGCCGGGGTGACCGGCTCAGTGGGAACGGTAATGGACGGGCACAAAAGAAACGCCGAACTGTTAGATTCGACGCCCGAATGCTCCACCGGCGGCTCGCTGATCATCAGTTTGTGGGCAACGGAAATGCTGTGAATGCCGGCGCGTAAATCCGCGGGCAGCAAAATAGTAATCCGGTTATTTTTGACTTCCAGGATCTGTGAGGAATTAATTTCCTTTTCATCAATTTTGACAACTGTCTTCTCGCCGCGTAATTGTTTGCCGGTGAGAACCAGGCGTTTCCCGGCCAGAAAACGCTGATTGGGAACCAGCGGATCGTCCGTACTGTCCTGCGACGCCATGCCGTCGATTACGGGAAACGAAACCGGCAGAGCATAAACATTTCTGGCTTTTACCGGCAGCGGCGGCGCAGGTGATTCCTTTCCTTCGATGAAAACAACGGAAGCCGTATAAGCTATCGATAAAGTATAAGAATTCTGAAAAAAGACCGACCAGATTTTGGATAACTCTTCAATCGTTAAAGGCAGGGGCGTCAGTTTGATCCGTTCAATTTCCGCATCGAGATCCGCTTCATTTAAAAAGTCGCTCGTTTCAATAATATGGGCGATATGCTTTTGCAGCAGTATCGGAGATGCATGCAGAGTGCGGATGACGCTGCCCATCACTTGCTGGGGTTCCAGCTTATTCTCCTCGCCATAAAAGGAAAAAAGGTAGTGCAGATCAAGCGCGGCGCGCGGCTTCTGCTGAACGGCGCCGCCGGAGCTGCGTGTCGGGATATCGGCGTTGCGAAAAGCTGCGTTATAATTGACCTGATACAGGTAGATATTCACTCCCAGTTTCGGCAGACCGGCCGCGCCGGAATTAGGACGCACGGCCGATACCGTGGCTTCATTTAAAGCTTCGGGAAAGTCAGGCTTAATTGCTCTTTCCAGCATTTGCCGGAGAGATTCCGTTACAGTGGCTATGGCCAGATAGTTGCTCATCGGCTGCCTCCCCGCTGTTTTTTAAGATAGTCTTCCAGTGAAATTTTCGGCTGTGGTTCCTGCGGACTCGTACGCGGTTGAGATAAAGGTGCCTGCGGCATAACCGCCCTTACTTCTATGCGCCCGATGGTAACCTTGATTGTTTTTTCCGGCCGAGCTTCTTGTGGAATGAAGGCTGGTGACATTGGGGAGTCTGCGATCAGCGGCCGGACTTTTGGCTGTTGCATGACTCCGGCAAAGGAGTCATGTACATGCTTAGAATCAGGCGCCAATGTAGATGCCGCAATCAAGGGTTCTGTTGAAGAAAATAGTTTGGCCATTCTTTTTACTTCGTCTCTGGTTGAAGGCAGAGTGTCCGTTTTTTGATTTGCACCGTCATCACCAACAGCAGACGATTGAAGATCAGGCGTTGCCGCCTGCAACCGTACATTTTTTATAGCAGCTTCCTGGTGCACTGAATTGACGGTATCGCTGGAAAATATACGGACGGTATCTTCGTATAAAGAAGATGCTGTCGCACCCTTGGTATCTTTAATATGCTTTTCAGAAGCTTTGTCCCGGGTAAGTTTTGGAGATGTTTCCTTTCCCGGCAACACTTCATATGGGGCAGCGGCTGTTGCTTCCTGATCGATGCCTGTTTTTTCCCTCGATTGATGAATTATTTCAGACTTGAAATCAGCAACTGCAATAGAGTCCGGTGCATCCGGTAATTCCATTGCCGGGGAACGTCCGGGATGAGCAGCCGGCGTCCGATCCATTCTTCCCGGTGTCCCATTAATTATTCCGGCTGCCAAATCATCGCCGGCAGTGACGGGAACATCCGGGAATTCGAAGATCGAAGGAAACCGGGGACGGATGGCCGGTGTCTGCCCCGTGCTTCTGTCAATCAGATACTGAAAATAATCGTTCATCCGGACACCATCTCCAAATAGGCCTGCCGTCTTGCAGGGCTGAGAGCCAGTATTGCTTCTTCGCTCCATCCATAGGCGCACGCCAGCGAGTGGATGTCGCGCAGCATCCGCTTTGCCCAGGAAGAAATCTCCATCCAGAAGAAAGCAACAATGTCAAAATGGGAAATCCAGGTGTGGCTGCATGCCGGGCAGGTCATTTCCAATTCAATATTCGACTGGGCATCAATCCTGGAAATACGCTCGGCCACGGCATCCATCACATCGGACGGCAATCCGTCGGAAGAAACAATCTTATCATCCTGACGCGCTTCAATGACGCACCGGTGGAACAGCTGCCGGGCGGCAAGAGTTCTATCGCCCACAACGGCGGTCGCAGCGAGATCACGGCTATCGGGCAGACGGAAATATACCTTGTAGTTCCCTGTTGTCAGACTGAACAATTCATCCTCCTCATCCGGAATGTCGACAAGAATATCTCCGGCTTCGAAAGAAATTTCAGCGGCTTCGCCGCAATGCGGGCAATCGCATATCGCCTGCAGGGAAGAGCCGAAAGTCTCGGCGCGCAGCTTCAGCAGCCGGGCGTCGCGTGTACCGATGCTCAGTTTGGACAGCGCAGCCCATGATTCTTCGGCCTGGTCCGCACTCAACAGCAGCAGGGCGCGCTCGACCGGTGTCGCCGCCAAACCCTGTTCCCAAACCTCCAGAAGCCTGGAGGCTGAAAGTTGCCCCATCTTTTATTCCGGTTCGGTAAACGTCGGTTCGGCGGGCTCGCTGATGCTGTAATCGCGTTCCCAGCCTTCATTTTCCAGTTTGATCGTCTGAATGGCCACGGCGTTGGCGTTGGCGTCGAGTTCCGGCAGAGCCTGAAATTCCGATACCCAGCAGCGATAAACCTTGTAGGCGATGGCCAGCTGCCCGGCTTCATTGTATACTTCCACGATGATGTCCTTGCGGAAATCTTTCAAGGACACTTCCGCGCCCAGACCGGAACCGAAATTCCAGACCTTGTTGGCCCACTGCTCAAAGTCCTTGTCGTGGGTAACGCCCCGTTCCAGCGTGATGGCTTCGTATTTCGTCCGGCCCGGCGATTTTCTCGATGAACTGGGATCGCCGCCCTCTCGATGTTCCACGACTTCCGTTGTCTTCTTCAAAGCGCCCACTTTGCTGACGCCGGCAACATAACGGCCGTCCCACTTGACGCGGAATTTGAAATTCTTATATGGATCGAAACGCTGCGGATTAACGGTAAATTTAGCCATGGGTTTTTCCTCCTAACTCTGAATCTGTCCAGCCATCTGCTGGAGCTTGATAATGACGAATTCCGCGGGCTTGAGCGGCGCAAATCCCACCACGATGTTGACGATGCCGGAATTGATGTCGTTTTGCGTCGTCGTTTCCTTGTCGCACTTGACGAAATAGGCTTCTTTCGGGCTTACCCCCTGGAACGCGCCCTGCCGGAAAAGATTGTGCATGAACGCGCCGACATTAAGGCGAATCTGCGACCAGAGCGGTTCATCGTTCGGTTCGAAAACGACCCACTGCGTGCCGCGGTACAGGCTTTCTTCGATGTAAAGAGCAAGGCGGCGGATGGGGATATACTTCCATTCAGAGGCCATTTCATCAGCGCCGCGCAGCGTCCGTGCGCCCCAGGCCACGGCTCCGTAAACAGGCAGAACGCGGATGCAATTGACGCCCAGAGGATTCAGGGTGCCGTTTTCCAGATCCGTGAGAGTGTAGTCGACCGCCTGAACGCCTGTCAGCGTTGCATCGGTTCCTGCCGGGGCTTTCCATACGCCGCGAGCGCTGTCTGTCCGGGCATACAAACCGGCGATGGTCCCGCAGGGCGGCTGCAGCACCTGTTTGCCGTTCTGCAGCGGATCGGCGATTTTCAGCCACGGATAATAAACGGCGGCGTAGTCCGTTTTCGGCAGTGCCGTGCTGCGGGCGGCATCATACATTGCGGAGGGTTCTTTTTTACTGGCCGGTGCATCGACGATCATGAATGCCCGCCGCTCCTGGCAGTAGGAGCCGGCATCCATGAGAATGCCGGGATCAGTTATGCCGGGAAGGCAAAGCAAGTTGAAGATATCGACGGATTCCAGGGCATAAATACCTTTGCGCTGGGAGCGGTTAGCAATGAAAAGATCATAGGGGGCTGCTTCGTCCGCGTAAGGCTGTTCGTTGCCGCCGGTGAGGGTGACGTTGGTCGGCAGAACGGATGTCGTACCGGAAAGCAGCTTCAAATCCGCGGCGA
The DNA here is from genome assembly GCA_039679455.1 of Smithella sp. Classification (GTDB taxonomy): domain Bacteria; phylum Desulfobacterota; class Syntrophia; order Syntrophales; family Smithellaceae; genus MVRV01. The sequence continues at coordinate 13,585 of JBDKUX010000144.1, read as the reverse complement.
TGTCATTGGCGGCCGCGGCATCCACAACCACGGAAGATCCCGTGCCCCGTGTTCCGGAGGAAAGGATCAGCTTATCCGCCGTGCCCGTACAGGTGAATTCTTTGTAGCCGGCAATCGATGGTTTGAGTGCGCGGACTTTGCTTTGAATCCGCCCGGCCATGTCCGCAAGCTGGGCGGGGATGGTCGCGCCGGAAGCTACGGCGGCATCCAGAACGACGGTATCCGGTCCATAGCCGTCCAGACTGATTTTAAAGCTGGTCTTAGCGGCGGACGGAACCGTTAGCGCAGCGGCAAAAGAACCGCTGGTCAATTCTCCCCGCAACGGGATTTCCGCAGGACGGATCACGGAAACGGCGTCGGTTTCCACACCGCCGTTTAATGTTCCCAATTTCAAGCGGGCGGAGATGTCGTTTCGTTCGCCGGGAAGGACGCGAACCGTGGAAGCTTCTCCCGCTACCCCGGAGGTAATGACAATCTGTTTGTCCGCATTGACGGTAACAGTCAGGTTATTGAGGGCAGGCTCGGAAGGTACGGCCGTCGTCAAACGTGTTGCAATGGCTCCCCGCAGTTTTTCCAGGCGGTCTGCTGCGGCCGCGCCGGTCACATCCGCCGGTGCGAGGACGACGGATATGGGAGCAAGACCGTTGACGGATATCCGCAATGTATTGTGAGTGTCGTCGCGCAGCAGGGCTACATCCAGCAGATTACTGGATTCATCCACCAGTTTGCCGCTGACGCTTGTTCCTTTGCCGAGGCCGGCGAGACTGGCAATATTTTTGACGGAAACCAGCCTGGAAATACCGTTGATTTTGTCGGCAATGTAGGACGAATCTTTGCTGTTCATGGAGAGATTGGCAAATTTTTCCGTGATTGCATCAGCCGGAGCGTCGGCTGGGGCGTAAAGGAGAGTGAGATTAAAGGTGCTGGCTGGGTTGCCGGTCGCATAATCCACACGGATTTCAATGTTATTTCCAGCGCTTCCTTCATCCAGGGCAGTCAGTTCCAGCACGTTGGCCGAGCCGCTGCTGGTCAGGATCTTTTGGGCGGCGGAGGCATCCTTGGCCAGACGGACAATCCACGCGTCACTACCGCCGTTTAAATAAAACTGACGGACGGCGTAACTCAATTTGGAGCCGGCATCCAGCCCGCCGAAAGTGCGTTCGAAGTCCGCGTAGCTGAGAATCCTTCTGGCCTTGTTGATGGGCCCCCGTTTTGTGCTGCCCACAAAAGCGGTTACCGATGTGCTCACACCGGTAATGGTGCGCACGCCGCTGGGCACTTCCTCAATATAAACTCCGGGATATGTTGGTGTTACTGGCATCACAACTCTCCTTTCTTAGGAACTTTGGAATTATTATAGTTTCGTAATGTTTTGTCGTGCTACTTCGATTCTGGCCTGATAATTGATGATGTTGAGCAGCATTAAAACGCGATCCTGGGCTTTTAGCTGCTGAAAGATACCCGTAAAGCCCGCCAGCGGCCCTTCCTGGATCATCACCCTGTCTCCGGGATTGAAGATGGCCGGCTCCAGGTGAATATAGCCGTCTTGGAGACGGGAGCGGATCTGGGCAATGATTTGATCATCCACGATACAGGGATGCCCCGAGGGATCGCTGATAATGCGTTTGACGCCCCGTGTATATGTAATCAGATGATAATACCGGGAAGGAGTAAAGCGGGAGAAAAGATAGCAGGGGAAGAGATGCTCCGTCTTTTCCTGCAACTTGCCGCGGCGAAGACCACTGCGTTTCAGCTTGGGTTGAAACACTTCAATATCCGGCAGGTTCAGTAGTTGGCCGCTGACAGCTTCCTCCATTTTAGGTTTGGTGTAAATGCAGTACCAATTCATCATGTTTTGTGCAGGCTACCGCCATTAGCTGTCATATCTAAGCAGCTTTGGTTGCATTCATTAAAAAGTTACAACAGTGCTCGCACTCTAATTCAAAATACTTCACAGTATATTCAGCCCTGTACTGTTTGGTGCGATAGAAGTCAGCTGGATCTTTACAAGCTACACAAATTATCTGATTAATGTCACTAATGATTTTAAAATAATCGTATATCGGCAAGTTTATTTTTCTATATAGGTAAGATAACAGGAAAGCTTTTTTGCTGTCAATGGCTTTTTCTGCCGACGAGATAAAAAGGAGGGAACGCCTGGGCGCCCCCTCCTTCAAAGGGAAGGAGAATGTTAATTTAGTAGCAGATTCCCGGACCGTGTTCGCCGTGGCCTCTCATACCGCCGCGAGGGCCAAAGCCCATGCCTCTGCCCCAGCCGGAATTAACCAGTTTTTCCCGTTGCTCCGGTGTAAGCACTTTGCGGATTTCCAGTTTATGTGCGACAGACTTATCTTCCAGCTGATCGCGCAGTGTCCTTACTTCTTTTTGTAAGGCAAGAATTTTGTCCTTATCCGGATTTTCCCGCAGCCACATCTTGCGCAGTTCTACCGATTTATCGAACATCTTTTCTCTGATCGGCCTTATTTCTTTCCGGTGAGCAGCCTGCAGTGCTTCAATTTTTGCTTTCTGCGCATCAGAAAGATTTAACTGCAACCAACCTGCCTCATCGTGATGATGATAACCGCCGCCTTTTCCCATGCCGTAGCCCGGCTCGAAAGCGAATACCGGCATGCTTAATACAAGACCGATAGCAACGGCAAGCAATGTTAATGTTAACTTTTTCATATTTGACCTCCTTGTCAGGTTTTTTCTAAAGCAGTTTGACTTTAGTATTGAGCAAGGGATGTGCCATTTGTTTGGTGCCAAGTTAACTTGCTGTAATTGTTGGTCTAAATTAAATTATGCTAAATTAACGTTTGAATATTTTTCGATTGGCGGATAATATGTATCCACTTAAAAGTAACCGTCCGGGTAAATAGTATCCAATAGCATTGCGATATTTGTCTGAGGCGCTGAATGGAAAGTAAGCCGTGAAGATTAAAGCCGGGAAAAGATTCCGTTTTGACATATCAATCTGGGTAGCGATAAGCGCAATTGCCATATTGGCTGTAATCTCCGCCGTGATGACTTTTACCCACTTTCAGCGGCAGAAGGAACAGGCTGTCGAGTTGCTGGTGGAAAAGGGAGCAACACTCATCAGGTCATTTGAGGCTGGTTTGCGCAGTCAAAGCGGGGAAGGCAGGGATGTCTTTTTAATACAAAAGCTGCTGATGGAAACAGCACAGCAGCCAGATATTGACTACATTATCGTTACCGACAACAAGGGCAACATCATCGCCGACAGCGATCCCTCCATGGTTGGGCAGCGCTACGGCCTCGATTTGGATACGGAAAAAATTGCTTTAAGTCCGGAAAAAAAATGGCGCAAGGCGACCAATCCGGACGGCGCCGGCACATTTGAAGTCTACCGAGGACTCTTTCTCCGGGAAAGATATGATGAAGTACAAAGAGCTCCGTTGATCGCAGGCAGCAACATGATCATTTACGTAGGCTTCAACATGGCCATGATTGAGAAGGCGGACCGGGAGGATACACGCAACACAATCATTATCGCGCTCATCCTTTTGCTCATCGGCTCTTCAGCCATTGTTTCCTTATTTCTCGTCCAGGCCTATCGTTCAACGCGCACTTCACTCTCACGGATCACCGTATTTTCCGGGGCTCTGGTTAGGAATATGCCTATCGGCCTTATTGCGCTCGATGAGAATGGCGATGTTGCCGCCTGCAACGAGAAAGCCGGCGCTGTTTTAAATGTCGTTTGCGTTGACGCCATTGGCAAACAGGCGCATGCGGTACTGCCCGCACCCCTTTATAAAATAATTGCCAGGCTTTCAGAGCAGGGCGGTCTGATCGAGGAGGACTTACAGCTCATTTCCGGAGAAAAGCAAAGTAAAACGTTGGAGATTGTTGCCGCCTCGCTTGTGTCGGAAGGAATTTCCATCGGGAAAATACTCCTGCTGCGCGATGTTACCGCCTTGCGGCAATTGGAAAAGGAAGCGGTAAAAAACCGCCACCTGGCTTCCATTGCCAGCCTGGCCGCCGGCGTCGCCCATGAAATCAGAAACCCGCTCAGTTCCCTCAAGGGATTTGCCGTATATTTTCGGGAACGCCTTGCCGGAGATAAAGAAGACCAGCAAATAGCGGACATTATGATTGCCGAAGTAGAGCGCCTTAATCGTGTAATCAGCCAGTTGATCGAATTCGCGCGTCCTCTGCAACTGAAGCGGGAAAAAACAAATTTCTCCGATTTGATTCAATACACGCTGGGTTTAATCGCCGCCGACGCAAAAAAGAATGGGGTTGACATTACTACTGATATGGCCCCTGATTTGCCGCTTGTGGAAGTTGATCCCGATAAAGTTAAGCAGGTAATGCTTAATATTTTTCTGAACTCGCTGGCGGCGATGAAAGACAGCGGCAGTTTGAAAATCCGGCTTGCACCGGGGGCAAATAGTGTTGACGTTATCGTTTCCGATACGGGCACGGGAATCGAGAAAGCGGATTTGCCGCATATCTATGACCCCTATTTTACTTCCAAACCTGCGGGAACAGGCCTGGGATTGGCGGTTGTGCAAAAGATAATGGAAGCGCACGGCGGGACAATTAATGTAGAAAGCAAAAGCGGCGAGGGAACAACCGTTACGCTCCAGTTCCCTTATTAAGTCGATAAAGAGGATATACTGATGAAATCAAAGCAGTCAATACTGGTTGTCGATGACGACCTGGCGCACCGGATCATGCTCAAAAAGTTGATCGGCAGTTGGGGCTATAATATCTCTGAGGCGGATGACGGATCAGTTGCTGTCGATGAAGTTCAAAAACGGGCCTTTGACCTGATTTTAATGGACATTCGCATGCTCAATGTTTCCGGGATCGAAGCCCTCGATCAAATCAAAGTTATTAATCCGGCAATACCGGTGATTATTATGACAGCCTATGCCTCCGTGGACACGGCGGTTCAAGCCCTGAAGAAAGGCGCTTACGATTATCTCACCAAGCCGCTGGATTTCGACGAATTAAAGATCGCCATTGCCCGCGCCACCGAGCATACCCGCCTTAAAAAAGAAAATGAATACTTGAAGGAAAGACTGGGTGAAGGGTTTGACCGGCGAAGCGTCATCGGTCAGAGCCCGGCCATGGTTAAACTGCTGGATACTGTTTCTCAAGTGGCTCCTACGGAAGCTACTATCCTGATCGCCGGCGAATCGGGAACAGGCAAGGAAATGATCGCCAATGCGGTTCATTACAACAGCCGGCGTGCCGATGCGCCGTTTATAAAAATTAACTGCGCGGCTCTTACCGAGACGCTTTTGGAATCGGAATTATTCGGCCATGAAAAAGGAGCTTTTACCGGCGCCGACCGCCGGCGGGAAGGAAAGTTTCGCCAGGCCGACGGGGGCAGTATTTTTCTGGATGAAGTCAGCGAAATGTCACCGTCAATGCAGGTAAAGCTCCTGCGGGTTTTGCAGGAAAGGGAAATTACCCGTGTGGGCGGGGCGGAAGTGCTGAAAATCAATGTCCGTGTGATTGCCGCTTCCAACAAGGATTTGAAAAAGGAGATGGAAAAGGGCAGCTTCCGCGAAGATTTGTTTTATCGTTTGAGTGTGGTAGTTCTGCAGGTGCCGCCGCTGAGGGAAAGAAAAGAAGATATCCCCTTGCTGGCGCAGCATTTCCTGGGACTCTTTGCCGAAAAGAATTCCAAGAACATCAAAGGCTTTACGCCGCAGGCGATGGAAAAGCTTTTAAGGTACGCCTGGCCCGGCAACGTCCGGGAATTGATGAATGCCGTAGAAAGGGCGGTCGTCCTTTCCCGCAGTGAATATCTGGATGCCGACGAACTGTCATTGCTGATGACGGATGATTCTGTTGACGAAAAATTGAGCCCAGGCATCCTGTTGGAAAATGTGCCGCTGGAAGAAATGGAAAGAAGGACTATTCTGGAGGCCCTGAACGCCACAGGCGGCAATAAAAGCGAGGCCGCCCGGCGTCTGGGCATCACCCGCAAAACCCTGCGCTCCAAGCTGGAAAAGTATGAAGGGAAAGGCTGATAAATGGAGAACAGGCATAAAATTAATCTTCACGGCCTGTTGTTCATATAGGCAAAAACCGTAGTGCATGTTAAGGAAACCATATGATCGAACACATGAAACGGCATGAGCGTTATGTGCAGGAGATGCTGGCGAAGAATCTGCAACAGGAAGCATTGCAGGAACTTAGCGAATATCATGACAAGCAGATTCAATGGATGCAGCATGAGAGAATCGTCCATCTCATCACTATGCTTTTTGTTTGCCTTTTTACCCTGCTTTCCCTGGGGTTTGCCGTTTTAAGACCGGCCTTGCCGGGAATTGCGCTTTGCGCGCTTTTGATGATCCTGACGGTTGCCTATATTGTCCACTATTTCCGGCTCGAAAACGGCGTACAAAGATGGTACGACTTAGCCGATGAAATCAAACGACACAATCAGCCCTGATTCCTGTCCGGTTTTTTGGAATTCCTTTTAAGAATCTCCAGCAGCTTGTCCTGATAATAATACGCCGCAATAAAAATAATTATTCCGACGCCGACAAAACAGCCCAGAAGGACATATTGACCATTGCGAGCAGAGCTTCCCGTTACCGTAAGCATTATGGTGCCCAACAGCCGTCCGGCTGCGGAAATGATGAGAAATGTCCCCACCGGCATCCGGCTGACACCCATGATGTAACAGAGGTAATCCTTGGGAAATCCGGGAATTAAAAAGAGAAAAAAAGATACCAGTATGCCCTGATGTTCCATGAAATGATCGAATTTTTCAACAACGGCCGGTTTTATAATTTTTTCCAGCAGGGGCATGCCAAAAAAATGAGCCAGGACAAAAGCGAGCCAGGAACCCAGGGTCAAGCCGATTGTTGAATAGATGGTTCCCAGAACGGGCCCGTAGAGATAACCGCCGATGAACCCGGTCAATTCGCCGGGCACAGGAGCGGCAACAACCTGAACCACCTGGAGGAAAATGAAAACAATTTCATCAAAAGGGGATACCCTGATGAATTCAATTATTTTTCTTTTGCTCGTAAAGAAAAGATATAAATCGTAATGAAGAAACAAATAAGTGGACAGGCTGATAAGCGCAACAAGCACAAAGGCTTTAAGGGCTAGTCGTCCATTGTTTGACGTGTTTGTGAATCCCATTTTCAGCCTTTAATTGCCGATTTTCTTTACTTCCTCTTCGGATTTTTTTTCCTCCTCATTCATGGTCTGCTTAAAACCGCGGATTGCTTTACCTATTGCGCTACCCATATCCGGCAGTTTGCCCGGACCGAAAATTATGAGTACGATGGCAAGAATAACCAGCAAATGCATTGGTTGGAATAGTCCTTCGAACATTGATCAATCTCCTTTTTTTAATTCCAATTCTAAATCAAGCGCTATCTTTGTTGGCGTCGTCGGCGGTTTCCTCAACGTATATACAATACGCCTCGTCGCCTCCTCCTCCTAGCCGCCGCGATATCATCATTGATTTAGAAATGGAATAAAGCCTAGCTTATTGTACTTAATCCGTCAAATTTAATGTTTCCGTCTCATTTTCGAGCCAGCTTAAATATTCCCTGCTGCCTTGGACAATCGGAACAGCGACAATTTCCGGTGTTTCGTAAGAATGCAAGCTGATAATTACCTTTTCCAGTTCCTGATAAAGGTTTTCCCGTGTTTTTATGAGGCAAAGCCATTCTTCGGCGGTTTCCACTTTGCCCTTCCAGCGATATGTGCTGGTGATCGGACCCGCTATCTGCACGCAAGCCGCCACCTTTTGCTCTACCAAATGGCGGGCTATTTTTTGTGCTTCTTCTTTAGTTGCGGTGGTCGTTGTTACCTGAATGCAGGAACTCATAAGATCCCTCCACATACCTTTTTTATGACCGTTTTCATTTCCTGGCGCATTCATACATCAGGACGGCGGCGGCCTGCGGCAGACTCAGGGATTCGACTTTGCCGCTGCCCGGAATGCACCACAGTTCGTCAACTATGGCCAGCAGATCATCCGGCAGTCCGTGGCTTTCGCTGCCGAGCAGCAGGGCGGCCTTTTGGGGCAGCGCATGGGGAGCGACGCCCCGGCGTACATCGCTGCCGATCAGAAAACAGGATTTTTTAATTTCCGGCAATAATTTTATCAGGGGGACGTCGGCAACAATATTCAAGTGGAACATGCTCCCCATGGAAGTGCGCACCACCTTGGGATGGGTATATTCCACTGAACCGGTGCTCAGAATGATGTTTTCAAAACCAAACCATAAGGCGCTGCGCAGAAGCGCGCCAAGATTGCCGGGATTGCTTATTTCATACAGGATTAAAATATTGCCGGAAGATAGAGTGGAATAGTCGGCCTCAGATGGATGCTGAGGCATCGCCACCAAAGCCATTATTCCTTCCGGTTCTTTATCCTGACTGATTTTTTGCCATTGTGCGCGGGTCAGTTCGTAAAGGGTTGTTTCCGCCGGAGCTTTGGCGATGGTTTCTTCCCAGTACCTTCGTTTTTCCGGCAGCAACAGGATTGCTTTGGTCTGCCGGCGGCTGGATAAAAGTTCATCCACGACCTTGACACCCTCTGCGGCAAACAATCCCTCTTCCCGGCGAAATTTACCATCGGAAAGACGTGTCCATTTTTTTATCTGCGCCTGCGAGGGCACAGATATATTATTTTCCGCTTTATTCTGCGATTTCATTCTCTGCATCGACGACAACTTCTACTTCTCTACCGGCAGGCGGCCAGACAAACGAAGTAATGACCGCAAGCGACAGGATCACAGCGATAGCTCCGAGAGAAATACCGGTGGGAATCTTGACAAGATCGGCTATCAGCATTTTCACACCGACGAAGCTCAATATTGCGGCCAGGCCGTAATGCAGGTGATGAAACATTTTCATCAGGCCGGAAATGGCAAAGAATAGTGAGCGCAATCCTAAAATGGCAAAGACATTGGATGTATAGACTATAAAGGGATCGGTGCTGATAGCCAGGACAGCCGGAATGGAATCAATGGCAAAGATGATGTCGGTTGTCTCCAGCGCCAGCATCACCGCCAGCATGGGTGTTGCAAAGCGTTTGCCCTGTTCAACGATAAAGAACTTCGCCCCGGTAAATTCTTTTTTCGTGGGAATGACAAAGTGCAGGAGTTTGATGGCTATATTTTTGTCCGGATGAACCTCTGTTTCTTCGTTGAGAGCCATTTTAATACCGGTAAAAATCAGAAAAATTCCAAAGAGATAAATTATCCAATGGAATGTGTTGATCAGCGCCACACCCGCAAAAATAAATGCGCCGCGGGTTATCAGCGCCAGAAGTATTCCCCAGAACAGGGCTTTATGTTCATATTCGTGCGGTACCCGAAAGTAGCGGAAGAGCAGCAGAAAAACGAAAAGGTTGTCAATGCTGAGTGAGTATTCGATTAAATAACCGGCTAAGAACTCCATTGATTTTTGATGGCCGTAAAAAAAGTATACCCCGGTGCAGAACAACAGGGCGAGAGATATCCAGAACGCCGTCCACAACAGAGATTCCTTGATTTTAATAACATGCGTCCGCCGGTTAAAGACGCCCAGATCCAGCGCCAGCATGGACAGTATAAATACACCAAAAAATAACCACCACGAAGTCATTACTAGTTTACTCCAAATGTTAAATTGTCCGGCGCAAAGCCTGCGCTGCAATATGAATTATATCCCAGGCGCCACTATAGGGTGGTGCATACGCAAGATCCAGATAGCCGATTTCATCGATCGTCATTTCCGACCAGAGAGCAACGGATAAGACATTAATCCGGCTGACGGCGCCAGCAAATCCAACTGCTTGTGCACCCAGAAGTTTGCCGGAAGATTTATCGGCAATAAGCTTCAAACCGATTTTCGTTCGGCCCATTGAGTCGGCAACGGCATTTCCCCATGTTACAATACCGACAGGGTCATAGTTGCTTTTGATTGCTTCTTTTTCATCAATTCCGGTTGCCGCCGCTTCCAGATTAAAGAGCCGAAAGGACTGCGCGCCGACAATTCCTGCAAATTCCATAGGTATGCCGCCAATATTGCGTCCGGCAACGCGCCCATGCTTATTGGCTATATCGCCCAAGGGTATATTTACCCAATGCTTACTTACCCGGTGATAAGACTCACAACAATCGCCCACAGCATAAACATTATCCTTCGATGTTTGTTGTCTGGCGTTGACGGCGATGGCGCCGGTTTGGCCAATAGTTAACCCCATCGCCCTGCCCAATTCGGCATTTGGCTGGACACCTATAGCCAGCAAAATTAAATCCGCCTCCCATTTACCCTGATTAGTAACAGCGCAAAGAGGAAAATCTTTTCCTTCTTCAATAGACGTAGTTTCAGCATCAGTCACAAATTCCACGCCATTAGTTTTCAATTCTTCCAGCATTAGTGTTGATAACTCCGGATCCCAGCGGTTTGCCGGCAGTTTTCCCCGGTGAAAAATGGTTGTCTGGATACCTGCTCTTTGCAAGGATTCACTCATTTCCATGGCAATAAAACCGGCGCCGATAATAATTGCCTTGCGGCATTTCTTTTCCCGTAGATAAGTCTTGATATTAATTGCATCTTCCAAATTTTTTAAGGTGAAGATACCCGGCTTCCGGGCACCCGGGAGATCGGGACTGACAGCCTTAGCACCTGTGGCGATAACTAAAATATCAAAGGGAATTGTTTTTTTATCCCGGATTTCAATCGTCCGGCTTTCGTAATTCACACTTAATACTTCCGTGTTTATTTGGACATCGATTCCCGTTTCGCGAAATTTTTCCGGTGTCCGGGCAATTAATATTGATTCGCTTTTTATTACATCACCGATGTAATAAGGTGTGGGTCAGGAAGCGAAAGAAACAAATTTTCCACGCTCCAGAATCGTTACATTTAAAGAAGGCTCATTGCGCTTGGCTTCCGCCGCCGTCGATGGACCGGCTGCTCCGCCGCCTATTATGACCAGATTTTTTCCCATAATCACCTCCGTATGTTCGGTAAAGGCTGCTTAATTGTTTTTATCCGGCTATCTTTTTTCGCCAAAGCAAAATAGCCGCGCCGCATAAAATCATCAACAGACATAAAACCTGTCCCATACTCAAAAAGCCTAAAACAAAACCAAGCTGGTAATCCGGTTCGCGGAAAAATTCTATGATAAAGCGTACAAAACCATAACCGCAAATATAAATTCCGAGCAGATATCCGTCAAAACGTTTCTTTTCTCTGAGCAGCCAAAGTATTGCGAATAAAACTATTCCTTCGAAAAAAGCCTCATAGAGTTGAGAAGGATGACGCAATTTCTGCATTGGATCAAGCGGAAAATACATTCCCCACGGCATTATAGTCGCCCTGCCGAATAACTCGCCGTTAATAAAGTTGCCGATCCGGCCAAAAGTATAGCCCAAAGGCACGGCCGGAATGAAAAGGTCGGCAAAGCGCCAGAAATTGATTTTGTTTTTGATGCAAAAGTAAATCGAGACGGCGGCAACACCGATGAGGCCGCCATGGTAGGACATGCCGCTGAGTCCGATAAATTTTATTCCGTTGGAAAAATCAAAAGGCAAAATAATTTCCAGCGGATGCTGCCAGTAATAGCCGAAATTATAAAAGAGGACATAGCCGAGTCTTCCGCCGAAGATAACACCCAGCATTGCCCAAACCATATAATCCTGAATGGTTTCAGCTGTATATTCATATTTTTCGTGTTTGATCCGGTAGTTCACTATTATATAAACGAGAGCAAAAGCGATAATATACATCAGGCTGTAATAGCGCAGTTGAAATGACCCGATGCTAAAAAGAATGGGGCTGACTTGAGCGGGAATGTTTTGCCAAATATTGATAAAATCTTCCATAAATTAAATTTCTTTCAGCATAGTCAGGCCGGAAATCCAGCCTGGTATTAGTATGCTTCCCCTTTCAGATTTCCTATATAGAGTTCCGCACTGAAAGCTGCCGTCGCTCCGTCACCGGCAGCGGTAACTACCTGCCGGAAAAGTTTGGCCCGGCAATCACCGGCGGCAAAAAATCCTTCGGCGGAAGTTTTCATGTTGTCATCGGTGATAATATAGCCTGCGTCATCCAACTGTATAATACTGCGAAAGATATCGGTATGGGGAATCCGGCCGACAAAAATGAAAACCCCTTCAGCATTAATTGTTTTCAGTTCGCCGGAGACAACATCTTTAATTTTAACACCGGTAACGAAGTCATTGCCCACAACTTCGGCCAATGTGGCGTTCCAGACGAACTCGATTTTCTTTTCTGCAAATGCTCTTCTCTGCAAGATTGCCGCCGCCCGCAATCGGTCACGGCGATGGATGATGCTCACTTTTCCCGCAAAATGTGTCAAAAACAGGGCTTCCTGAATTGCCGAATCACCGCCGCCGACCACAACAACATTCTGGTTGCGATAGAAAGGTCCGTCGCAGGTGGCGCAATAAGAAACACCTTTCCCGACAAATTCCGTTTCGCCGGAGACCCCCAACTTACGCCACTGGGCTCCTGTTGCAGCAATAACACTGAGAGCTTTTAATGTTTTTTCTCCGGTATTAATGATCCATAAATTTGCCGTCGAGTCTTTGGATATGGAGAGGGCATCCCTGGAGAGCACCTCTAAACCGAATTTCAGCGCCTGATTTTTAAAAAGCTGCATCAGATCAAGACCGTTTATGCCGTCAGGTATGCCCGGATAGTTTTCGATCATGTCGGTGACAGTAATTTGACTTACGGTGGCCGCGCCTTCCAGGAGCAGTGTTTGAAGTCCGGCCCGGGAGGCGTACAGTCCCGCGGTGAAACCGGCCGGACCGCCTCCGACAATAATTATATCGTAATCATATTCAGGTAATTTAGCGATGCCCATAAAAAACTCCAATTGTATATTTATACCCGACTTTAATCAGGATAGACGGCTTTTGTAAAGTCAAAAATAAGCATGATTGTCCTGGAATTAACGGTGCTTCTTTTCGGCTTCTTTTAACTTGACACAAATGAGCATTTGTTTTGTACTTATCAAAACGTATAGGAGAACATAATGAAAAGAATAATGATTTTTGCGGTAATGTCTGTTCTGATCGGATGCGCTGCACAAAGTCCTGTCCTCTATCCGAATGAACACTTGAAAAATGTGGGAGAAGCCAAGGCTCAAAGTGATATTGAAGAGTGTTCACACTTGGCGGAGGCTTATGTCAAGGCTAATCCGGGGGCAAAAGTGGTGGGCGGTGTAATCGTAGGCGGTGCAGGCGGTGCCGTAGTTGGCGGTGCCGTAGGAGCGGTAACAGGCAATCTGGGCAGAGGTCTGGGAGTCGGCGCTGCGGCCGGCGCGGCAAGTGGACTGGTTCACGGAATCTATAAAGCTTCCCAACCCAGCCCTGTTTACAAAGCCTTTGTCAACAAATGCCTGAAGGAAAAAGGGTATGAACCGATCGGATGGGAATGAACAATTTTGCCCCGAAAAAAATCGATAGTCACCGTCGGCTGGACACATCAGCCTATTGCCTCATAAATAAATGTTACCGAGAGAAGGAACTGGAGAGGAGACGTTTCCTCATAAAAGATGTTACCGAAGATGGGTAATCTTTTTGAGATTCAATTCAATTATATTTCTTAACTCAAA
>JBDKUX010000143.1:0-12913 GCA_039679455.1 Smithella sp. | reverse complement strand
CCTTGACGCAGTAGAAGATACTCTTGTCGAAGCGCTCCTTTCACTGGAAAAGGATAATGCCAGAGTGCAAAGTCTAACCGGCTTCAATTGGATTGTTAATAATATATTGAATGCAACTTAGTATAAGTATCATGTATAGAGCTTTCTGACCTGTTCCATAACCCTTAGCGACTTCACTTCACGGTTAAGTACATGTGAAATAAAACCTACAAGAATATTGCGGGATTCCATGGCCAGAGAACCGGACAGTGCAATCAATTTGATTTTTTCCACATCCATATCCTTGCCCAGAAGTAATGTCCTGATGGTTCCCGCGGAAACGGATTGGTCGTAGAGCTCGGGTTTGGCGCATTGGGCACATTTAATCCCGCCTTCCTGCGCGTGGAAATAATAGGCATTGCCGTTGCTGAGAGGTTTTTTGCAGACAATGCAGTTCTCAAGTGCCGGTTCAAATCCGGCCAGTTTCAGCAGGCGTATTTCAAAAAATCGCACCAGGGCATCAGATGCTTTTTGTGCACCCAGCAATGCTAAAAATGTTTGTAAAAGTTCAAAAATATTTTCATTTTTTTTTCCTTCCGGGCTGAAATGGTCTGTAAGATCAATAAAATAAGAAGCAATTAAAGTTTTTTCCAGATCAAGACGGATGGCGTCGTAATGGTCGATAATTTCACAGGCATCGATGAAAGCAAGCATGTCGCGGCTCTTGCGGGTGAAGATAATATTGGTCAGGGAAAATGGTTCAAAGACGTTGGCGAACCTTTTTTTGCTGCGCTTGGCGCCTTTGGCTATTCCCTTGATTTTGCCGAATTCATTGCTGAAAAAGGTTACGATTAAATCTGATTCGCCGTAATTTATGGTACGCAGGACAAATCCGGTCGTCTTCAGGCTTTCTCTAGCGCCCATCGTATTTGATTTCTCCGCCGACAATGGTCAAAACGGCTTTTCCCTGCATTTCCCAACCATGAAAGGGAGAGTTCTTGCCTTTGGAGCAAAATGCTTTGACGTCGACCGTCCAATTCAACTGAGGATTAATGACCGTTATGTCGGCGTCTGCGCCCGGTTCCAGAGTGCCTTTGGGCAGCTTGAGGATGCGTGCGGGGTTGAAGCTCATTTTAGCCGTCAATTCCGGCAGGGAAAGAATACCTTCGGCGACAAGACGTAAGCTCAAGGCCAGCGATGTTTCCAGTCCGCTGATGCCGTTGGCGGCGTATTCAAATTCCAGTTCCTTGTCCGTACTGGCATGCGGTGCATGGTCGGTGACAATCGCATCCAGGGTTCCATCGGCCAATCCTTCTTTAATGGCTGCCACATCGGCGGCGCTTCTCAGCGGCGGATTAACTTTCAGGTTGGTGTTGTATGCCTGGAGGGCTTCATCGGTCAGAGTGAAGTAGTGCGGAGCGGTTTCCGCGGTTACTTTCACACCTCTCTTTTTGGCTTCCCGAATGAGCCGGACGGAACCTTCGGTGCTGACATGCGCAATGTGTACGTGAGATTTAGTGAATTCGGCAATCAGAATATCGCGGGCTATCATTGCTTCTTCGGCAGTGGAAGGAATGCCGCGCAGCCCCAGTATCGTGGAATAATATCCTTCATTCATCTGGCCGCCGGCGGAAAGATTAATATCTTCACAGTGGGAAATGACAGGCAGTTCCAGTGAAGAGGCGTATTCCAGCGCGTGGCGCATCAGGGCGGCATCCATAACCGGTTTGCCGTCGTCGGAAAGGGCTACTGCTCCCGCTTCCTTTAAATCCCAGAATTCCGTCAACTGCTGACCCGCGGAATTGCGGCTGATGGCCCCGATCGGATAAACATTGGACAGATTTGCTTCCAGGGCTTTTTTCTTAATAAATTCGGTTATCGAGCGGTTATCGTTAACGGGATCGGTATTCGGCATACAGGCAATCGATGTAAAACCGCCCGCCACGGCGGCCTGTGTTCCGGAGGCTACGGTTTCTTTGTATTCCTGTCCGGGTTCGCGAAGATGGGTGTGCATGTCGATCAAACCGGGAGTAAGTATCATTCCGGCAAGTTCAATAATTTTAATTTCTGTACCTTTGGATTTTGCCGCTTTGAGAAGATCAGAGCCCATTCGGGCAATTTTTCCGCCTTCCAGTAAAATATCGGAAACAGTATCTATATTCTGGGCCGGATCGATTATCCTGGCCCCGGTTAAAAGTAATTTCATTCGTTGCCTCCAGAGAGTAAATAAAGCAGAGCCATTCTTACCGCCACGCCTTTATTTACCTGATCGAGAATTACCGAGCGGGAAAGGTCATCGGCGATATCCGGTGATATTTCCACCCCCCGGTTAATGGGGCCGGGATGCATGACGATGGCATCTCTTTGGGCCAGTTTGATGTTGCGGCTGTTCAGACAGTAATGTTTAGAATATTCCCGCAGCGACGGGAAGATGTTCTGCTTTTGGCGCTCGAGTTGAATGCGCAGCATCATGACGACATCGGCGCCGCCAATGGCTTCTTCCAGCTTAGTATATGTCTTAACGCCCATTTGTCTGACGTCGCGGGGCAGCATTGTTGCCGGACCCGCCAGAACAACCTCGGCTCCCATTTTTGTCAAGCCGTAAATATTGGAACGGGCAACGCGGCTGTGGGCAATATCGCCGACGATGGCTACTTTTAACCCGGCAAAGCCTCCCTTTTTTTCTTTGATCGTCATCATGTCGAGGAGCGCCTGGGTGGGATGCTCGTGAGCGCCGTCGCCGGCGTTGATGATGGATTGTTTGACCAAAGTTGCCAGAAGATGAGGGGCGCCGGCGGCACTGTGCCGGATGACTATAACATCGGGATTCATCGCTTCCAGGTTCCGCGCCGTATCAATGAGAGTTTCTCCTTTGACGACGGAGCTGGTGGAGGCGGAAATATTAATGGTATCGGCGCTGAGTCTTTTTCCGGCTATTTCAAAGGATGTCCTTGTCCGGGTGCTGGCTTCAAAAAACAGGTTGATGACGGTCTTGCCTCGCAGCGTCGGCACTTTCTTGATTTCACGGGTAGAGATTTCCAAAAAGGATTCGGCGGTTTCCAGAATATGATTGACTTCTTCAACCGCAAGATCCTTAATGCCCAGTATGTCTTTTCTTTCAAATTTCATAAACAAGCCTTAAACATTTATTCTAAGTATCCTCTTCGATAACAACTTCATCGATGCCGCTTTTTTCCACCAGATGAACGGCGACTTCTTCCCAGAGGGAAGAGGGGAGGTTCTTCCCGACAAAATCAGCTCTAATCGGCAGTTCACGATGTCCGCGGTCAATTAAAACAGCCAGTTGAATCATTTTGGGACGTCCAAAGTCGATCAAGGCGTCCATTGCGGCGCGAATGGTTCTACCGGTAAAAAGCACATCATCAACAAGGACGACTTTCTTGTCGTCAAGAGAAAAAGGAATCTGTGTTTTTCCCAGCGACGGCTTTTTCTTGGATATGGAAATATCGTCACGGTAGAGAGTGATATCCAGAACGCCCAACGGGATTTCTGCCCCCTCGATGCCGGAGATTATTTTCTGCAGTCTTTGGGCAAGATAAATTCCGCCGGTTCGAATGCCGACTAAAACAAGGTTGCTCGTACCTTTGTTCTTTTCCAGAATCTCGTAGGCGATTCTGGTCAGAGACCGGTCGATAACTTCTCTGTCCATGACTACTTTAACGTTTTTGTTTTCTACCATAAGCAGTTTCCCCCAATCTCAATAAGCCGATTAAAAAAGCCAATTTCAACATGAATGACGGGCAAAAAAAAAGCCTTCCCCCTTGACGGGGAAAGGCTTGCAAACTTTTTGGAAGATTCTTTCATAACCAGTTCCTTTTTCAATCTCGCCGGATTAAATTAAAAGGTATTAAATTTTACTTTTCATATAACGAAGCAACGAAGGAGTCAAGGCAAAAAATCAAAAGTGCTTTAGTTTAAAAATGAATGATGATATAGGGCCAACTGGTGAAGAGGAGGCCGGGAATATGGCGATAAACGGCGAGCCCCAGGTATTTCTATTCCTAAGTGAACTGCTGGGGAAAAAAATTGTTGAACAGACAGGTAAAGAAATCGGCCATGTTTATGACATTACCGCTGAATTTGTAGAGCCTTATCCTTTTGCCACCGGTTTAACCCTCAGTTCCGCCGAGAAGAAAAAGCCTCTGTTTCTGTCATGGGAAAATGTTGTCGAGTTGAGTGAAAATGTAATTGTTACCGCAGGCTCGGCAGGTAAACTGATTGATTTGAACTTACGGTCAAATGAGCTTTTATTGCGGGATGACCTTTTGGATAAACAGATTGTCGATACCGACGGAGCGAAAATACGGCGGGTAAATGACCTCCAGTTTCTGGAAACAAAAGCAGGATTACATCTGGTGCACGTAGATGTCGGCTTCCGCGGTTTAATTCGCAGGATAGGCATAACCAAAGGGATGGATTTTGTATTCCAGGGGCTTTTCGATTATCAGTTGCCCGATCAGTTTATCTCCTGGAAACTGGTGCAGCCGTTGCTTTCGCCTGATCGTCTACAGTTGAGTATTGCTCAGAACAGACTCAGTCAAATTCACCCGGCGGACCTTGCCGATATTCTTGAAGATCTGGACATAAAGCAGCGCAAAGCAGTGTTCCAGTCCCTTGATGTGGAAACAGCAGCGGAGACACTGGAAGAAACAGACCCGAAAATTCAGGTGAGCTTGATTAATGACCTCGATTCGGACGAGGCTTCTGACATTATAGAAGAAATGTCGCTTTCCGAAGCCGCGGACCTGTTGGGTGATTTGCCAAAAGCCAAGGCCGAAGGAATTTTAAATGAGATGGAGCAGGACATCGCTGAGGACGTCAAGGAACTTCTGGCGCACCCGGAAAGGGAAGCCGGCGGTATGATGACCACGTCTTACGTAAGTTTTCGCCCGCAAATGACCGTTGGTGAAGTGATGGAAATATTGCGCACGGAAGCGGCCGATGTTGATATCGTCTATTATGTTTACATTACCGACGAACAGGAGCACCTGCTGGGAGTTGTTACTTTGCGTGATTTGATTTTGGCTGATACCAGGACGACACTCGAAGAAATCATGGATGAGCGGATTATTTCACTAAAGCTTGATGACAAGGATGATACGATTGCCGATCATTTTGCCAAGTATGGCCTGCCGGCAATACCGGTAGTAGATGATGACGATAAGATGCAGGGAACAATAATGTTTAGAAATCTTCTGGATGTAGTTGCTCCGCATTTAGGGAAGTAATACCAATTCGCTTTCTTTGGCTAACTTTGTTGGCAGCGTCGGCGGCTTCCTCGACGTATTTGAAATACGCCTGCGGAGCCTCCTCCTTGCCGCCGCGTTATCCTTTGAAATCGAAATGGTATAAAATGAGGATGCAGTCAGGGAAAAAATGGATAAAATCAAACAGCTTTGGAAAAAATTGCTCCAAACCGGCCTCTGGAAACTGGGGTTGTTTTTTGCGCTTATCGGTCCCGGGGTTATTACTTCCAATGTGGATAATGATGCGGGCGGCATTACGACATATTCTCTGGCCGGCGCACATTATGGCTTTAGTTTGATCTGGATTCTTATTCCTGTAACTGTGGCTTTAATCGTTATTCAGGAAATGTGTGCCCGAATGGGGGTTGTCTCCGGTAAAGGTCTTTCTGATTTAATCCGGGAGCGATTCGGCGCAAAAATCACATTTTATCTCATGATAATTTTGCTGCTGGCCAACCTGGGAAATACCCTCTGCGAATTTGCCGGTGTTGCTGCCAGTATGGAAATATTCGGCGTCAGTAAATATTTTTCCGTGCCGTTCGGCGCTTTCTTCGTCTGGTGGTTGGTGGTAAAGGGGAATTATAAATCAGTGGAGAAGGCTTTTTTGCTGGCCTGTGTCTTTTATTTTTCCTATATCGTGTCGGGATTTCTGGTTCAGCCCAACTGGTCGGAAATCAGAACTGCTTCGATTACGCCAACCATGAATTTTGATTCGGGCATGCTGACGATGGCCATCGGTATCATCGGAACAACCATCGCACCCTGGATGCAGTTTTATCTGCAGTCATCCATTGTCGACAAAGGCCTGAAAGCGGAAAGTTATAAATATGCCCGAATGGACGTTATTTTTGGTTCAATTACCGTTAATGTTGTAGCTTTTTTCATTATTATGCTTTGCGCCGTGACATTATTTCACAACGGCCTGAAGATTGAAACCGCCAAGGATGCGGCGCTGGCGCTGGCTCCGCTGGCCGGTTCCTACGCCAGTTTGCTGTTTGCCTTCGGTTTGTTAAATGCTTCTTTATTTGCTGCTTCGATTTTACCGCTTTCCACGGCTTATACAATTTGCGAGGCGTTTGGCTGGGAATCCAGTCTGAATACCAAGTTTGTGGAGGCGCCGCAGTTTTACGGACTCTATTCTTTGATGATTTTTCTGGGGGCAGGAATTATCCTGCTGCCGAATGTACCCCTGATCGCCATTATGTATTATTCCCAGGTTATCAACGGACTGTTGCTGCCGTTTGTATTAATTTTCATGCTTCTTTTAATCAACGATAAGCGCATTATGGGAAACTACGTGAACGGCGTGACAATGAACATCATATCCTGGGCGACGGTTGTTATTCTCAATGGCTTGTCGGTGGCGATGGTAGTCTCGGCCTGTATAAATTGATCTACCGCAGCAGATTAAACAATCGTCCCCAGCGCACATTAGTTTCTTCGCGGTTCCATGACCAGTAAATAATCATGGCCTTGCCTTCGACGTCCTTCAAATCGACAAAACCCCAGTAACGGCTGTCCGCACTTTCATCGCGGTTGTCACCCATGACAAAAAGTGAACCCGGCGGAACAGTGACCGGGCCGAAATTGTCGCGCGGCTGCAGGGCCGCGGGATAGATAACATTGTCGCTGTATACCCCGTGAGCATCGGTGTATTCCTTGTCGTTAAGAAATATTTTTTTGTTTTTAATTTCAATTGTATCGCCGCTGACACCGATAACGCGTTTAATAAAATCCTTGGAACGGTCCCGGGGGTAAATGAAGACGATAATATCGCCTCTTTTAGGATCGGTAACAGGTATAAGAGTATTTCTTAAAAAAGGAATCTTTACCCCGTAAATAAATTTGTTGACAAGCAGGTGATCCCCGACCAGCAGTGTCGGAACCATTGACCGGGAAGGTATTTTGAAGGCCTGGATAACGAAGGTGCGGAGAAATAAAGCTATCAGCAGGGCAACGATGATAGCTTCTATATATTCCTGTATCTTTGATTTTGTTTTCGTTTTAGTATTGTTGTCTTTTTCCATATCAATCTTTCTATGAATAAATATTAGCTAAGGAAAGAACAATCATAACCAGAGCAATAGATCCCTTGGCCATCTTCCCTCCAATCATGATAAAAATGGCGCGATAAGAGGCCTTGAATGGAGATTCCAGTTCCGACTGCCGGATAAATTCAGCGAAAAGAATTCCGACCAGGCAGCCTAAAAAAAAACCTCCAAAAGTACCTAAGCCGTAGAGAACCGGCGTTAGAATAAACATGCCGACTATGGCCCCGCTGACCGACGCAAAAAACATATTTTTTGAGGGCACGGGCATTAACGCACCGGTCATGCCCAGTAAAACATCTATCATTTCCCCTATTATAGAAAAGAACAGGAGAAACAATAAGATTTTAAAACCTACCCGGTCGAAACCGGTGACGGCGGCGTATGCAAGGACATCTGCAAAAATGACTACCGTTCCCGGCAAACCAAGCATGGATAAATACATGCCGGCAAACAACAGCAAAATAAAAACGGAAAAGCCAACTACGGCGAAAGTTGACAAATTATTTTTTCCTCGCCAATTTCGCAGGTTGTATATTTTCAAAAAGCAGCACGATCGGGCATGAGATAAATACCGAAGAATAGGTACCAAAAACAACACCGACCAAAAGTGCAAGAGAAAAATCGTGGATGACTGCTCCGCCGAAAAAGAAAAGGGCCAACACTGTGAGAAAAACAGTCAGTGAAGTTAAGATGGTTCTGCTCAGTGTTTGGTTGACGCTCAAATTGATAATGTCACCCAACTTCTGCTTGGGATTCAGTTTTACATTTTCTCGAATTCTATCGAGTACAACGATGGTATCATTAATAGAAAAACCGATAATAAAGAATATGGCCGCCAGAATCGTTATTGTAAATTCCATATTTAAAATTGAAACAGTACCGATAATTATGATAACGTCATGAATCAGGGCGATAATTCCACCCAGTCCATAGCGGAACTCAAAGCGCCAGCCAACGTAAATCAGCATGGCCAGCCACGAAAGAACTACGGCTAGAATCGCCTTTTTCTGAAAGTCCGCACCGACCTTGGAACCGACGACTTCCACCCGCCTGATTTCATATTCTTTATTGAAAGCGGTCGTAAGCGGTTGTTCTACGTTGGCGGACAAAATCTTTTGATCGGAGAAAGATTCATGCGTGCGGATCAGAAATTCTTTTTCACCAAACTGCTGAATAATGCTGTTTTCCAGTTTTGTCGATTTCAGTGCTTGACGAATCTGATCGGCGGAAACATCTTTCTTAAATTTGACCTGTATTATCGAACCACCCGCGAAATCGATGCCGAGATTTAAACCGCGATGAACGACAACCGATCCGATACTTATAATTGCGACAACTATCGAAAAAATAATGGCATATTTCATTTTCCCGACAAAATTTAAATGAATATCCGGTTTTACCAACTCCATACTCATACCATCTCTCCTGCGTGCACTTGAATTTTAGATGCTCAATTTTTTAATGTTGTAGTTCCAGGTAAAGTAATCGAAAACTACCCTTGTGACGAAAATGGCGGTGAAAAGACTGGCCAAAAGACCAATGATTGTTGTTACCGCAAATCCTTTAATCGGACCGGTGCCGAATATGATCAATAAAATAGCGGACACGATCCCGGTAATATGCGTATCAATAATGGTGAGAAACGCCCGGTTATAACCTGTGTCGAGTGCCAGCCGAATGGTTTTTCCCGTTCGTAATTCTTCCCGGATTCTTTCAAAGATTAGAATATTCGCATCTACCGCGACACCAACTGTGAGAAGCATACCGGCAATGCCCGGCAGAGTAAGTGTTGCTCGAAGCGCCGCCAGAACAGCCATAACCAGAAAAATATTGACGACAAGTGCAATATCGGCGACCGCGCCGGAAAGGCGATAATAGATAACCATGAATACAATAACCAGAAGAGAGCCGATAAGAGTTGCCAGAATTCCCTGCTGGATCGAATCACTACCCAGTGATGGTCCTACAGTTCTTTCTTCCAGGATATTAACCGGTGCCGGCAGGGCGCCAGCGCGCAGGACTATGGCTAAATCGCGTGCTTCATCCATACTGAATGTACCGGTGATTTGTGCCTGACCGCCGGAGATTCGCTCCTGAATAACCGGGGCTGAATGAACAACACCATCTAAAACAATAGCCAGACGCTTGCGGACATTTTCTCCGGTGATCCGCTCAAAATCAGCCGCACCCTGCGAATTAAATTTTAAGGAAACACTTGGTTCTCCATAACGATCCGCAATTTGTACTTTAGCCGTCTCCAGAGAAGCGCCGGTCAGGAGCGCCTTGTTTTTCAAAAGATATGGCTGAGTTCCCTTTTGGCCGGTTGATCTGTCTACGCGTGAGCCGTAAGCGATAATGTCTCCTTCCGGAATATTGCCTCTCAGGGCCTCATCCAACGAGGATTCGTCATCGACAATCTTGAATTCCAGAAGGGCTGTTTTGCCGATGAGATTTTTCGCTCTTTCGGGGTCTTTAATACCCGGCAACTGAATTAGGATACGATTGTCGCCTTCCGGAATTATTTCCGGTTCGGCAATACCAAACTGATCGACTCTGTTACGTATTGTTTCCAGGCTGTGCTCAATTGTCAGTTTTTTGAGCTCAGTGGCTCTTTTATCCTTTATTTTTAACTCGACTAGCATTCCGCCTTCCCGCGGTGTCGATGAGGCGATTTCCAGATCAGGATATTGTTCATTAAGAGTTTTTTCCAAAGCCGTTTTGGCCGATGATTCTGTCAGTTCGAGAGAAATAACGGCGCCTTTTGCCCGCTCAATTTTCCGGAAGCGGACTTTACCGGTCATAAGTGATTCCTTAAGATCACCGGCCATTCTCTCCACCAGGGATTCCAAAGCCTTTTCGGAATCAACCTCGAGAACAAGATGCATTCCGCCTTGCAAGTCAAGACCGAGATGAATTTTTTCTTTGGGGAAATATTCATTCCAGGGCGAGGGAATCTGGGAGATGAAGGTCGGCACCAAAAAGTAGAGCGCAGCAAGACAAACAACAGCCGTTATCGCTATCCTGAGTTTCAAAGATTTTATCATGAATTATCCCTTTCTGATTTATTCCTTTGTCGCCGGTGCTCCCGCTTTTTGTGTGACTGCTCCAATAGCGCTGCGGGTGACTTTGATTTTAACTTTATCGGCAATCTCCAACGTGATGACAGCATCTGCTATACCGCTCACCTTGCCGTAAATTCCACCTGTGGTTATTACCGTATCGCCATAGGCAAGATTATCAATCATTGCCTTTAATTCTTTTTGCTTTTTTTGTTGTGGCCGGATGATGAGAAAATAGAAAATCCCGAAAATGATCACCATGGTAAGAATAAAACCCCAATCACCGCCGCCTGCCGCACCGGTTGCATTCGGGTTATTGCCCATTGCATAAGCTAAAGACGTCAATTTAAACTCCTCCTTTATTCATAAACGTGTTTTTAAATTGAGTGAAACTATTTTCTTCTAATGCAACTCTGATTTGCTCCAGAAGACGCATGTAGTAGTGGACATTATGAATCGTATTTAACACCATAGCCAGTATTTCACCGGCAATGTAAAGATGCCGTAAATAAGCCCGGGAAAAATTTCTACACGTGTAACAGTCGCATGTTTCGTCAATCGGAGCATCGTCTTCCCGAAAACGGGCGTTTTTTATAACAATCTTTTCTGAATTTGTAAACAATAATCCGTGGCGAGCCGAGCGTGAGGGTATAACACAGTCAAACATGTCAATGCCGCAGGATACGCCGTGGACGATATCCTCCGGGGTGCCGACACCCATGAGGTAGCGGGGTTTGTCTTCCGGAAGCAGCGGGGTAATTGTTTCGGCAATAGCATACATTATTTCTTTAGGTTCGCCGACACTTACACCGCCTAAAGCATAACCGTCAAAGTCGATGGGAAGAATTTCTTCAACCGCCTGTCGGCGCAAGTCAAGGTAGGTACCGCCCTGAACAATGCCGAAGAGCGCCTGTTCAGAATTATTTTTGGCTTCTTTGCACAGTTTGGCCCATTGCATGGTTAAAGCCAATGATTTTTGCGTCTGGGCGTACGTCGCCGGGTAAGGCGTACATTCATCGAGGCACATCATAATATCGGAGCCGAGAGCTTGCTGAATTTCCAAAGCTTTCTGAGGTGTTAAAAAATGCCTGGAACCGTCTATGTGGGAGCGGAAAATTACTCCGTCATCCGTAATTTTCCGTAATTTCCCCAGACTGTAGACTTGAAAACCGCCGCTGTCGGTGAGAATGGGGCCGGGCCAGTTCATGAATGTATGGAGACCACCTATTTTTTTGATCGTTTCATGGCCGGGACGCAGATATAAATGATACGTATTGCCTAAAATTATTTGAGCTCCGCAGGTTCGAATCTGTTCCGGAGTCAGCGACTTAACCGTTGCCTGGGTGCCCACCGGCATGAAAGCGGGCGTATTCACAATGCCGTGCGCGGTCGTCATTTTTCCCAGCCGCGCCGAAGAAACGTTATCCTTTTTAATAAGACCAAATTGAAACGGCATTTTACCCCTATATAATCAACATACAGTCGCCGTAACTGTAAAAATAATAATGTTTATCGACGGCATGCTGATAGGATCTTTTAATTAAATCAATTCCGGCAAACGAACAGACAAGCAGAAATAAGGAAGATTGAGGCAAATGAAAATTGGTCAAAAGTCCGTTTACCCGGCGAAATTTGTACCCCGGATAAATGAATAGATTGGTAAAACCGCTCTTTGCTTTTACCAGGCCTTTTTCATCGGCAATGCACTCCAAAGTCCTGGTCGATGTCGTTCCTACGGCAATGACGCGCCGGGCATTGTTAATTATGTCAGCCGATTCTGCATTAATTTCGTAATATTCTGACTCCATCACATGATCTTCTACGCGGCTTGCCTCCATGGGCAGGAAAGTGCCGAAGCCCACGTGCAGGGTAATTGGCGCAATGGAAATGCCTCTGGCCTGCAGCGTTTTTATGATTTCTTCTGTAAAGTGCAAACCGGCGGTAGGCGCAGCAATAGACCCCGGATTTTTGGCATAAATAGTCTGGTAACGCTCCAGATCCTCTACGAATGGCCCGCTGCCGTTTTTGCGTTTGATATACGGAGGCAGTGGCGCGCGGCCGTGAATATTTAAATAATCTTCAAAGCTTCCTTTGCTCTCAAAGCGAAGCAGCCATTTTTTTTCGGATATGCGGGACAAAACTTTTGCTTCGCAGTCGTCGCTTAAAATGATGACATCATTCTCTTTTACCCTCTTGCCCGGCCGCAGCAGGACTTCCCATACGTGAGCAGCATCGGGGCTTTCTTTTTTAGTCAAAAGCAGGATTTCCAGGGAGGCTCCTGTGGACTTTTTGCCGAAGAGCCGGGCCGGAATAACCTTGGAATTATTTATGACCAGGACATCGCCTTTTTCCAGAAAATCAGGCAACCGGGAAAAAATACAATCGTTAATTTCACCGCTTGTGCGCTCCAGCCTCAGCATACGGGAGCCGTCTCTTTGCTTATTAGGATGCTGGGCAATCAGTTCTTCCGGTAAATTGTAATAAAAATCTTTTAATTCCATAGCCTTTTATTGAAAATTAAGAAGTTGCGGCAAGTAATCAGATTAAACTGGTTATG
>JBDKUX010000142.1:0-3251 GCA_039679455.1 Smithella sp. | reverse complement strand
TCGCGGCCCTAAACACCCGATTTGTCAAGTGTTTTTATTATGTTTTATACAAAATATTTCGTTCCAGCTGACGCTTATATTGTTGATGATTCATATCATTATGCAAGTTCCTAACCGGACATTGCTGGATTGCGCAGAGATGTATAAAAATCTTTAAGGAGTATTTAGAAAAGGATAGCACGACCCAGTATTGCTTGTTAATTGACTCTGGCACGTCAATGTTTCCACT
The DNA here is from genome assembly GCA_039679455.1 of Smithella sp. Lineage (GTDB taxonomy): Bacteria > Desulfobacterota > Syntrophia > Syntrophales > Smithellaceae > MVRV01. Next base: position 3,022 of record JBDKUX010000142.1, on the reverse strand, counting down.
TTTTGTTGAAATTGTAAATGAACTTAATAGAGATAAAACATTTTTTGATAATCGAGGTCGTTTTTGTATTGTCTCCAATAATATTCCAGGAATAGTTTACATCATGAGATATGCACGAAATAACCCGGATGACGATTATTCCGAAATTCAAATTGAATGTTTCATTGTTCCTGGAAAACCATTATCAGTTTACGCTGCCATAACCGGTGATGAGGCCTGCGACTGGGTAGCCAATATCCGAGAAATCTTGGGTAAGAGTAAATGGAGGAAAAAGAACACGGAACTAGTAATATTAGGATTTTTGACTGGAAATTATATGTGCCGCAGCACAATGAATCAAATACCATTTTCACCTGCCGCAAGGGGTGAGGGTCATATGAATTTTAAAAAGACACTTACTTCTGTTAGCGATCAGATTTTTTTGTTAGCACCATTGATGAAATTTTCATTTGCTGATGTGGACCTATTGAATAATGTATGTGGATATGTGGAAGAATTTGACAATAATGATGATAAAAACATCGATCCCAAGAAAATTAAATATCGAGAAGTTTTGATCCCAAATGGAAAAAAATGTATTCTGATTACATCTAAAAGAAACAAAGCAAATTTATTTTTTGATTTTAGTCAATCATTGCTAGAAATACTTGAGGAATTTCAAATATCAAACCCTTATCTATTGGAAATTCGGTGTATAGAACATGACCCGCGTTTTAGTTCGACAGGTGAATTATGGGATAAGCCTGAATTGGAGATAGAGTTACCTCACGAAAATTTAAGATCTGCATATAAGGAAGGGAAAAATATTTGGGATCTAAAGTGGGTTACAAAACAAAAGACATGAATTTATGTATTTGTAATGAATACTTTTCAAAAATCTGCTACGCTGAATCGGGTTGTCGGAGGATCTCAACCAGCTAACACTACACAGTATGCAGGTACGCACTCTGGGTAGTTCGCAGTGATTACTAATTAGTGATAGGATACTATAAAGACAATTAAAATTAAATCTAACCTTTTCTTTTGGTTATCCTTGATCCAATGAAATACAAGGATGTGCTAATAAGTAGATGAAAGAAAAAAACTACGTTCAACCAAGATGAACCAAAAATAATTGTCCATAAGCCCACAAAAAGACCCACCCCAAACAAAACAAGGTCTGTAACCACCACTGAATGGTGGCAAGCCCCCTTATCCCAGCAAATACCCAGCCCCTCTCCCAGAGGCTTTTTTATTTTCCCCTTCTGCCCTTCTTTTAACATTTCCCCTCAAAAAAATAATAGAACCCTTCATTATTTTTCCACAGAGCCGCACAGAGCCCGATTAAGCACCTTGTTTTGAATTTTTATATTATGCGATTCTACCCCCCGGAAAAACAAAACAAGAGGTTGCCGATCATGTCCTACACCCCAGCAGAATTGACCAAAGTTTAGGCCGACATCGTTGCTCTGGCGGCACTGTTATTTGCCAAGATTATGTTTATTGCGGCAACCTGGGGAATCTGTCATCCACCCAAAATAAACCGGGCCTCTTTTGCTCCTTACTATTCCGCCGATGAATATGACCGGCTGCTTTCTCAGCATTGCCGCCATTATGTGATCATCAAAGAGCCGACCAAGTGCCATACTACTACGACGCCAACGAGCGAAAATGCAAACAGATGTAACCATAATTCTTAAATATTGAAATATAAAGGAATTTATAAATTGTTGACCGCCACTAAAAATATGCTACCCTTCTCTAATTCTTTTAGGGGAGGTAATATTATGAGTGAAAAAGGATCTATCGGCTATCGCAGGACGAAAAGCGGCGGGTATTATTTTGTTTCATGGTACATAGGGAAAAAGCAGTACAAAGTCAGCAGATATAAGGGGATGCTTTGTGAAACGGAGAGAATGGCAAACAGTCTTTTGTCTCTCATGCGTTCCGATGATGAAAATGACAGACACGGCATTGCCCCTTTTCGGATCGAAAAATATACAAAGCAGGAAACCAATGTTATCCCGTTCCTTTTGGACTGGATAAATACGGAAGTGGATCCGCCGCAAGATGAAGGCCACGCCGACAATAAAGAAAAGAAAGGCTACCTGGCACCGGCAACAAGAAAAGATTATAAAAACAGCGTCAAGAATCATTTAATTCCCTGGTTTGAAACCCACTCTTTAATGCTGCACGAGATTCAGTACGATGTTTTGTGCAACCTGCTAAACAGTATCAATAGAGAAGGTAAGGGTAAGCTAAACGTTATGTATTGCCTGCATGCCGCTTTGTTGTATGCCGTCCGTTCAAATAAAATTCAAACCATGCCGGAGTTCCCCGAAAAGAAACGATATAATATCGAACCAACTGTGATTAATGCAATTCCGGAAGCCCGTCAGATTGCTGTTATAGAGGCAATACCGATACAACATCAACCAATCTTTTGGTGGCTTAAATATCACTTCCGCAGACCGTCCGAAGCAATGGCGCTGCATAAAGAGGATTACGACCAAGAAAACGATGCTTTTATTATCAGAAGATCATTTAGCAGTAAGAAGTTAGTGCAGCATACCAAGACGCATAAAATACACGTCATTCCCTGCCATCCAGAGTTTAAGCAGTATATGGAGCGGAGACATCTTTGTGTTAGTCCGTATTTTTTTACTCACGAAACCAGCCGCCTGGAAGGAAAACGCTACCAGCACGACTTTCTTGTTGATCTCTGGAATAAAGCCGCCGCCTCATGTGGTGAAACAATCAGGATGTATGCTGGATTAAAACATAGTTCCTGTACGGCATTTGTGAACGAGCAAGGTGGGTCTGTGGATGAATTGCAGATGCTAACTGATCACGCGAAACGTGACAGCGTATTAAAATACACCGAAGTTAAGCTGGAAGCAAAGCGGAAAATCATGGGCGAATTGCCTCAAATAAAATGTTACCGAAAGGGTGGATAAAAAAGGTACGTTGACTCATAAACCGATGTTACCGGAAAGAGATTCGGAAACGGAGGTTTGACATATGAGTCCTCAGGCCAAGGAAG
>JBDKUX010000141.1:0-25915 GCA_039679455.1 Smithella sp. | reverse complement strand
CTTCCTTGGCCTGAGGACTCATATGTCAAACCTCCGTTTCCGAATCTCTTTCCGGTAACATCGGTTTATGAGTCAACGTACCTTTTTTATCCACCCTTTCGGTAACATTTTATTTGAGGCAATTCGCTTCCGATATATGAATTGTCTCCTGCAGTATGCTGTGGTATGATCGGCGCCAATAAATTTGACAATTTTAAATTGATGGAATGTAAATAAGAAAAGGAGATATTCAGATGAAAAGATCATGGATTTTGACGATGGCAGCGGCATTGACGATGCTGATATTTATGATTGGCTGCGGCAAGAAAGAAGAGCACAGGGATATAAAACCGGAGACGAAAGCGCCGACAATCCGGGAACTCTCGGCAACAATCGTAACTAAATCCGGCGATCAAACCGTTTCCATGAAGATATACATGAAACCGGATAAATTCCGCACTGATAATGAAACGGCGGGAGTGTCCACCATCGTCAGAAAAGACCTCAATAAGGTCTGGACGATCATGACTGCTCAGAAATCCTATATGGAAGTAGAGGGAATAAACGATAACCAGGCCCCGCAGACAGCCGAAGAAAAAATGAAAGGGGAAGTCAGCCGTAAAGAAGTGGGCAGCGAAACCGTCAACGGCCACCCAACAACAAAGTATGAGATAACCGTCAAAACGGCCGACGCGGTTATGCAGGTTTACCAGTGGTGGGCAAAAGACATTAACTTCCCGGTTAAGACGGCGGCGGTTGACGGAAGCTGGACTACGGAATACCGGGACATTAATGTCGGCGGCCAACCGGACAGTCTTTTTGAAATTCCCGCAGGTTTCAAGAAAATGACCGTTCCGGGAATGCCGGCAGGTATGAAGCTCCCGGATATGAAGGCTAAATAAATATTTTTAACCATATTTGTATTGACAAACAAACCGGAAAAACATAGCATAAACAAAATTAATAAATTACAGGCACTATGAACACGACTACAATTCGACCCATTATAATTAGCAGCATTATAATTAGCTTCCCCACAGGAGGACTGGTCGTGGTGTAGTACACTGTATATTCAAAGAAACTTAAAACCGCTGCCAGGAATCCTGGCAGCGGTTTTTTTTTGAAAGCGAGGGAAAAATGATAAAAGATCAGGTTCTGATTTACGACACTACTTTAAGAGACGGCACGCAGGGTGAGCAGATAAATTTTTCGGCGGAGGAAAAATTGCGCATCGCTCAGCGCTTCGATGAGGCGCATTTCCATTACATTGAAGGGGGCTGGCCGGGATCCAACCCGAAAGATCTCCGTTTCTTCGAGATGGCGAAAGATGTTAATTTTAAGAATTCCCGGCTGACGGCATTCGGCAGCACCCGCAAGCCGCATATCAAACCCTCGGCATGTGAAAACCTGAACGCACTGGTGCAAGCAGGAACACAGGCTGTGGCCATATTCGGCAAATCATGGGATCTGCATGTCCACGAAATCCTCAAAATCGATCTGGAAGAAAATTTACAAATGATCGGTGATTCCATCAAATATCTCAAAGACATGGGTAAAGAAGTGCTTTTTGATGCCGAACATTTCTTTGACGGCTACAAGAATAATCCGGACTATGCCGACAAAGTAATCAGTACTGCTCTGGCTGCAGGCGCCGATATGATCGTCCTGTGCGACACCAACGGCGGATCAATGCCCCACGAAATCAGTGCCATCGTCAAAAAAGTGTCCTCTTACCTTCCTTTAAACATGACTGGTATTCATGCCCACAATGACTGTGGGCTGGCGGTTGCCAACTCCATCGCCGCCGTGCAGGAAGGCGTCAAAATGGTTCAGGGCACAATCAATGGCTACGGCGAAAGATGCGGCAATGCCGATCTGATCCTGCTGATCGGCAATCTGCAACTGAAGATGGGGAAAAGTTGCCTTCCTCCGGAGTCAATCCGTCAACTGACCAACCTCTCCCACTATGTCAGTGATATAGCCAATGTGCCTCCGCTGAACTCACGTCCTTTTGTCGGACGAAGCGCCTTTGCCCACAAAGGCGGCATACATGTCAGCGCGGTGGCAAAAAATTCTGCGGCTTATGAGCATATGCAACCGGAACTTGTCGGCAATCGCCGCCGGGTCCTTGTTTCCGACCTCGCCGGCAAAAGCAATGTTGAATATAAAGCCAGAGAGTTAGGCATCGACCTGGCCAAACACGCTTCTTTAGGCAGAAAAATCGTCCATGAAGTTAAGCTGATGGAAGACCGGGGGTTTCAATTTGACGCCGCTGACGGTTCTCTTTCCCTGTTGATCAAAAAGGCGATCGGCGAATTTGTCGATCCCTTCACGCTGGAGTGTTTCAGTGTAGTTACATCGCGTACTGAAAACAATCCCTGTCTATCCCAGGCAACCATTAAAATATCCGTCGACGGCGAAGAAGAATTAACCGCCGCCGAAGGCAATGGTCCGGTAAACGCATTGGATAATGCCCTGCGCAAAGCGTTGACAAAATTTTATCCTCAGATTCGGGAAATGCGTCTGGTGGATTTCAAAGTACGTACACTGGAGGGCTCGGAAGGTACGGCGGCAAGAGTCCGCGTTCTTCTGGATTCTGCTGACGGCACGGAAGTATGGAGTACTATTGGAGTTTCGGAAAATATTATTGATGCCAGCTGGCAGGCTCTGGTGGATAGCATCGAATACAAACTCAGTAAAGACAAAGCCAATAAAAATTAAATAATTGAAATTTTTCCGTGAAGCTTCAATTGCCATATTTTGCAATTCCTGATATATAATTCGTTTAAGTATAATTATCAGGAATCAGGCTCATGCTCTCGATTAACACCCAGAATCCGCAAATGCGGCTGATCAAAAAAGCCGTTGATGTACTGCGTAACGGTGGTGTTATAATTTACCCTACTGATACGGTTTATGGATTGGGTTGCAGCCTATCCAATAAAAAAGGTATTGAAAAAATTTACGAAATTAAAAGAAGAGATAAGAAAAAACCTCTTAGTTTCATCTGTTCGGACTTGAAACATATCAGCCAATACGCCAAAGTTACTGACTATGCTTACAAAACAATGAAACGTCTTTTGCCTGGTTCTTATACTTTCATTCTGGAAGCGTCGCGTCTGGTACCCAAGATAATTTTACCGAAAAGACCGACGACAGGAATCAGAGTACCAGATAATAATATTTGCCTGGCCCTGGTCAGTGAACTGGGGCAACCGATCATCAGCACGAGCGTAAAAACGGCGGAAGGTGAAGACATGGGAAACCCTTATATAATTGCGGAACAATGGGGTAAATTAGTCGATTTCATAATCGACGGCGGTAATATTATTCCCGAACCTTCGAGTGTGATTAGTCTCGTTGATGACAATATTGAAATTATAAGAATCGGAAAAGGCGATGTGAGCGCCTTTATATAAATAACGACCCAACTGCTTATCGGAAGAACAGAATCTGAAAAGAATCTGAACGCGCACTGGCGCACCTGATTGCAGACAGGCCAATGAGGACATTTATGAAACACACCATGCTTATTAATGCTGTTCACAAGGAACAGAAGCGGATGGCCACCGTTGATGAAAAGGGCAAACTCATCGAATTCAACATTGAAATGTCGATGAAAGATCGCATCACCGGCAACATTTACAAAGGGAAGGTACTAAAAGTTGAACGGGGGCTGCAAGCGGCTTTTGTTGACTATGGCGGAGGGAAAGACGGTTTTCTTCCTCTGCGCGATGTCAACCGTGAATACCTAACCGGTCAGGAAAATGGTCAGGGCAACGGCAAGCCGGTGCTTAAAGTCGGACAGGAAATGTTGGTCCAGGCCGTTCGGGAAGTAACCGGCAACAAAGGCGCTCTTTTAACTTCCTACATTTCTCTGCCCGGCAGGTACCTTGTTCTAATGCCCAACAAGCCCGGAAGCGGCATATCACGCAAGATTGAAAACGAAGAAGAACGGCAGAAAATCAAAAACCTGATGGGGCAGATTAAAATCCCGGACAACATGGGATTTATTGTCCGAACAGCCGGCATCAACAGGACCAAACCGGAAATTTACCGCGACTATCAGCATCTGATGCGTCTTTGGAAAGAAATTGTAAAAAAAGCAGATAGTCTCGTTGGTCCGATAATTGTCTACCAGGAAACAGACTTCGGTGTTCGCTCTTTGCGCGACTATCTGACCCCCGAAATTGAAGAAATTCTGGTCGATGATTACGATACTTACCGCAAGATGCGCGCTTACATGAAAGCAGCCGTGCCCCGTAATGTGAAAATAGTGGTCCACTATAAGGAAAAAACACCTCTTTTTGAGCGTTTCGGGCTCGAAGAACAAATAGGCATTATTTATAAGGAACGTGTTGATCTCAAATCCGGCGGCTATATTATTATCAACCCCACGGAAGCGATGATTACCATTGATGTCAACTCCGGACGCGGTTCGAACAAACGCAACATTGAGGAAACTGCTTTTAAAACCAATCTGCTGGCTTGCGAAGAAATTGCCCGTCAATTGCGCCTGCGTGATTTGGGCGGATTAATCGTGATCGACTTTATCGACATGATGGAAAAGAAAAATGTTGCTGAAGTGGAAAAAGCTTTCAAAAAAGCGCTGAGTCTGGATCGAGCCAGAATTCAGCTCTCCCGCATTTCGAAATTTGGCCTTCTTGAATTGTCACGGCAAAAGAAACAACCGACCATTCAGGAAATAAGCTATACAACCTGTCCCTATTGCGACGGTAGTGGTTCCAGGCCTTCACTGGAATATGCGGCGTTAAGCGCCTTTCGGAAAATCGAATCAGAAGCAGTCAAAGGAACTTATTCCGAACTCAAAGTCATCCTCCCTCATGAAATTGCCAATTATATCCTCAATCAAAAGAAAGCCGAACTTTTAAGAATGGAATCTTCCTTCGGGTTGGTTCTGCATATTTTCGGCAGCGGAGAAATGCTTTGGGATAAACTGGAAATGCAGTATGTCATCAAAGAAAAGGGGTTAGCTGAAACGGCATGTCCGGATGAAGCGGCACCGGAAGCGCCAGTGGAAACTCCGGCGCAGGAAACTGCTGCCGTCGGAGAAACTCCGGCAACTAAAAAACGCCGGCGTCGTCCCCGACGCCGTAAATCTTCGGATGCTAAGCCGGAAAGCAGCATTTCCGATGATCTTTCACAAGCAGTTACCGTTTCCGAAGTCAAAGATCAGCCTCAAAGTTCCTTGTCGGAAAATATTGCGCCTGAGGCACCTGCGCCGGCTGATGTAAATCAACAGGAAAGCACATCAACGGAAAATGCACCGGCAGAAACAATGCCTGCGATTGTTGGAGAAGCACCGGAATCAAAACCGCTGGTCATAACACCGGCAGAGACGCAAATACCGGATACACCACAACCGGAATCAAGTGAACCCGAACCGGTCATTCCCAAGACCGGAAGATTAGGGAGACCCAGGTTCAATCGTAAAAAGAATCATCCTGAGAAGCTTTAGAAGCTAACATGAGGAATTATGTTTTATAAGCAAAACAATTCCGGCTACAAGCAGGCAGTTCCCGGCGTATGGATGAAAACCCTGGTTTACGGAGAAAAAACTCTCTTTACGGAGTTCCGGCTGGAGGCAGGCTTCACACTACCCAGGCATGCCCATGAACATGAGCAGACTGGTTATCTGGTAGCGGGGAAAATTGAACTCACCATCGGTGAAAAAACCTACGATGTCCTACCCGGCGACAGCTGGTGTATCCCGGGATCAGTGGAACACGAAGCCAAAATTCTTGTTGATTCCGTGGCCATTGAAGTTTTTTCTCCCGTGAGGAAAGATTATTTACCGCAGTCAGAAAAACACTAATTTTTCTTACATATTTGCTGCCAGACTGTAAACATCCACCCGGCAATATTCTTTAAATCCGGCTTTCTGATAAACCCGCAAACCATCGGGCGATGACTGCAAAGTGGCATATTGCACCCCGGCCTGCCTGGCATACCGCAGAGTCGCCAGCGTTAAAGCCAGGCCGATTCCTTTTTTCCTATATTGAGCCAATGTGCAAACAAAATAAATACCACCGACGTTTTCATGGAGAAACAACAGCGAAGCAGCCACCGGTTTGTTCTTCCAAAAGGCAAGGAAAAATTTTTGCGGCGAGTCGGAATTTAATTTGAATGTTGCGGTAAACCGATGAAACTGCTGTCTTGTTTCCGGCGGAAAATCAAAACCCGCAAATGAAACATCTTCCCACAAAGATAGTTCTTCTTTGTTCCTGACTTGTATCGCGTGACTACTTGTATCACACTCCTCTATATTAACTGCCGTCAAATCGGCATATAGGGAGGGGATGCTTTCAACAAGACAAAATCCTTCCACTTTCAGCATCTCGCGGGTCATTTGAGATTGAGCACAGGGAAACACCCACCACCAGAAAGGTAAAGCATTCCTCCGGAAATGGCTTTTAATCTCCAGAATGGTTTTACGGTCATCCACCGTCAGGGGTTTTTCATTCCAGACCATATTGAGATCGGCGGACTCAATATCCGTCGTCATTGCCCAGATCGAACCGCTGTTGTAAATCGACGAATTGAGACTACCCCAGTAACGGCAATTGGCAAAAAAAGTTTCTTCGATTGATTTAATGATGTTCACGAATTACCAGGCATCCCCAAAAAGCTATTTTCTTGCCCCCCCAGCCGGGTAATTTTGAAAATTAGTCTTAATTTTCGGATTCTCGAAATCATCCTCGGTCATCTTGGACAGCGTTTCCGCCGCCATTATATCCAGTTTTAGTCTTTTAATTTTAGCGTCATAAGAGGGTAAAGCTTTCTTATAGCGCTGTCTTTGCGCCACTTCCATAAAAGGCTGGTCTTTGAGCTGCTTCATCATGGCATCTCTTGTCGCAATAGTTTCCGCCAATGTCTGCTTCAACTGATCGATTCGTCCGGCAACATCTTTGTGATCAATTACGTTAGCTTTAGTCAAATCCTCCTCAATTTTGGTCTGCGATATTTCCGGTCCGGGCTTGGGCATTGACGGTTTGCCGAAAACCGCCGGGTTGGCGGCTTTAGGATCGAAAGCCTTCTGAGGAGAAGGTGGCGGAAAAGAAGGCTCTTCCGCAACAGGCGCCGGCTGCTCTTCTTTCGGCTTCAGCTGTGATTTTAAGCAGACATCGATAACAAAAGTGCCTTTTTCCGTTTGAAAAGGCAGAACTATACTGGGGCCGGAGACAATATGGCGCACCATGTGCTGTTTGCCGTAAACAATCGTTGGTATGGCCGCAAAAACTTTAAGATCATCTTTTTCCATCAATTTTCTGGCAGCTCCGGAAATGATATTGGTGAGTTCGCCGGCCGTATCCAGAACCTCCTTATTCATTTCCGTATGACTTTCACCGAGCATGTTATTGGCGATATAGATAATGCATTCCTCACTGAAAGAAAGAGCAAGAGATCCAACGGCATCTCCCGTCATGCCAATGATGCCGGAAACATCGCCGCAAGCGGTATCGTTTGTTTTTACATATGGCTTGCCGGCCACTGGTTTGATAGAGGCCATTTTTTCCAATACTTCAAGAGTGCCATTCAGAAAAGGGTTGATAAATTTAACGTCCATAACAAACAATAAGTCCCCGTTAATGTTGATTTTAATATTTTTAAATACCCGATGCTATAGTCAGGTTCTGCGGGCAAGCTGCGTCCAACTGCAACTATTCCATTGCTCGTCAATGAAACCTTTGGTTTTACCTGACGGATTCAGTCCGCATTTAACTGCAAAGTAATGATGAAACGCCAGAGAACCTGTTAATTCGGGATGAAATGCGGTCACCAGAATATTTTTACTTTCCGCCGCAGCAATGTAATCGTCAATTTTTAACAATACCTTAATATCTTTTCCACTTTTCCATATTTTTGGCGCGCGGATAAAAGTAAGGGGGACCGGCTCCTTCGACACCTGAGGAATCAGGACTTCAATCTTAAAGCTGTCCAGCTGACTGCCGAAACTGTTGCGTTCTATTTCAATATCAATCAATCCCAGGCAGGAATCTTCACCGACAACGTGTTTTGCCAGCAATATGGCCCCAGCGCAGGTACCCCAAATCTTCATTCCGTGCTCATAAGCATTCAGCAGCGGCTCTTTGATTTTAAAAATATTGATCAACCGGGCAATACAGGAGCTTTCCCCGCCGGGGATAATCAGACCAGCCAAGTTATGAAAATCAGAACTGTGTTTAACTTTTTTGGCGATAATTCCCAAGCGTTGGAGATGATCCAAATGCTCACAGACTCCGCCCTGTAAATCAAGGATACCAATAATACCTGTCTTTTTTTTCTTCTGACTGTTCATTATATTGTGTTCTCGTGGGATTACCACCCACGTTTAGCCAGTATCTGCTCATCAGGAATTTGCGATATTTCCAGGCCGGCCATGGCTTCTCCCAATCCCATCGACGCTTTTAATATTTTCTTGGGATCATTGAAATACGCAGTTGCTTTAACGATAGCAGCAGCGCGCAGCCTGGGATCCGCTGATTTAAAAATACCTGATCCGACAAAGACTCCGTCACAGCCCAACTGCATCATCAGAGCGGCATCGGCGGGAGTGGCAATGCCTCCGGCGGCAAAATTGACCACGGGCAGCCGCCCCAATTCCTTAACTTTGAGCGCCAGTTCATATGGCAGACCGTTCGCTTTGGCAAAACCGGTTACTTCTTCTACCGGCATCTGCGTAAGCTGCCGGATTTCGCGGTTCATTGTTCTCATATGGCGGACAGCCTCGACCACATTACCGGTTCCCGCCTCACCTTTGGTGCGGATCATGGCCGCACCTTCAGCAATCCGGCGCAGTGCCTCTCCCAGATTACGGGCGCCGCAAACAAACGGAATGGAAAATTTGGTCTTATCAATATGGCATTCTTCGTCCGCCGGTGTTAATACTTCACTCTCATCAATATAATCGATGCGCAACGCTTCCAAAATTTGCGCTTCCACAAAATGACCGATGCGGGCTTTGGCCATAACGGGAATCGATACGGCCTTTTTGATCTTTGCGATCATCGCCGGGTCGGACATCCGGGCAACTCCACCGTCCTTGCGTATATCGGCAGGCACACGCTCGAGAGCCATTACCGCGACCGCTCCGGCCTCTTCGGCAATCCTGGCCTGCTCCACATTGGTTACATCCATAATGACGCCGCCCTTTAACATTTGCGCCAGTTGAATATTTAATTCATATCTTTTTGTATCCACTTAAATCGCCTCCTAGATTATTAAAAAATATTTTATATCCCGTTCAATAACGGAAAATATTTACATAGTTCCGGATTTCTTATGCAACTCTTGGTTATATTCGTCAAGCACAATTAATGAGGTTACCAGAGCATTCTCGTTTTGATTTCGTGTTCATGCAGGTATTGTTTGATCTGGGCAATTGAATATGTGCGGTAATGAACCATGGAAGCAATCAGCGCTGCATCGGCTTTGCCGTTTGTAAGTACTTCCGCCAGATGTTCGGGCTTTCCCGCGCCGCCGGAGGCAATCACCGGAATACGTACATTTTCCGAAATCATCGCCGTTAAATTCAGCTCATATCCATCCTGTGTGCCATCAGCGTCTATCGAGTTCAGACAAATTTCACCGGCGCCCCGTTTTTCGGCTTCCCTGGCCCACCATAAGGCGTCAATGCCGGTATATTTCCTGCCGCCGTGAATGACTATTTCATAGCCGGAAGGAATCTTGTCGGTTACCGCCACTTTTTTTACATCCATTCCCAATACGATGCATTGGCTGCCAAAAGCCTGAGCGCCCTGAGTAATGATTTCAGGATTGGTTACCGCGGTGGAATTAACGCTGACCTTTTCCGCCCCGGCCATAATAACCCGCCGCATATCTTCCAGATTGCGGATACCGCCGCCGACGGAAAAAGGAATAAAGATTGTTTTGGCTACACGGTCAACGACATCAATCATAATATCACGTCCGTCGGATGATGCCGTGATATCATAAAACACAATCTCGTCGGCACCCTGTTCGTAATATTCACGGGCCGCCTCCACCGGATCACCGATATCGATATTACCTTCAAATTTGATGCCTTTTGTCAGTTTACCGGCCCGGACGTCCAGGCAGGGAATTATTCTCTTAGATATCATTGCCCCCCCAATTGCAGAAATTCTGCAAAATTTGCAGGCCCGGCCGGCCGCTTTTTTCCGGGTGAAATTGCATGGCTACAAGATTTTTCTCCGCCAGCACAGAACAAAATTTAATTCCATAGTCCGTAATGCCCAGAACGACGGCATCCTGCGACGGTGCCGGATAGTAGGAATGCACAAAATAGAATTCCGCCCCTGCCGGAATGCCCTGAAAAACAGGATGCTTACGCAGGAACTGCACGGAGTTCCAGCCCATATGCGGAATTTTCAGCAGTCGTCCTTCAGACTGCATACCGTCCGGAAAACGTTTTGTGGAACCGCTGACCAGGCCGATGCAGGGCGTGTCGTTTTCTTCGCTGTAATCAAGGATAATCTGTGTTCCCAAGCAGATGCCCATAAACGGCTTTCCCTTTTTAATCCATTCGCGCATCCATCCAACTAGTTCCTTACTATGCAGATTAGCCATTGCATCACCGGCAGCACCAACGCCCGGGAAAATGATATGGTCAGCGCTGTTCAGTTTTTCTATGTCATCAGAAATGACATATGCCGCTCCGATGCTTTGTAAGGCGCGGGCGACGCTGGTAAGATTTCCGGCTTTGTAATCAATAATCGCAATCATAAATTTCTTTTCAAAAGTCCTTAATTTGACAAAATACTAGCAATTTTTATGCTCAGTATACAACAACTAATTTATTTCCTTCCGGCGTAATGCATCCCCTGCCAACTGTTGCGGCGTTCCAATTCCCGGTTAATTGAATTCAGTACGTCCAGTTTATTGCCCGCCCAGGCCGGAGCCAGAAAAATATCCCGGTAGCCGTCGGCGGTAAGACGCTGAATCACCATCTGCGGCGGCAGAATTTCCAGCACATCAGCCGTAAGCTCCACATATTTTTCCTTGCTGATCATCGAGATTGATCCATTTTTGTACATATCCCCCATGATGGTGCCGTCCAGGGCCAGTAACGAATGAATTTTAATGCCCTTGATCGGCAAGGCGGCCAGTGTCCTCGCTGTTTCTAGAACATCATCGTCACTTTCACCCGGCAATCCGATAATAATGTGTACACAAATGTTCAGTTTACTTCCGGCAAGCGAATTTACCGCATCCAGAAACTGCTGAAAATCATGCCCCCGGTTGATCAACCGCAGGGTCCTGTCGTGCACCGATTGCAGCCCCAATTCCACCCAGACGTGGTAGTCTTTAGAGTATTGCTTTAATAGAGTCACCGTTTCCGGGGGGAGGCAATCCGGGCGAGTTCCAATGGAAAGACCGACGACGTCTTTCTCGCTTAATGCTTCATCATAACAGCGCTTCAAATGATCGCAGGGCGCATAAGTATTGGTAAATGTTTGAAAATAAGCAATAAATTTATCTGCAGAGCCGGCATAATATTTTTTGCCGTTTTGAATTTGCTCCGTTATGGATGGCAGCGTTCCCAACTGGCGCAGCTTGGAGCCGCGCCCGTCGCAGTAACTGCAGCCACCAACTGCAATGTGTCCGTCGCGGTTGGGACAGGTAAATCCCGCGTCAATGGATAGTTTGTGCACATTGCAGCCGAATAAATTACGCCAGTAACTTTTCAGGTCATAATATCTTTTGTTGTTTTTCCAGAATTCCGGTTTAGCCAAATCCGCCTCTTTTTTGTTGTATTTTTTGACGGAATACTATTAATTTAGTGCAAGCGCAAGCTTTTGGTTTTTGGAGGAAAATTTAATTGAGAGACAATTACGACATTATAGTTGTGGGCGGCGGGCATGCCGGTTGCGAAGCAGCACTGGCGGCGGCGCGCATGGGTTGCCGGACGCTTCTTTTTAATATTAATCTGGATTCGATAGCGCTGATGTCCTGCAATCCGGCCATCGGCGGACTTGCCAAGGGGCAGTTAGTCAAGGAGATCGACGCTCTGGGCGGCGAGATGGGCAGAATTGCCGATAAAACGGCGCTGCATTTCCGTCTGCTCAATGCCTCCAAAGGCCCCGCGGTTCATTCTTCCCGCGTGCAGTGCGATAAGCAGCAATACCGGCTCGCCATGAAAACAGTTTTGGAGCGGCAAAATAATCTGCATATCCGACAGGCCATGGTCGAGCGTCTGGTGATCGAAGGAAACGAAATTAAAGGCGTGCTGGATCAGACGGGATTTTTCTATGCTGCACCGAAAGTAATTATCACCACCGGAACTTTTTTGAACGGCCTTGTCCACATCGGTACTTCTCATTATGTTTCCGGCCGCGCCGGTGAACTGGCGTCGGTTACACTGGCCACCTGCCTCAAAGAACTGGGCTTCGAAATCGGACGGATGAAAACAGGAACGCCGCCGCGCCTCAAGGCCTCCACCATTGATTTTTCCTGCCTGCAGCGCCAGGACAGCGATCCGGATCCGCAACCCTTTTCCTTTACTACAAAACAATTGCGTTCCGAGCGCCTGCCTTCCTACTTTGCGGCAACATCTTCCGAAACGCACCGCGTTATCCGCGAAAACATCAATCATTCTCCGCTCTATTCCGGCATAATCAAAGGAATCGGCGCCCGCTACTGCCCTTCCCTCGAAGACAAGGTAATGCGGTTCGCTACGCGTGAGGCACATCCGGTGGTGCTGGAGCATGAGGGATTGGACACGGAAGAAATATACGCCAAAGGATTGGGCAACAGCCTTCCTCTGGAGTTGCAGCAAAAAATAGTCAACAGCGTTCGCGGGCTGGAACAGGCCGAAATCATGCGTCCGGCCTACGCCATTGAATATGATTTTGTCCAGCCGACTCAGTTGAAGCCGACGCTGGAGACCAAGCTCATTTCCGGTTTATATCTGGCCGGGCAAATCAACGGTACTTCCGGTTACGAGGAAGCGGCAGCTCAGGGCCTGTGGGCGGGAATCAACGCCGTGCAGGCGCGGCGAGGTGCCCCGCCGTTTATTCTCGACCGCTCCGAAGCCTATATAGCCGTTCTCATCGATGATCTGGTCACCCGTGGCGTGGATGAACCTTATCGCATGTTTACGTCGCGCGCCGAATACCGGCTGATTCTGCGCGAAGACAACGCCACCATCCGCCTGATGGGCAAAGGCTGCGAACTAGGTCTGATCGACCGTGCGCATTATCTGGACCTCCAGGACAAAATGAAGCGCATCGAACAGGGCATTGCCCATCTGAAAGCATCGCCCGTCAAGCCTGTGCCGGAAATAAATGAAAAACTGGCCGCAATTAACTCGCCGCCTTTGAACAATCACTCTACACTTTACGGGCTGCTGAAACGTTATGAAATCGCCTATGACGATCTGGCTGGATTTCCCGGCTGGGAACCGGAAAATGATCCCTTTGTGAAAAAGCAGATGGAAATAGAAACCAAATACGAAGGCTACATCAAGCGCCAGTTCGAAGCGACAAAGAAATTAAAGGATCAGGAAAAAAAGAAAATTCCGCCGAATTTTGATTACTCGACCGTTCCCGGTTTGTCCAACGAACTTCAAACCAAGCTAACCCGCATCGCGCCCGCCACCATCGGCCAGATGGAACGCATCCCCGGCATGACCGAAGGCGCCATCTCCGCCGTACTGATTATGATGAAGAAGCAGGAAATGGCAGAACAATCAAATAAAGAAAATACAACAAGCTAAAATTCCTTATAATTTTAAAATATTTTCCTTTTAAGAAAAATGAGGTTGTGTTATTTAATCCTCCAATCACCGGAAATATCTAATTTTTATTGATTATTGGGCAAACCATATTCAGAAACATAGAATCTTGTCTGAAGGTGTGAATCTTATGCGATCAGAAGAAGAGCGTGACCAGTGTATCGATGTGCTTATGGCGCGAGTTAAAACTCTTGAAGATGAAATCGTAAAACTCAAAGGCGCGTCTCTTACGGAACCAGTAATGCCGGAGCTGCAAAGCAAAAGTTTCGATTCATCAGAGACATTTTTTATTACCGAATCAAGGCCAAAAGAAACAGTAAACAAATCAACCGACTCTTCTTCTTTGGAAAGCGCCATCGGCACCCGTTGGATAGGACGTATCGGTGTGCTGGCCATTCTTTTCGGAGTGGCATTCTTTCTTAAATATTCTTTTGACAATAAACTGATCGGCGAAACAGGACGGGTCATCCTTGGTCTCTTCTGGGGAGCCGTGTTTATTAGCACAGGAGAATATTTCCAGAAGAAAAAAAACCTCGGCTTATATGGTCAAATGCTGAGCGGCGGCGGTCTGGCTATATTATACTTGTCTTTGTATGCCGCCTTTGCCCTTTACCACTTGATTCCCGCCTCATTGGCTGCAGCAGGTATGCTGGCGGTTACTACTACCGGGATGACCCTTTCCATCCGATATTCTGCTTATACCTTGGCCGCCATTGCGCTCTTGGGCGGTTTTCTCACCCCGGTCATGCTTTCTACCGGGCAAAATCAGCCTCTAACCCTGTTTGGCTATATCCTGCTGCTGGACATAGGCACACTATTGTTGACTCGTTTTCGGCAGTGGCCTTCTTTGGTTGCAGCATCTCTGGCTGGTACTACGCTGCTCTATTGCGGCTGGCACCAGGAATTTTATAGCGACTCACAACAGTGGCTTGCTTTCGGTATAATATCAGTAATATTTGTTTTCTATAACATCTCCGTTCTCATATCCTGTTTGCATTCAAAAAAAGATAATTCCCTGTTTGATCAAATCATAATCTTTGGCTCTGCTGCTTTTTTATTTCTGGCTTTTTACGCCCAATGCCATTGGGTTACTGCCTGGCCTGTGAAGATTTTCATATTAGGCCTGGCAATGGTGGAAATCGGCTTGGCTGTTCTGGTCAGTCGATACGCAGTTCAAGCTCGCCAAACTGTAGTTGCCTACGCAATAATTTCAGTAGTCATGACAGTCGTTGCGACTTTTATCGTTCTAGAGCAACGCTGGATATTGCCTGCCTTGGCAGCTGAGATGGCGGCTTTGGGATACTTTGGGCTCAGTATGGATTTGCCTTTGCTACGGCGAGGAGCATGGTTTTTGGGTCTGTTCGTGCTAAACCGGTTCATATATGACATCACCCTCAATCTGGAACCCTTCCAAAATTTCATACCGATTATAAACAGCCGGTTCCTGACTTGCGCTTCCGCTGTGACGGGCTTTTATATCCTGCTCTACTTTATAATACGCTTCCGGGATAACCTTGCCGATAATGAACATTATGCTCCTGCGGCTGTCTTCATCATCACGCAGGGTTTGTCACTGATACTGCTTTCGGCAGAAGTTCATGATTTTTTCCGCTTCCGCGCACCGCGCCATGTTTTAGGATGGGGAGACGCACATTACGGCTATCAGCTTTCACTCTCCATTCTTTGGGCGATGTATGCTTCCCTTTTAATCGGTGCAGGTATCTTTCGGCGTCTGCGTGGTGTGCGTTTACTCGGCATTCTTTTGTTGGCGATAACAATACTGAAAGTTTTTCTGATCGATTTATCCGAACTGCGGACTTTTTATCGAATCATTTCATTTGTCATACTGGGATTACTACTGCTGGCAGTTTCTTACGGCTATAACCGTTTTAAACATTTAATTTTCGGAGAAGACGAGCCATGACCAGATTTTATTCCTGCGCATTTGTGTGCTGCTTCCTTTTTTTGCTCTGGGGAACGGAAGGTTTCGGTTCCACATCATTCGATGAGCGACTTTGGGAAAAATATGCCGAGATCGTAATTTCTCCAATAAGTGGCAACGGTAATCTGGCCGGTGTGTATATAGATCCGCAGAAATTAGGCAGCATCAACTCTAAAGCACCTTTTGCCGACTTAAGAGTTGTAACTGAGCGAAAAGAAGAAGTTGCCTGGCAGATCGTGGAGAGAAGGCCCAAAAAGCAGCAAGAAGAAATTCCTCATCAAATAAGTAATCTTTCTCTGACTGAAAAAGGTGAAACGTGGCTGGAACTTCTGGTTGACAAGCCCGGAGCCGGAGTAAATGCAGTGGATGTCATTACTCCCGATACTGATTTTTCCCGGCAGATCCAGGTGCTGGGGAGCCCGGACGGGAAGAAGTGGAATCTTATTCGTAAGGACGGGGTTATCTTCGATATCACCAAAATGGAGAAACTTCGCCACACGCGCATAACTTTCCCTTCGATCAATTTTCAACACGTTGCTTTGAAAATAAATAATGCTACTGCGCAACCATTAACTATAAACAACATCAAAGTATTGCGGGAAAGAGTGTTGCAGGCACAAACATACACAATTCAGGGAATGGCTGAAAAACCGGCACTTGACGCATCCCATAAAGAAAACAGTATCGTTGTCCACATGAGCATAGTGTTTCCGCTGGACCGATTGATCATAGCAACAACTGAGCGTAACTTTCAGCGTTCGGTCGAAGTGCAAATAAAAAAAGATACGGAGTGGGTACATTGGGCGCAAGGAATGATTTTCAGTTTCGATACGGCTACTATGCATGAATCTCAATTAGCAATTGATATGCCGGTTGTTGCAGCTAAAGAATTCCGTCTGGTATTTAAGAACCTCGACAGCCCGCCTCTATCCGTTAATAATGTTAACGGTATAGGTTATCGCCGCTTGTTGATTTTCAAACAGCAAGCGGATCGGAAAATGTACCTTTTCTGGGGCAATCCGCTTGCTCAACAGCCGCAATATGATTTGTCGGAAATAATTGCTAAACAAAATTTGGACCAGTTGCCGATTGCCCATCTCGGACAAGCGCATACCAATTCCGCTTTTGCAGGGGACAAGGCCAGACTTCCTTTCACCGAACGATACAAATATCTTCTCTATATTTTAGTAACAATTGGCATTGCGGGGCTTGTTTTTCTTCAGTATCGTGTTTTCCGGAAAGTGAGTAGTGATTGACGATCTCTTTCAACGAACGTCAGGCCATACTTAGCTGCATTACTCCTGCCACCATTGGCCAGATGGAATGCATCCCCGGCATGACCGAAGGCGCAATCTCCGCCGTGCTGATTATGATGAAAAAGCAGGAACTAGCAAACCATGAAAAATAAACTGTCTGGTATTATGCTTGGGGCAAATTGTGGCTAAAACTGCATCTGAAATTTACTTTGAAAATTTCTGTGCCGACCTTGGTATTCGGCTAACCCGTATTCCGGAAACAAATAGTAAGACTCCTGATTACGAGTTCACCATCGATGGACAACTCATTGTTGTAGAAGTTAAAGAGATAATCTCTAACAAAGAAGAACAAGAGTCTGTTCGTGTCTTGAACGAGCGTGGCTATGGGAACGTGATTTCCTCAACACCAGGAGATCGGGTACGCAAAAAAATATCAGAATCATCTCCACAAATTAGGGCACAAGCGAAGGGTAAGTATCCAAGTCTACTGGTCCTATTCGACCACGGGTTAGATGCCGATCATTTAGATCCATACTGCATTAGAGTGGCAATGTATGGTTTATAACAAGTTCACATTGCCGTACCGATCGATCCATCGATTTCTCCGTATGCGACGGGAATGAGCTATGGTCCGAAGCGCAAAATGACCGAGAAACATAATACATCTATTAGCGCCATTGGTGTCCTGTTCGAGAATAGAGCCAACAGAATCATGTTGGATGTGTACCACAACAAGTATGCAGCAGTGCCACTCGAACAGCGCTTGTTGGCAAAATACGGAATTCGTCAGTTAAGGATAAAGGATGAGATACCTGGGAACACCGCGAAGTGGAAACAAATGTAGCTTTGGATCTATCCTTGGGCTGGACAATCATGCCGATTGGTTTGCATCATTTACAAATGTACCCACCAGTTGCGAATTAATATTACGGTTCAATCGAAAGACGATTGAACCAGCCTGAGAGGTTTTAAATGCAAGACTATCTCAACAGTTTGAAGATAAAAAATAATCTATGATTATGACGGAGCCAAAATGAAGGTACTAATCATTACATGTAGTCCCAACAAAAACGGTTTGACCGCTTCTTGTGGCAAAATGGCGACACAGGGCATTAAAGATGGCAAAGGCAAAGCTGTAATGGTTCGGCTCAATGATCTGTCGATCGCCAAATGTGCTGCCTGCAAAAACGGCTGGGGCAGCTGCTATCAAAAAGGATTCTGCCAGGTTTTGGACGATTTTCAGGCGCTGCACAAGCAAATTGGCGAGGCTGACGGATTTATTGTAGTCACGCCGGTTTACTGGTGGGATATGAGCGAGTCGGCCAAGGCGTTCTTTGACAGGCTGAGAAGATGCGAAGCTATGAAAGATAATAACAGAGTCCAAGGCAAACCGTTTATGTGCATTGCCGCGGCCGGAGGCACAGGATTCGGGACAATCAACTGCCTTGCCGCCATGGAAAAGATATTCCTGCATATGAATAATTTACAGCACACTACCTTGAGCTCTGCTCTGATCGATTTCATTGGCGTGACCCAGAAAAACCGGAGCTACATGCTGGATGCCATTCGAGCGGCGGCAGAAAAGATGGTCACAAGTAATCCGGGAATACCTCATAACAAAGGGAAATAGGTGGTTCTTATATAAAACTTTATTCCGATAAAAATATTACAGATGTTTTTTCCCTTGACCCGTCTATCGCTTCACACTGTAACCTTGTTTTTGTCACGGCCATGACACAAATTCAAGATGAAAGGAGCAACAGATGAAAAACAAGGTAACTATTGAAGAATGGGTCGAACGATTCCGGGCGATCGGCCTGGATGAAGCAGCAATGTTGAAATGGCATAAACTATTTGAAAGCGAGAACCCGGCGGGTCACCAAAGCTTTTTGGAATGGCTGGGATTACCAGCTGAAAAGATAACGGAA
Organism: Smithella sp.; assembly: GCA_039679455.1. Classification (GTDB taxonomy): domain Bacteria; phylum Desulfobacterota; class Syntrophia; order Syntrophales; family Smithellaceae; genus MVRV01. Next base: position 7,054 of record JBDKUX010000141.1, on the reverse strand, counting down.
ATTCGTCAAAGTTAATATTGAACAGAGCGTCCCTAATGTTAATCATTGGGGACGCTCACTCTTTAAAGTAAATCGGGGATATTAATGTTTCAAATCACCGAACTCGCACGAAAGTTTGGCCTCTCACGCAGTACATTGTTGTATTACGACCGTATAGGATTATTGATACCTTCGGAACGCAGCACAGCAGGCTATCGCCTGTATTCTCTAAAAGACCTCGACAGGTTGGCGACAATCTGCAGTTTCCGCCAGGCCGGATTAACTATTGAAGATATTCTTCGTATATTATCTTCAGGAGAAGATACCAATAAATCGGTCTTGCAGCGGCGCATGCGTAAACTGGGAGAAGAAATCCGCGTATTGCAGACCCGGCAGCATCTGCTTGGTAAGATGTTGCAGATTCAATCGCAGGGAAAATTGCCGATAACTATTGACGAGCAGACCTGGATTGAAATGCTTCGCGCAGCAGGGATGGATGAAAAGGCTATGAGCAAATGGCATTCGGAATTTGAGCGTCGGGCACCTGAAGCCCACCATCAGTTTTTACTGGAACTGGGGATATCGGAAGATAAGGCGCTTTTTATCCGGAAACGGTCAACAGAAAAATCGGGAGAAGAATAATGAACAAGAAGCAAGACAGAGATATCGAAAAAGAATATTCGAAAGAGGAGTTTGTAGCCAAGCTTCGCCGTCTGGCTGACTCCATTGAAAACAACAAGCGCTTTTCCATTCAGATCGCGGGAAAACGAATCTACGTTCCGGCGCGCGCTACATTTACGGTAGAGCACGAAAAATCGGCACAAGAAGAGGAAATCGAATTTCAAATTAAGTGGAAGCTTTAGTTGCTACAATTGCTGTATTTCTGAAATTATCTTGTGTGTTGCATCTTCACTGCAATTGACAACTGGCAGACAACTTTCAAAATGAATATTTGCAGAATTTGTCTACAAGAGACAGCAGTTATTTTCACGTAAAACCGTTCAATGCTTCTCTTACTGTCAGGTGTCAGTGCCGAGAAAGTAGCGTTGTATAGGAAATGTAATTCTATTTCCAAATCAATGATGCTACTGCGGCGGCAAGGAGGAGGAGACGAGGCGTGGTTCGACACGCTCACCATGACTGGCACAATTATAAGCCTGTCCTGAGCTTGCCGAAGGGCCAGCAAAGGTAGTGCTTGATTTGGAATTGGAATAATAACCTATGAAACGAACACGAATAATAACATCCAGAATTCCACTTCTTTCATCAGGCCAAAGTCTGACCGGCTATTGCGCCGAAAGATTCACTTATCTATCCTGCGAGCAATGGCACAAAGAGATTTCTGAAGGAAATCTTTCACTCGACGGCATGCCTGTTTCTGATCCGGAGACAATGCTGAAAGGCGGTGAGATTCTGGCGTGGGATGGAAGCTTAATCGTTGAGCCGAAAGTCGATGACAAAATAACCATTCTTTATGAAGACGAATGGTTTGTTGCCGTCAATAAGCCGGGAAATTTGCCAGTCCATCCTGCGGGGCGGTATTTCAACAACACGCTTGTTGCTCTGATGCAGGAGCATTACGGGCGCAAAGTTTATCCGGTGCATCGTCTTGATCGCGAAACGTCGGGAGTCATTCTGATGGCCTTTGACGAAAAAAGCGCCGGAAGTATTTCTACGGCGCTTATACAGGGATCAAAGGAGTATTTCGCTCTGGTGCACGGGAATTTCCCTGAAAAGGAGTTGATCGTTGATTTACCACTTGGAAGAGATATTGAATCGGCTGTCCGTAAAAAACGCAAGGCATCGCCGGATGGAACACAAAGCGCGGTAACGCGATTTCAGAAAGTCCTGATGGCCGGTGATATTTCTCTTGTCCGCTGTTTCCCTGAAACGGGAAGACTTCATCAGATACGGGCTCACTTGCTTTACACAGGGTTCCCGATTGTCGGCGACAAACTCTATGGCAGGGACGAGACTGCTTTTCTTACATTTATTGAACATGGCCTGACTGCCGAACTTCTGGAACGTGTTATCCTGCCGCGCACGGCATTGCATGCCGCCCGCCTTGTTTTTTTGCATCCACAAAACAAACAGGAGACGATCATCCGGGCTCCCCTTCCCCCGATGTTTTCTGAATTAATCCGTTCCAGAAAAGCTAATGGCTGATCAAACAAATCGGGTTCCTTCGGTCCTCATACCAAGTTGCATTCAAAGCATCAGCTTCAGCAAGGAGGAGGCTACGCAGGCGTATTGTCTATACGCTGAGGAAGCAGACGATGACGCCAAAAAAGGTAGACAAAGAATGCAACTTGGTATCAGTCTTCAGCCTATTTTTTTATGTGCAGCATCGTACCGCGACAGCCGGGAGCACCGCAAAAGCATGCATACTCCTTCCGAACCTTCGCTGTTTTGCGGCCTTCAATCATTAGAGCGTAATCGAAAAGGAGCTCCTCTCCGACTTCGATATCGCGCAAAGCTCGCAGAAAGACACGGTTGCCGTCCTGTTCGGCTTCCAGATTGGGTTCGCAGCCGTGATTGATCCAGCGGGCGGAGTTTCCACCCTGCTTGCCGTCAATGACATGACCGTCGTCCAGATGGAAGTAGAAAGTGTGATTGGGTTGGCTGGGATCATGAGGATGAAGGGCCAGGGCTTTGCGCCAGGTAATAATCTTGCCCTTATATTCCAACACCATTTCTCCGGCTTTGATGTGGCGAACAGCGTAAACACCCTTACCGTGGACATTCGACTTACGTACCTGTATGCGGCGTCCATGGGTAGCTGAAACAGTGTTGGAGCCGGTTTTCCCGGCGGTTGAGCCTGATTTTTTCCTTGCTTGCATCAGTTGATAATTAGTTCCTTGTTTATTGACGTGTGTATATACAAAGAAGGAATTTGCGGGTCAAGATGTTTTCACTATTAATATATTCCCAGTGCGCAACCGCCGGCCAGCGTTCCTCCCATCTCACGGCATTGTTCGATGATTTCGTCAGTGACTTTGCCTTTGGCGATGACTGGGGGAAAAACGCTTTTGAATTTGTAGCCCAGAGCGATCCGCTCAATTGCGCGTAGCGCTCCCGTGCCGTCGTTGCCCGCGCTGATAAAGACGACATACGGTTTGCGAAAGACTTTATCCTGTGCATCGTTGTAAGTTCGGTCAAAAAAATCCTTGATCATACCGGACATATAACCAAAATTTTCCGGTGTACCGATGGCCAGACCATTGCAGGATAAAAGATCATCCAGTGTCGCCTCACCTGCTTTCTTCAGGATGACTTGCGTATTTTCAATGGCCTGTGCTCCTTCAGCGACGGCCTGCGCCATTCGTTTAGTATGACCGGTCTGGGAATGATAGACAACAAGTATTTTTGTCATGTACTTACAGTCCGTTTTTTTAATTTTTTTTAAAATATTTACAGTGACAACGTATTTTAAATTATGCAGAATATACTCGTAATTAATTTTGTGCGCAATACCCTTCTTGCAATCTTGTTGTTGCAATCTTTAATTGAGAAATTTGTACCACGTTGGTATACATAAAAGATGTTCATATCCTGATTAAAAGCAGTAATAATAAGTACACACTTTCATTAAGGAGGCTTATGAAGATAACGATTAAAGAACTTGAAGAATTGACCAGCCGGGCGATTGAGAAATACGGCTATAAGAACAAAGAAGTTCAGGTCATCAGGGATGTATTACTATATGCCCAGATGCGCGATAATAATCAAGGCGTAGTAAAACTCATTGACAAGGGCATTCCCAAAGATCCGCAAGCCGGGGAAATTGTAATCGAAAAGGAAACCCCTGTTTCCGCACGGATCAACGGAAATAAGAACCATGCCATGCTGGTCGTAAGTAAGGCTGTAGATATAGTAGAGGAAAAAGCGCGGGCGCACGGGTTTGCCATCGCCGGCACATTTAATACCAATACTTCGTCCGGGGCAATCGGTTATTATGCATCCCGCCTGGCTCGCCGGGGCTTGATCGGTTTCACTTTCAGCCGATCACCTGAACGCGTTGCCGTTTACGGTTCCTTCGAACCGGTCTTTGGTACTAATCCTCTGGCGATTGCGATACCGACTCAGGATGATCCTATTGTTCTGGACATGTCAACCGCGGCAACTTCCTATTTTGGTTTGGTGGAGGCAGTAACGGCAGGCAGGGATATCCCCCCTGATTTTGCATATGACGCCCAGGGTATGCCTACAACAGATCCACAAAAGGCAATTGCCGGGGCTATCCGATCTTTTGACCGCAGCTACAAAGGATCAGGGCTTGCACTTGTGGCAGAAATACTTGCTGGGCCGCTTGTAGGAGCTGCTTTTTGCGGTATCGGTAACAGCAAGGGAAACTGGGGACACCTTATCTTCGCCATTGATCCGGAAATCTTAACAGACCGAAATGAACTTGTTGAAAATGTTTCTGCAATTATTCGTAAGGTAAAGTCTACAAAGAAACTGCCGGGGGTGGAAGAAATATTTGTACCTGGTGAAAAAGAAAACAGGCTGGACAGGGAGCGTCAGGAAACCGGCCTGATCGATGTGGAGGATAACCTGCTTGCCGCACTACGCAAGGTTTCCGCAGGTACATGAAAAGTGCTGCCGGTTATTTTTGTCTGAAAGATTATATAAAATTGCAAATGATGGAGGAAAACATATTATGTCGGAATTCAAACAGGTATCAATAATTAAGAAAGCCAATATTTACTTTAACGGCAAGGTCACCAGCCGCACAGTAATTTTTCCCGATGGTTCAAAAAAAACCTTAGGCATCATGCTTCCGGGAGATTATGAGTTCGGCACATCGGACAGGGAGATTATGGAAATTCTTGCCGGTGAGTTGGATGTAATGCTGCCGGATAATGCAAACTGGATCACTGTTAAAGAAGGAGACATCTTTGAAGTGCCGGCCCAATCTAAATTCAGTTTAAAAGTAAAAACCATTACCGACTATTGTTGTTCCTACGTCTGATAAGGAACCCGATATGCGATGAAATAAGGGCGCTGACAGTTAATGTCGGATAGACCCATGACACCGGATTTCCCGAAGGATATTTAATCCCGAATGACAAATAAAAAGCTCCATGTCTAAACAGACACGGGGTTTTTTGTGTGAGGCGGCGTTATTCACTTAAAGAGAAAATTACCCACATCGCGTTATGGTGGGATATTCCATCTCCGACTGAACAAAAACATACTCTTTTGTGCTATTTGATTTCTTCCTTTCTCATAATTGTTGAAAATATTCTCATCGGTTTTGCGTTAGAATTAGCAATAATAATTTTACATATCAAATAGATACACACCCTGCCATCTTTCTGGCATTCTCTTTGCCCTATAAAGCTGCAAAGGACAAATAAATTTTAGAAGGAGGTAACAATTATGAATTCGGGAGATACAGCGTGGGTTTTGATGTCCTCGGCGCTCGTATTGCTGATGACCATGCCGGGACTGGCATTTTTTTATGGAGGACTGGTTCGCCGGAAAAACGTCCTTTCGATTTTGATGCAATGTTTCATTATCCTGTGTGTTATCAGCCTGCAATGGGTTTTGTTCGGTTATTCTCTCGCCTTCGGCCCTGATTTTCACGGAATAATCGGTGATTTGAGTTGGGCCGGTCTGAACGGCGTAGGCATTATGCCGAATAAAGACTACGCCGCAACTATTCCGCATAGTGTATTTATGATCTTCCAAATGATGTTCGCCGTCATTACACCGGCTTTGATTATCGGCGCCTACGCGGAAAGAGTCAAATTTTCGGCTTTCTTGTTATTCACTATTCTCTGGGCGACATTTGTTTATGATCCTCTGGCGCACTGGGTTTGGGGAACAGGCGGCTGGCTGAAATCTCTGGGCGGACTCGATTATGCCGGTGGTATTGTTGTTCATGTCAGTTCCGGTATTTCTGCTTTGGTTTTAGCTTTGCTGCTGGGCAAAAGGATCGGCTACAACCATAGGCCTATTCGTCCGCACAATTTACCTTTTACCGTTCTGGGAGCCGCCCTTTTATGGTTCGGCTGGTTTGGCTTTAACGCGGGCAGCGCCCTGGCCGCGGACGGCATAGCCGGCAATGCTTTTTTAACAACCAACACCGCAACCGCCGCCGCCGGCTTAGCCTGGGCACTCATCGAATGGTGGCACAACGGAACGCCGACAGTTCTGGGTGTGGCGACAGGCGCTGTGGCAGGACTGGTTGCTATTACTCCGGCCTGCGGCTTTGTTAATCCCATGAATGCTATGTTCATCGGCATAATTGTTGCGATAGTCTGCTATATTGCAGTCGCGATTATTAAAGGTAAACTGGGTTACGACGATTCGCTGGATGCCTTCGGCGTGCACGGTGTCGGCGGAACAGTTGGAACCATCGCCACCGGTTTTTTTGCGGAGAAAGCCGTCAATGCTGCAGGAGCGGACGGACTTCTTTTCGGCAGTGCGCATCAATTACTTGTTCAAAGCATAATGTGGATTGCCGCAGCTCTCTTCGCCGTTGTGATGACTTTCATCATCTATAAAATTGTTGATGCGGTCATCGGCATGAGAGTTGAAGAGAAAAATGAAATCGTCGGGCTGGATTTGACTCAGCAGAGCGAAGCCGCTTACACCGTGATCGAATAGGAGGGAACCGTCATGAAATTAATAATTGCTATTATACAGCCGCATAAGCTGGAATCTGTTAAGAAAGAATTGGAGGCCGTGGACGTAAATTTAATGACCGTCACCAATGTAGTAGGTCAGGGTAGACAAAAAGGTGTCACGGAAATCTATCGTGGTGCAAAGGAGGCAGGCGGTTTGCTCAATAAAACAAGATTGGATATCGCCGTCAATGATGAATTTATGGACCCGACAATTTCTGCAATTTCCAAAGGCGCACATACCGGTTCCGTTGGAGACGGCAAGATTTTTGTGGTCGATCTTATGGAATGCGTTCGTATCAGCAACGGAGATCGGGGTGGCAAAGCCATAGGGTGAGGTAAGCTTATGGACAGGGATAAAGCCAGCGGCAACGAAAATGTATTGGAGCGTTTTATGAGCGACTGTGAAAAAATAGTCATCATGCATGTCCTGACGAAAACGA
>JBDKUX010000140.1:0-28231 GCA_039679455.1 Smithella sp. | reverse complement strand
CATACTTCCGATATTCGCAACAAAATTCTCTTCAAGATTCTTCTTGTCTTGATCTCTTTTCTTTAGCAGCACATTCAGTGCCGTATTTACTTCCTGAAGATTTTTTGTTTTGTCTTCGAGCTCTCTTGTTCGTTCAGCAACGAGATCTTCCAGCTTTTCACGGTATCTTCTTAATTCTTCTTCATTCCGCCTCTGCTCGGTAACATCCCGGACTGTTCCCTGGAAACCAATCAGATTGCCATTCGTGTCGAATCGAGCCGCCGATGTGACCAGCGTATGCCTTATGCTGCCGTCTTTTCTACGGAAATCAACGGGATATTCCTTGCCATAGCCGTATTCTGCAATTATACGAAAGTGTTTTGCCTCTGCTTCCGGTTCAGCATAGAGATCCGGAACCTTCACCTGGAGCAGTTCTTCACGGTTGGAGTAGCCTAATAATTCTACTGCAGCATCATTAATATCAATAAGGATTCCATCATTTGTTATGAAAACGCAATCCCGCGATGTTTTAAAAAACTGGTTGTATTTTTTCTCGCTTTCTTTGAGCGCTTCCTCTGCAAGTTTGCGCTCGGTGATGTCACGGACATTAGCCAGGATATAGTCCCCGTCGGAAAGCACCAACTTTGACAGATATACTTCCACATCAAATATGGAACCATCCTTTGGACGTCTGGCCTTCCACTCTGTGAATATGTGCTCACCGGACATGACTTTATTCCAATTAGATCGTAACTCTTCCATAGACTCATCGGTTGCCGAGTAATCGCGAGTAATGTTCAAGCCAACAGCCTCTTCCCGGCTGATACTGTACATTTCCAGCATTTTGTCATTTACGTCTATAACTTTTCCATCAAGATCATGAACAAAGATCGCATCATACACATTATTAAAAACCGTTCTCAGATAATCCCTGGCGGCGTTAAGTTCCGTCTCCAGCTTCTTGCGCTCGGTGATGTCACGCACAATGGCCCACATGCCGACAGGATTTCCGGCATCATCGCGGATCAGAAATGTGCTTATTTCAACGGGAAAAACAGAGCCGTCTTTCCTTTGGTATTCTTTCTCGTAAACATTGGAGTATCCATGCAACACGATTTGCTCTTCAACAATGCTCTTTTCCAAGGCATGCCATTTCTCGGGAGTTATGTCCGAGTAGGTTAAATGACAAAGCTCTTCTTCCGAATAGCCCAGCATGGACTGATAGGCGCGGTTGGATTCCACTATACGGCCATTCATATCCACACTGGCAAAGGCCTCTGTTATGGATTCGTGCAAACGGCGGTACTTTTCCTCGCTCTGCCGAAGTGCAAATTCTGCCTTTTTCCGCTTGGTTATATCCTCAACCGTAACAATCGCTCCCAAGGATGCATTTTCCTGCAGAAGAGGTGCCGCGGCTAGTATAACATCACGAAAAGAGCCGTCTTTACGCCGATGTGTTGTTTGTACAGAAGTCAGTCCTCTTTTTGCAAGATTTGTAAATAATTCCCGGCCAACGCGTTCATACTCTTCTTCATTTTCGTACAACATCCGCGGTGTATGTCCAACGAGGTCAGACTCGGAATAACCGCAGATATCAAGCCAGGCTTTGTTAACACTTTGGAAAACACGGTCTTTCATGATGCAAAGACCAACAGGAGTTGTTTTGAACACACTGTGGAGAATTGCTTCACTCTTCTGTAGTTCTTCTTCCGCTCTTTTACGTTCTTCCAGTGCGTTGGCGAGTTTGATGTTACTGTAACCAAGATTACCTATTATTCCGGCAAAAATGGTGAAGAATGACATTGCCTTATTAATCGTTTTTTCACTCCACCGTGGAACCCGGTCAAGCGCTGCAATGTACTCCTGCTCAACAAACCCGTACTTTCTGGCTTGTTGACGAAAAGTTTCGTAGTCAGGTTTCTCTTCGTCGAACAGGAACTGCCCCATGAAAATATTGCCCACACATTTATCACCCAACATGATAGGAGTTGCTATATCCCACATATTATTTTTACATCGATATTTTTTGAAAGTACCGACCTGTACGTTGCTGGTGAGTTCAAGATCGCTTTCTATGCAAAGCCTGCGAGACTCCGGGTTAACCCGATGGAAGTTGGTACAGATGTCCTGCCAGCCTATTCCCACCAACACCTTACCATTGAGATCAGTGATTGTCATGGGAAGGTTCGTCAAATCGAAGAATTCATCCATCAGTTTCTGGATCTTTTCCGTGTCGATAATATCGGAGAGTTCCAACGCGCCGATATCTCCCTCGGGAGACAGGATAGCGTCGAGCTTGCGTCGAACTTGTTTTTCGCTTTCTTGTAATGCTGCTTCCACCTGCTTCCGTTTGGTAATATCTTTTGTGTGCACAAGATAGCCGATGTCGGCTTCCTTCGAGACGCCTTTCAAGGGAGTGATCAAAACGTCGAGATAGATGACCCCCCTCTTCGTCGTCTCGTACCAATTGCGTGCAGTTACTTTTCCAAAATCAAAAGGCATCTCCACGCGCACATTCTCGCCCCTCCGCAGTTGCGCCTTGCATTCCTCACTCAAGTTGGGGTTTTCAAAGAGTTTGACCCCTTTCAAAGCTTTCACATCAGAGATGCCGAATATATCAAGACAGGCTCTGTTGATGTCCAACAACGTACCATTCCGGTCATAAAGTTCAATCCCTAAAGGCGACTCCTCATAGATGCCTCTGAATCTCTCCTCGCTCTGGCGGAGTGCCTCTTCCGCCCGTTTCCGCTCGGCAATGAACCGCGCCTGTTGGATGTTTTGATAGGTGATGGCGGAGAGCTGATTGGCCAGCGCAAACAGGGCGTGTGCAATTTGCTCGAACTTCTCTTGAGACATGACGGGCACTTTAAGGAAGGCTTCGCGGAATGCGGCCTCTTCAATGCCGATCTCGCGGGCGTATTCCAGGATTTCTTCTTCGCTCTGCGCTTCGTTCCGCACCTGGCCGATCAGCCAGCTGGCGATGTGGCGCCCTGCAACGGTGATGCTTGCTCCGGCTCCCCACAAGCCGGCACTCAAACACTTGTGAATGACCGGCCCGGCGGGATTATACCGTCCAAGCTCCGCATCGGAATTCTGACAGTTTTTGAGTCCTTTTTCGCTCTTACGGATAAACTCACAGAAAGATGTGAAGTTGCTGGGTTGGGTGATGGCAGTACCGTCCGGATGTGTAAGAAGGACAGCAACTCCCCATGAATCTGCCAACACGTCCTGGAGACGCTGAAGTTCGGATAAATTGAACAGATCTTCGAAGGCAATGTTCTTGATATCGTCCAGCGGCTGGGTCAACGCCACGATGCGCTTTCCCAGCGCTTCCTCCGTCCGCTTTTGTTCAGTGATATCCAGTAATGTCGTCAGAGTTTGTTTCTTGCCGGGTATTTTGGCTACAGTTGTAAGAATATCTTTTACCCGTCCTTTCCGGTCGACAATCTGGAACTCATATTTCTGTGGAACAGACAACGGATCGATAAGGCGCAAGCGACGATATTCTTTCATCCATTCCAGTTCATCTTTTCGGGCAATAAATTCCGTCCACTTTTTCTTGCCTTCCACTTCCTCCCTGGTGTACCCGGTAAGTTGCTCTAATTCTCCGTTTGCCAGTAATATGGTATCATCTTCTCCGAGAATAGCTGTTGCGGTTTTTGTATTTTCAAATACGGCCTTATAGAAGTTTTCCGATGACGGTTGTGCTTTCTCTGTTCGCTTGCCCTTGTTTTCTGATTTTTCCAGTTCAGCAATGTACCGACGCAATTCCGCCAGTTCATTTAAAAGCTGTTCTTTCGTTTGTTCGTCACCATTCATTGCGGACACCTCGAAGATCATTGATTTTCAACATAATCATACACCATTTTGGAAAATAATACTTTTGAGGATTTCGGGGGGAGAAGGACATTCAGCTACTTTTCAAAGAAACGCAGCTGAGACTGAAGATTCGATGTTCTCTCCAGGCCTAATTTCTTTCTAATGTTTTTTCTGTGGGTAGCGATGGAACCTTCTACAATCCCCAATATATCGGCAATTTCCTTGGTCGTCTTGCCATCCTTTATCAAAGACGCTACCTGAAACTCTCGGGGCGTCAGATTAAACTGCTGGATGTTTTTCAGCAGAGGGGATGCGATTTCATCCAAATTCTTTTCAATAGTGTCCAGACAGAACTGCTGCTGTACATCGAGGTTGTTTTTTCTAATCTTTTCCACATAAGGAAGGACAAGAGTCCCGATATTCGCGACAAAACGTTCTTCCATAATCTTCTTGTCTTCTTCTCTTTTCTGCAGCAGCACATTCAGTGCTGTATTTACTTCCTGCAGATTATTTGTCTTGTTTTCGAGCTCACTTGTCCGTTCCGAAACTAAGGTCTCAAGGCCTTTACGATATTTCCTTAATTCTTCTTCAACACGCCTGCGCTCGGTAATATCCGATGCTACGCTGAGCAGAACCGTCTGCCCTCTCCATTTGGTCGCTTTCAAAAAAACTTCAAGGGGGAAGCAGGTTCCGTCTTTCCGGTAATGCTCCACGTTAAATCGCGCTTCACCAGTCTCCAGAACTTCTTTTTTGCGTTCCTCAATCAGGGCCGCACTTGAAGGCACGTCAATCTCGTGAAGATTGCGCGCAAGGAATTCTTTTTTGGAATAGCCGTGCATGTCAAATGTCTTCTGGTTGGCGTATAGGAGATTGCCCTGCAAGTCGTACACGGAGATCGAGAGGGGCGAAATATCGCTAAGGTTAGCAAGAATAAGGATTTTCTCCTCCGCCCGTTTGCGCTCGGAAATTTCCGCTTCCAGCGCCTTGTTGGCCTGCACCAGCTCGGCTGTTCTTTTCTGAACTCTGATTTCCAATTCATCGTGCGACTTTTGTAAGGCTTCCCGCGCCTGCCTGAGTTCGGTGATGTCGCGAACGGACTCAATGGCACCGACGACCTTACCATGGCTGTCATATAATGGTCCGGCTTTCCCCCAGAGAAAATGAGGCACTCCCCTCACAGGCACTTCGGCCTCAGCCAGAAGCACATCTCCATCTCTCTTGACAAAATCATATTTTTTTTCGAGCTCTTCATTAGATTTAAATACCAGGTCAATCAGTACCGGCCTTGGGGTCCCATAAAATGGTATGATATATTCATGATTACCCTTTCCCAGCATGTCCTTCGCCTTTACACCCGTCATCTCCTCGATAGCGTGGTTCCAGACAATAACTTTCCCGGAAAGATCAATAGCGTAAGTTGGATCAGGCAAGAAATCAATAATATCGGCCAGCCGCCGCTCCGATTCTTTCAGAGCTGTTTCCATACGCTTGCGGTCGGTGATGTCACGCCAGATGCAATGGTAAACAGGCTTCCCTAAAACATCGGTGTACTGTGCCGTTACATGGAGATTTATGATTTCACCCTGCTTGGTATGATGCCGGGTTTCAAAGTCAGAGATTCCACGTTTGATGACATATTTAATATGCGATTGGATTTTTTCCGGTGTTTCATCAGCTTCCAAATCAAAAATACTCAGTTGGGAAAATTCCTCACGTGAATATCCATGCTGAAGGCAGACGGTTTCATTGAAATCCAGGAAGCGCGTTGTAGCCGGGTCAACAATTACGATCCCTTCGGGTGAATGATCAAACAATAAGCGATAGAGTTTTTCAGTATCGTGTAATGATTCCTCAATTTGTTTACTTTTTGCCAGTATATCTTCCAGTACTTTGACTTTTTTTTTCAATTCTTCATAAGTGGGTTTTATGGTCATAGATAAGATTATATCCGGTTGTTTAATAAAATAGCAATAAAACGGTTTTCATTAATATACACAGTTTAATTAGTTGTTATTTTTTATTTTTATCAATGGTGTGTTTTCATTGCAACAATAATGACTTATTGTCTTGCATATTTAATGAATCTCAGCAAGCGTAAAATTCAGGCGAATTGCTATTGCCATAGCAGTAGATAGTCATTATCTTTTTTTAACAAGGTGAGTTTATGAAAAATAAATTTTTTTCAGTTTTAGTGATTATCGTATTGTTTATACTCGGAGTAATATTACTTATTACTGTCGGCATCAACGGTCAGAACAAAGAGAGAGGCATTATGGATAAAAAAATAATGTGGGAAAAAGCCGGTAAAAACATGACCCCGCTTCAGTGCGACGTAGCTTTTGGAAACGCGACGGAGGCGCCCTTTAAAAACGAATACTGGGATAATCACCGAGAAGGGATCTATGTGGATATTGTATCGGGCGAACCGCTTTTCAGCTCCACGGACAAGTTTGATTCCGGCTCGGGCTGGCCAAGTTTTGCCCGGCCCATCGAAAATGAAGGCGTCTTGGAAAAAGCGGATAATAGCCATTTTATGAAGCGGACGGAAGTGCGCAGCACAAAGTCCGATATTCATCTAGGCCATGTTTTTGATGACGGACCCGCTCCGACCGGTCGGAGATACTGCATTAATTCCGCATCATTGAAGTTCATCCCGAAGGAGAAAATGGCGGAATCTGGATACGGCCAATACCTGTCTTTATTTCCCGATAAATCTGCTCAGCATACGGAAACGGCGATATTTGCAGCCGGTTGTTTCTGGGGCGTGCAGGAATATTTCAGCCGTATAAAAGGGGTGATAAAAAGTGAGTCCGGTTATACCGGGGGAACAAAGAAAAACCCTTCCTACGAGGAAGTCTGCACCGGTAAAACCGGACATGCGGAAGCCGTTCGGGTTGTTTTTAATCCCAAGATCGTGAGCTATGAAAGACTGCTTCAGCATTTTTGGGAAATACATGATCCGACGAGTCTTAACAGACAGGGCAACGACATAGGCAGTCAATACCGGTCCGCTATATTTTATATTGATCCCAAACAGGAGATGGCTGCAAAATCTTCTTTGGAGAAATTGGCAAAATCCGGCAAGTATTCCCGCAAAATAGTTACGGAAATTTTACCGGCTAAAGAATTTTATCGGGCGGAGGAATACCACCAGGACTATTTGAAGAAAAATCCCGGCGGTTACTGCCATATCGACCTGAGGAAAGCTACTGAGAAATGATCTTTTCCATTTGCAGCATTTACTTGCTCATGCGCCTGATCTGTCCCCCTCGGCCCGGCGCACCTCTTCCACCATTTTTTTTACCTTGGCCAGATCCTTCTTAAATCGAATCCACCTGCCATCGGGAGCCATCGCATTGGTCCTGCTGCAGCTATCCACCCCTGCCGGCTGCACCGTCAAAATGGCTTCCCGAACATTTTCGCCATCCAGGCCGCCGGCCAGGATCACTGGACGCAAACCGGCAGCGACAACGGCCTTTGCGATCCGCCAGTCGCAGGTCTCGCCCGTTATTCCGACAAAACCAGTTACAGGCTGCTCCTGAACGGCTCCCGGCGAACCCTGAAGAGTATCAAGCAAAAAATAGTCACTGACCGGTGCCAGTTTATCCATCACAGCAAAGATGTTTGCCATGATCTCTTCTTCTTCCGCCGCGCCGGACCGGGGGATCGAGAGAGAGCGCATGACCGCTACGGCCGGGAATCGCTCCCGTACCGCCTGCTGGAGAGAGATCAGGGCATCACATTTTTGCATTACCGCCATCCGATCACCGGAAAATGGCGACAGCACTTCACAGAAATGTATAAAATCGGGCTGATAGTAATCCAGAATCCGACAGATCGTTTCCCCGTCGCTCAAGAGGGGAATCAGCCCGCTTTGCGCTCCCGCTTCCTGGACAACCCGCACCGTTTCCCGGAGAATCGGCGCCTTCCAGCCTTCCCGGGACAGAATCACCGTCCCGATCCGGTCCACTCCCAGAGCCACCACAGACTCCGCCTCTCCCGGCTCCTGAATTTCATAAATCTGTACCATTATTCGCTGCATGAGTAAGCTACTTCATCCCTTATAGAGTCGCCCATCCGTCAGGGCAAAACTTTCCGGTTTTTCTTGCGCACCGTCCACTTCTCTATTCCCACCGTCACCATGACGAGGGAACCCACAACCATGATGCGCGCCCAGGCTTCCGGGGCGATAGGACTGCTGTGGAAGGCCGTGTTCATGGCAGGTAAATAGGTAAAGATCAACTGCAGAACAACCATAATCCCTGCACCGCCGAACACCCAGAAATTGGAGAAAAACCCGACCTCGAAAACGGATTTGGTCAGAGAGCGGCAGTTGAAGAGGTACATGAGCTCGCCCATGACGAACACGTTGACGGCTACTGTCCTGGCTTCCCTGATGCCGGTGCCGTTAGACAGTTCGTATTTGAAGAGACCGAACGCCCCCAGAAGCAGCAGGAAACCAACAATGGCGATCCGCCATATGAGCGTGCGGGTAAGGATGGGTTCTTTCGGGTCTCTGGGCGGCCTCTCCATGATGCCCGGCTCCTTGGGCTCGAACACCAGCATGAGGCCCAGTAAAACTGCCGTGGTCATGTTGATCCACAGGATCTGCACAGGCAGGATGGGCAGAGTTACCCCGGCAAATATGGCCGCCAGGATCACCAGCCCCTCACCGATGTTGGTGGGAAGCGTCCAGACGATGAACTTGGTAAGGTTATCGAAGGTGCCCCTTCCCTCCTCCACTGCGGCTTCGATGGAGGCGAAATTGTCGTCAGTAAGAACCATGTCCGAGGCCTCTTTGGCCACGTCAGTGCCGGTGACGCCCATGGCCACGCCGATGTCGGCGCGCTTCAGCGCAGGGGCGTCGTTCACTCCGTCGCCGGTCATGGCTACGATGTTGCCCTTGACCTGGAGAGCCTCCACCAACCGGAGCTTCTGCTCGGGGGCGACCCGTGCATACACAGAAACTTCATCCACAATATCAATGATCTCCTGGTAGCTCATAGCGGCAAGCTCCTGGCCGTTAACAGCCCTTCCCGCGTTGGCAAGGCCGATTCTGCCCGCTATCGCCGATGCCGTGAGGGCATGGTCGCCGGTGATCATCTTCACGCGGATGCCTGCGCTGTGGCAGTTCCGCACCGCTTCAATTGCCTCGCTTCGCGGAGGATCGATCATGCCCTGCAGCCCCAGAAAGGTAAGACCTGTGTCAATGTCCTTGTGGTCGATCATGGTTTTTCCTTCCATCGCAGCTTTACGGGCAAAGGCAAGTACCCTGAGCCCCCTGGAGGCCATGACACCCACGGCTGCGTGGATTGCAGCCGCATCGGGATCAGTTGAAAATCCCTGCCGGTCGATGGCGGTAGTGCAGCGCTCGAGAATGGCTTCCACCGAACCTTTCACGTATATGACATCTACGCCCTGCGGGTCGTCGTGCAACGTGGCCATGTACTGGTGGTGCGACTCGAAGGGAATGGTGTCTAGGCGCCGGAGCCGGGAGTTTTCCTCATCCAGGGAGAGGCCGGCTTTGGCGGCGGAAGTAATAAGCGCCCCCTCGGTGGGGTCGCCCTGCACCGTAAGATAACCATCCCGTTCCACAAGCAGGCTGTCGTTGCAAAGCAGACCGCACCGGAGAGTTTCGATGACGGCCGGGAACAAGGTCCGCCCGTGCACCCCCGTAATCTCGCCTGCGGAGACATAGCCGGTACCGCTTACCGCATAAGATTCGCCGGCGGACACGATCTCCTGGACGGTCATCTGGTTTTCGGTGAGGGTTCCCGTTTTGTCCGAACAAATCACGGTGGTGCTGCCCAGAGTCTCCACGGCCGGGAGCTTACGGATGATGGCCTTTCTCCGCGCCATGCGCGCCACGCCGATGGCGAGGGTGATGGTCATTGCTGCGGGCAGCCCCTCGGGAATGGCGCCCACAGCCAGCGCCACAGCAGCCATAAACATGTCAAAAGCGCTCTGTCCGCGCATTACGCCCACAACAAAGGTTACCCCGGCAAGGCCGAGGATCACATAGAGCAGCACCCTGCTGAATTCTTCTATCTTCCGCAGGAGAGGTGTCTGCAGTTCTTCGGTTTCGGAGATGAGCTGCGATATGCGGCCCACCTCGGTATGGTCTCCGGTCGCCACTACAACACCCGAGGCCTGCCCGTAAGTAACCAGGGTGGAGCCGTAGGCCATGTTGTTCCGGTCGGCCAGCACCGTGTCGTGGGGCAGAATGTCCTGCGTCTTCTGCACCGGCAGTGATTCGCCGGTGAGCGCCGATTCGTCCACCTGTAAGTCCCGGGTAGTTATCAGGCGGAGATCCGCCGGAACCTTATCCCCCGACTGGAGCAGGACGATGTCGCCCAGCACAACCTCTGCCGAAGAGATACGCACTTTCGCACTATGGCGGATGACTGTCGCTTCGGTGATCATCGTTCTGGCCAGCGCCTCCATGGCCTTCACCGCCTTTGATTCCTGGAGAAAGCCGATGACGGCGTTGACCAGCACTACGCCGAAGATAACACCTGCGTCCACCCATTCACCGAGCAGGGACGTTATACCCCCGGAGACAAGCAGGATATAGATCAGAGGCTGGTGAAACTGGAGGAGAAACCGCAAAATCGGGCCCTTGCCCTTTTTAGTGGTGATAACATTGTCGCCGAACTGTTTTTTCCTGTCCTCCGATTCGAACTGGTCGAGACCTTTGTCCGGGCTTGTTTCGAGTAGGTCCAGCGCTTCCTCTGAAGGCATATGGTGCCAGTGTTTTCCAATAAGATTCTCCATGCCTTTTATTGATCCTTTCATGCCCTATTGAAACCATGTTGAGGATTAATGTATGAGTACCCGGGTGAAATAAGATTGTCTTTTCTAATCTTCAGTATAGGAGACGCCGTTTTATGTGTCAAGGATATTACGGTTACAAAAGAAGAACAATTGACGGCCTCGTAAGTTGCCACTTTTATGACTTTTTGCGCGTTCATCAAAATTGATTAATCACCGATTGCAGATCCATTTACCGGTTGAATATGGAACTGAACTATTTCTTAGCCACGACTATGTTTCCACATAATGTCCTGCAAACTGCGACTGATTGTGTATAATGCCCTTTTCGCGGCGAAAGCCCAGGCCGCAGGCTTCATAAGAAAAAAATACGCCGGCCTGATACAGTCGGCCTTCTTCGTCCGTGGGTAACTCCGCCCAGGCCTGATAAATTTTACCGTAAGAGCCGTATTCCCCGTCTCTGGCGGAAACGACATTACCGCCTGCATCCAGAATACGGATGTTGTCCCCTTCCCGGCTGAAAGTTCTTTTCTCCACGCATTTTTTCCCGGCAAGAGGTTTGCAATCTGTTTCCAGAAGCAGGGGATGATTCGGAAAAAGATCCCAAAGCACTTTCATGATTCCCTTGGATTGAAAAAGCAGCGTATAGGGGGGATTAAGCAGAATGCAGCACTTACGGCGGAGAATCTCAGTGAGCAATCCGGCCAGTTCGGGTTCATAAGCACAGATTATCTCGTAGGGAAGCAGCTTGAACCAGTAGTCAAAAGCATTTCCTTCCTTATCCAAAATGCCTTCCTCGGCACCGAAGAAAACCTTCTCCACATATTCAAAGCCGGTGATGAAACCAGCTTCATAGGCAATCTCTTCGATCAGCCGGACGGTGTTTTCATCTTCCTCCCCCGCCTCTTCGAAGCAGGAAAAAAGTGCGTGCGGAATACGACTATCCTGTTTTCCGAGTAACGGATGTTGCGCTCTCAGCCTTCCAAAATTCTCTTTGATGGCTTCGTAAAGGTTGTTGTATTGGTTTTCTTCCTTCATCTTGTTGTGCTTCAAGAGCAGCCACTGCACGAGCGCCACTTCAAAAATGAGTGACGGCGTGTCGGCATTAAACTCGATAAGTTTAATAGGCAGGCCATCCAGCCCTCCGGCCAGATCGAAACGCCCCAGCAGATGGAAATGGCTGTCGTCATCCCAGCTGGTTTCGATCATTTCCCCAAGATTGGGAGGAATATCCAGAAGCGGGTAAAGCTTCTGATCAATAACATGCTGCCCGGCCTGAACATACATTGCATATAGTTCATTGGCCGCCCGGTAATAGGCATCGCCCTCGTCCCTGTTTATTACAACCAGTTCGTCGGCTATGTAAGATTTATCCTGTGGTGAGGCGTACCAATAGAATCCAACTTTCTTGTATACGTCATCGGGCACCGGCTTGACCGGAATAATTTTCATCAGCCGAGGCTCCGGAAACTGCTGCCCAGGCGGGAAAAGAAACCGGATTTCGCCGAACCGGTTGACGCGCGTCCGAATTGATCGTTGTATCTCCCGTGGTAATTGCTGTAATAACGCCCGCCCGACCAGTAGCCTGTATATCCCCGGCGCTTGTCGTCTTCTTCCTGCTGCTTATAAAGCAATTGTCTGTTCATAAGACTTTGTTGGTAAAGAGAATCATCTTTATAAACATAAGGGCTCATCGATGAATTCCGACCCATCATATACCCGACAAGCCCGGCGGTAAGCACTGACCCCACCCCCATACTTTTTTCATTTTTTGACTGATCCATGATGGAGGGAATTTTCTCTTCCGGAATAGTTTCCTGCGTACCATCCAGTTTTTTGACAACCACACCTGTCACTTTACTGGGATATTCCTTGACAATCCGGAAATCTCCGGAACTGACTTCCTCTATCATGGTCATTACACCGTTTTGCCTTTGCGCCATCACATTGCCGCCCTCGTCTGAATAAGCCCCGGGCCTGCCCAGCGTTACATCATCCGCGGATTCACAGCCGATTAAAAGGCTGTTGGCCAGAAAAAATATGCCACCAATAATTATTCTGCCGGTTATTTTATTATTCATAGTCCGCCCCGGATCACCCTAAATCATTTGACTGATGATCAGCGACAGGGCAACGGTAACGCCCTGCACCAATACAACGGCGGCGGTATTACCGCTGCGGATGGCATCACCGATCGAGGTTTTCGGCAGAAAAATCAATGCGGCAATCCTTTCAAAAAAAATAAGTCCGATCATGCCGGTTGCAGCACTAATGGCAAACGCCGTCAGGCTGTTGATCCAGCCGGTAAAGTCCCCGGCAATGCTTGCCCGTAAAATAATGCTGTAAGCAACGAGTAATCCCGCCACGGCCACTCCGGCGCTCGCACTACTGTCTTTAACGCATTGAACAACATCGAACCGGTAAATTTTTTCATGGAGATATATGGCTGCAATCATGCAAATTTGTCCCAGGAAGAAAAAAACCACGGCACTGATAACTCCGCCTGCGTATCCGGAGAAAGCGCCGTTGATCAGTATGCCGGTGGCAATAAAGGCGCCCGCCTCAATGAGGCCTGTAGGAACGTTGCCCCCCTTGATTAACTCGTTGTTGCAGACCTTCGGGATGATAATAAAATCGTTAATAAAGTGAGCCGCAAAAAAGATGACGACTACAATGAGAGCGTAAATACAAAAGAAGGCGGCGTCCCGATACGATGACACATCTGCAACCAGAACCTGCAAGGCAATACACATACCGACAAAAATGCCGAAGCGCCGCAAGGCAATCGCCAGGTTGTCGTTTTGTCGAATCTGTACGTCATCATCAAACCGGGTAATAGCATCAGCAATTTTTTTGCTTAAAAATAAAAACACGATTACCAGTGCACTAAACATGATCATCACAAGATACTTTTCCATATATCCCATTTCCTCTATCTTAAATTTTATTCCTGACTTGTTCTTGGTACTTAGTTGAACAACTTAATCTGAAATCATTTATCACTTCGTTGCTATGATCTGTTCTTTCAGTTTGGCGGCCAATTCCTGCGCTTCAGTTATTTCCGGGATACCCTGCCTCCCTCCGTATTCCCGGCAGGAAAGAGAAGCAACCGCCACGGAAAATTTCACTGCTGCGGGAAGGTCATCCCCGCGGCTTATAGCCAGGCAGAAAGCCGCATGAAAATTATCGCCCGCACCGGTCGTATCCTTAACTTCTACAGCAGGCGCCGGAACGTTGATCAGTTGCTCCTCGCTGATATAATACGCCCCTTTTTCGCCCTGCGTCACCACGAGGGCGCCGCTGACCATCCCGGCCAGACGGAACATTTGCTGTTCAAAGGAAAGGTCCGCAAGATTTAATTCTTCCATCTGCAAAAAATCAGCGCTGGGGATAAAATAATCGGCTGCCGCCATCATCGTAGTAATATCCTCATGCCATCTTTCACAGTCATATACGATCCTGATGTCATCTCCGGCCAAAGCCCTGACATCTTCCGCCAGGTAGGTCGTCTCAGGACCAAGAAGGACAACCTTGACCGGATTGACAAGAATCTGCACCAGCCGATCCACCCTTAAAGGAGGCAGCGTATTTTTTTCATAGATAATAGTCCGCTTCCCGCTTCCACGGGTTACAAACAGGTACGCTACCGGTGTTTTGCCGTCTTCAACAACATCCACATATTCCATTTCAACGTTGAATTCTTTCAGGCGTTCCAGACAGAATAATCCCTCGCTGTCGGCGCCCAGACAACCATAATACATAACCTTACCTCCCAGCCGGGCAATGCAGCAGGAGGCAGTTCCACCCTGACCGCCACCTTCTACCATACGGTATAAAAGCGGGACTTTGGTGTCTTCCCGGGGAAACTGTTCAACAACAGAAATGATATCCAGGCAGCTTCGGCCGATAACTAATACATCGATATCCATCATAGCTCTATTCCTTCATATACGTTTTTTATCGTCATTTTTCAGAAACAATTAATTCGATTTTACAATAATATCCTTTGGGGAAAGAGTGGAATATAAAAAATACGGCCTTGTATGTCAAGAAGTCATAATGATTTTAAGATATTGTTTTTTCGAATGGATTGCTGTATTAAGTTTGCCATGGTATTCCGAATCGGATTATTTCTAATCAAAGGGGGATAATATGGGCAGACTGAGAGTAAATTTATTGGCATTAGCCCTTTTAATTGGGTTTTTCTTTTTATATTCCAGCGCCTGTGCCTATCCGCTGACCAGCATCGCGACGGCCAACGTTGGAGAAGTAAAGATTGCTCTAACCAATACCTCGGGCATGCTTAACGTTACGTCCGCTACTTACACACAAGTGCATGCCTACGCTACTGCATCTAACCCCGGCAGTATTGACGACCATTGGACCGGTACGATCTTAAACAATGGAGGCGGAACCAGTGCCGCAGTTTCCAATGCATACGCCATTGCCAATGTCTCCTATACCTCCACTAAGCCAAACCGGACGAACACAACATACTCCAACGGCATCAAGACAATTACCACAGCGGAGGCATCCGTATCATCCGTATCGTCGCACTCCACATACGCATCTGCCTACGGCTGGACAAGCGCCTACAATATCTGGTTCAGTCTTCTGAACCCGGCAACACTTACGATATCCGTTCCATATAGTTTATACGCTGAAAGTAACTCCAAGGCTTCCAGAGATGATACATGGGCCAGTCTGCTTGTTCGACTGTGGGGTCCCGGGAATACAGTATTGTGGATTGAAAAAGTCTCTAACGTTAACGGAGAAATTACGCTGGGACACTATAATGGATCGTGGTCATGGGAGCAAGGTGTTGCTGAGCCTACATTGGAAAGATCGTTGGAAGTAACAGCGTCTGGATTGTACCATATTGATTATGATATACATGCATCTGCATTCTCTAATGTACCGATTCCTTCCGCCCTTATTCTTCTTGGTTCAGGCCTTTTCGGGCTTGCGAATTTAAGGCGGAAATTCTGTAAATAAGATCTTCTTGATAACTTTAAACATGGGAATTGTACTCAAAGAGATTCAAGAGCTTTTTTGCTTTTTCTATTAATTTAATTCAAATTATTGTAATAATCATTTATATTGTTTTTCATCTTTTTTTATTAATTGCATACCATATTATGTTTTGCAGAAGGCAGGAAGAAAATGAAGCGCTCGGCTGAAGATTGTCGCGTTAACACAGTGTTGTTTGATTACGGAGGAGTTCTAGCGGAAGAAGGATTCAGAGATGGACTCAAGGAGATAGCAAGGTTAAACGGGATCGACGGGGATAATTTTTACAGAACCGCCGAGGATACCATCCACAGCTGCGGCTATCTTATCGGGAAAGCAACGGAAAGTGTTTACTGGGAGTTGCTGAGGAAGACAACGGGCATCCGGGGAGATGATCAGTCTTTCAGAAATGAAATACTGTCCCGTTTCACCCTGAGGGCGTGGATGATCGACCTGATTAAAAGAATCAGGGATTTCGATATTCGCGTCGGCATCCTCAGTGATCAAACCAACTGGCTGGAAGAAATAAATACCCGCGATGATTTCTTCCGCTGGTTCGACTATATTTTCAACAGCTATCAAATGGGAAAGGGCAAAAGAGAACCGAGTCATTTTGACGATGTCTTACAAAAAGTGAGCGCTGAAGCTTCCAAGGTTCTCTTCATAGATGATAACCCGGGAAACTGTGAAAGAGCCTGGCAGAAAGGATGGAAGGTTATTCACTACCGCAGCCGCGATCAGTTTCTGGAAGAGATTGCGCAGTACTGCCCGGCGATCATTCAAGATTGATGAAAATTGATGTGATCTTTTATTATTTTAATCTATTCCTTAAACCCCGTAACAATAACAAAAGGAGTGATCATGGAATTGATAAACCAGCTCGACGCTGTATTTAAACCGAAAAGCATTGCCGTAATCGGAGCCTCGCCGGTTGCCGGAAAGATAGGGTATGATGTCTTATACAATCTTATTAACGGCGGCTTCACCGGTAAGATATATCCCGTAAACACGAAAGCCGACCAGATTCTCGGCCTTCCGGTGTATAAACAGATCAGCAATATTTCTCCCGCACCGGATCTGGCGGTAATAATCATTCCAGCCCGGGTGGTTCCTCAAACTATAGAACAGTGCGGTATCGCCGGAGTCAAATCCGCCGTGGTTATCACCGGGGGATTTGCGGAAGCGGGTGAAGATGGAACAAAACTCCAGGAAGAGCTGGCCTCCATTGCACGCCGTTATGGAATCCGGGTAGTTGGTCCCAACTGCCAGGGTGTAAACAATCCACATCATAAAATGTGCGCCTCGTGGCCCTTGCTCACCAGGAAGGGAGGAATGGCCTTTATCTCTCAGAGCGGAACCGTCGGGGCGGCGCTCATGGATTGGGCCGGTGAAGATCACCTGGGCGTGAGCGTTTTCGTAAGCCTGGGCAACCGCGCTGATGTCGATGAAGCAGATTGCATACGGTATTTCAACAATGATCCCGACACAAAGGTAATTGCCCTCTATGTCGAGGGTGTCAAGCGTCCGCTGGATTTCCAGAAGGCGCTGGCTGCGGCCACAAAACCGGTTGTGATTCTCAAGGCCGGGCGCACTGACCGGGGCCGCCTTGCCGCCGAATCACATACAAAATCAATGGCCGGGGTTGACGCCGTTTATGACGCCATTTTCAAAAAACACCATGTTCACCGGGCGGACACTATCGAAGAACTGTATGATTTTGCCAAGGCTCTTGCCTATATGACAAAGCCGCGCGGAAAGAAGCTGCTCAATATAACAAGTTCGGGAGGAGCCGCCATTTTAGCCATTGACCAGGCGGAAAAACTGGGTCTGGAGACTCCTCCCCCGTCTGCCACTCTCAGGGAACAATTGCGGGCAATCCTGCCCCCTCACTGCTCCGTTAATAATCCCATCGATCTGACCGGCGATGTTATGGGTGAACCGGAGCTCTATTCCCAAGTCATGGATACGGCCAAAGGCGAATATGATGTTATGGTTGTTATTTTCGGAGATCCCATTGCCGGCGCTGCTCAAATCGTCACTCCCGGAGCCTCGGAACTGGTAATTTATTTAGGTGGTGCGGATGTGGAACGCCGGGAGCGGATTCTTATTCAGGAAAAAGGCATTCCTGTCTTTCCCTCTCCCGAACGCGGTATTAAAGCGCTGCATCAATTCTTCCGGTTTGACAGCCCTGCCCTGATCCCTTCTTCCGCCCCTGCTTCGACGGCGGGCCTGCAATTGTTGACTGCCGAAGAATCAACGGCATTGCTGAAAAAAGAGGCTATTCCTGCCGTAGCTGTATTGCACGCCGCCTCGCCGGACGAAGCTGCAGCTCTGGCCCGTAAATTGGAAACACCGGTTGCCCTCAAAATAGCCTCTCCCGACATCGCGCACAAAAGTGATGTCGGGGGTGTCCGCCTGAATCTTTCCGGTGATGAAGAAATTCGCCGAGCCTTTGGTGAAATTATGATCGATGCATCTTCCAGAGTACCCGGCGCCTGTCTGGAAGGAGTAACCGTATCACCTATGGCCAGGTCCGGCGGCCTGGAAGTTATCGTCGGGGTATTCAGAGATCCCCAGTACGGACCAGTCCTCATGTTCGGTCTGGGAGGAATTTTTACCGAAATATACAGGGATGTGCAATTCTGCCTGTTGCCTGCATCTGATGATGAAATCATGCAGACGATTCGCACCGTTACCGGATATCCTCTTCTTGCCGGCGTCCGGGGTCAGAAACCCAAAGATCAGGCGGCGCTGGCAGATATCATAAAAGGAGTTTCCCAATTGGCAATCGACAATCCTGATCTGGATCAGATCGATCTGAACCCCGTACTGGTTTATGATGAGGGCGCTTGTGTTGTAGATGTCCGCATGTTCAAACGGATTTCCCAGGATGAATAAGAAGTAAACGGCGTGAAATTGGAGTAAGTACATAGAAGATAACAAACAAGATCGAACTTCGACCACCGCACCTGCGGTGCTTTCCAACAGCGGATCATTAGAGAGCGAGACCAGGCGCCGATCAGTCGGCACATTTGTCGCCGTGGTGATCGCGCATATTATGGTTGATTTCATGGGACTGAGTGTCTGGCCGGTATACAAGACACTTGCCGGTCTGGATGTCGCCAAAGCCGGTTGGATCGCCACGGTCATCGCCATGAGTGGAACAGCGCTTCAACCGCTGTTTGGCTCCATTGCCGACCGTTTCGGGACCCGGCGGGTCATTCTACTGGGCACGCTGCTGACTTACTTTTCCCTGCTGCTCGGCCCGCTCGCCGATTACCAAACAACTTTGAATCGCCTGCTTCCTACCCTCTTTGGATTAAGCGGTTTTTATCTTGTCGTGTTCGTCATCCTTGCCGCCGGCAGGCTCGGTCAGGACATGTTTCATCCGGCAGGAGCGGGGCTGGCGGGAAGTTTTTCCGTGCGGCACGGCTCCACATTTCTGGCCGTGTTCATTGCAGTCGGCAGCATCGGTTTCGGTCTCAGTCAGATAGGCTTTCGCACCGCATATAATAATCTTGACCACCATACCGAAATTCTTTTCCTTCCGGTGTTAATTCTTTGGGCATTTGTCTGGGTATGGTGCCGACCGGCCGAGGCATCACAGGAAAGGAAATTATCGGTAATCGCATCGCTTACCGCTCTTCGTCCGGTGGCGGGGCAAATATTCGTTCTGTTTCTGATCCTGGCAATTTCCAGCGGTGTGGCAAGCGGGTTGTTCTTCCTCATGCCGGAATTCGCCCACGAGAAAGGCTACCCTTCGTGGATCGGACAGGGCGGAGCTTTTGGTCTGATCATCTTCGGGGCGACCGTGTTCATGGTGCCGATGGGACACCTGGCGGACCGCATCGGCAGGCGTCGGATGCTGATTGCAATGACGATTCTGTCCGCCGCGAGCTACCATGCTATTGTCCGCCTGACGCTGCCGGTGCCGGCATTCATTGCGCTGTGCATCGCGGGCGGAGCGTTTCTGGGAACTGTGAACCCGCTGGGAGTAGCATTCGGCCAGTGGATCGCTCCCCGCGAAAATGTAAGCATCGTATCGGCAATCCTGATGGGCTGGGCCTGGTGTCTGGGCGGCACCGTTATCAGCATTGCCGGCGAACTTTATACGTATCTGGGACACAACGCATCGAGGGCTTTAATGCTGCTGGGATCGGCCAATGTTCTTATGGTGATTTTGAGTTTTCTGCTGCCCAGAGTTACAAACAACGAGAATTAGGGATTGGAAAAGTGTGTATTTTTGATCCATACGATATTCGATTGCTGGGTACTTTGTACCCAATAATCAAATCTTTTGCTTACCTTACTCTCATCCTGTATAATTGTAACATATTTAATATTCACGTGATTATTTATAATTATCCAGGTTGGCATAAAATGTGATTATTGCCGTTTTATTGCCATTTCATAAATAAATAAAAAAACAGGAGAACCGAAATGAAGAAAGTAGTTTTTGGGGCTGTATTTTTTCTGATAATGAGTTTTTCCACTGTTCCGGCAATAGCGGCAGTAGACGTCAGCATCGGAATTTCACTGCCGCCGCTTATTGCTTTCCCGGCACCCCCGCATGTAATAGTGTTGCCGGACGCCGACGACGTTTATGTTATTCCGGGAATAGATGTAGACATATTTTTCTGGAATGGCTGGTGGTGGCGTCCGTGGCAAGGCCGGTGGTATCGTTCACATTACTATGACCGGGGATGGGTTTATTACAGCGCCGTCCCAAGATTTTATTTTGATGTAGACCCGGGTTGGAGAAGATACTACATAGAACGCAGCTGGTACGGACACCACTGGTACTATGAACGTATTCCCCACCAAAGACTTCAACAGAATTGGAAAACCTGGCGCAATAATCGATACTGGGAAAAGAAGAAAACCTGGGATGTCCGTAATTATAACCCCCGGACGCAGCAGCAGAGATATGAACTAAGGGATCAACGTCAAAAGCAGTATCAGCAAAGACCGGAGATTCAGCGGCAACAACAGCAGGAGATGAGATATAAGCAGCAAAAAGAAATTCAGCAAAAGCGAGAAATTCAACAGCAACAACAAATACAGATTCAACAGCAGCAAAAACAGAGGCAGGAGTTGAAACATGAACAGCAAAGACAAATTCAGCAAAAGCAGGATATTCAGCGGCGTCAGCAGCAGGAGATAAGACATCCGCAGCAAAAGCAGATACAGCAAGGCCCCGAATTTCAACAACAGCAACAGCAGCAGGAAATAAAATATCAGCAACAAAGACAATACCAGCAGAGGCAGGATATTCAGCGGCAACAACATCAACAGCAGCAGGGAAAGGGTGCACACCCCCAGCAGCAACAGAAATCTAAAGAAAATGATTAGAACAGACGACCTATTAGCAAAAATTGAAGCAACAAAAAGGAGAATTTGATGAAAGTACGAAAGATATTATTGATGATTTCTGTTGTATTTCTGTTTTTCTCATCAGCAGCAATTGTATCGGCTGGTGATTTTGACTGGATGAGGGACTTTAATATCCAGGCTCAGGCGGATTCCGAAGGCTTCCGGGCAAGACTGGCCACCCGTTTCCAAATCGGCGATGCCCGGATCAGTGCAGTTATAGGCAATGTACCAAGTCCGGGAGATGCTTATATGGTTTTCCGGCTTGGCGAAATGTCGCATCATCCACCGGAAGAGGTGCTTGGTGTCTATAAGAGCCACAAGGGAAAGGGATGGGGCGTCATTGCCAAGGAACTGGGAATCAAGCCTGGCTCCAAGGAATTCCACGCCCTGAAAAGAGGCCATGATTTAGGCGGTGATTTCGGTAGCGGCAAGAAAGCCGACAAAGGCAAAAACAAGAAAGAAAAAAAAGATAAGACGGCCAAAGAGCATAAGAAGCATAACGGAAAAGACAAGGGGGATGACAGCGACATGAGAGATACAGGCAATGGACATGGGAAAGGACATGGGAAAAAATAATATCTGTCTAATGTTATTTTCAGCAATCGCCTGATAAATTTCAACGAAGAGAAAAATCCATTTCCCGGAGTAGTGAGGGATCTTCAATGAAGATCCCTCGTATCCTTTCGGAATGACAAATATTGCAATTGTAACTCGGTCGCAGGTCTTGGGTAGGAAAGCTGTGCAGGAAGACAAGCTTTAGCTGTTCTGAGTAATACAATGCCGAATAATCCTGCGGAAATATTTCTTTCCATTCTGTTCTGTCGTTATCTTTTCTCTTTGATTTTTTTAATGTTTGTTTGCTTTGGTTTTAATGCAATCTATTCAACCATGCTTTGTTCCGCATTTCCCGCAGTTCTTCCTCCTTTTCCGTTATTTGCTGATCAATATTTGCAATTGCAGCACACTTACTTCTCAAAAACGTTTCGTTGAATTCACCTTTTTTAAACATGTTAAAGACAATGTTCCCAACTCTTCCAGTGACTCTGTTTTTTGC
The DNA here is from genome assembly GCA_039679455.1 of Smithella sp. Lineage (GTDB taxonomy): Bacteria > Desulfobacterota > Syntrophia > Syntrophales > Smithellaceae > MVRV01. The sequence continues at coordinate 6,225 of JBDKUX010000140.1, read as the reverse complement.
CTGGCCAAGGTATCAATCTGCCTCTTACACCTGGTAGAATTGAGCATTTCCGTGACTTTACACTGGCGGTTGTCACTCCTTTGCCAAATCCTTCCTTAATCTTGCTAATAAAATCGGCCATTGCTACACCTCTTATAAATGTTCGATTTTAATCTCAAAGCATAAAAAAAACTATAATGCAGTTTAGCCACCTACCAAACAAGTATCTCTATCGGTCTGGTTTTTCTGCAGATCATCTTATTTCCTTATTGGAGAATCGATCTGAACTTTGTTGAGAACTTCCGTGTTCAAATCTCTATTTCTTGGATCACGTGATACACAAAATACAATATCGGAAAACACTTTGTTTGTAATAGGTTTCCAGCTTTTGGGTAATCTGCTTTTAAGCAGTTTCTTTGCTGTCGAAGCATTTTCACCACTCATCAAGGCATGATATGCTATTCCGATTGCTAGAATTGTTTCACCACGGCTTTCAGCTGCATCTTTCAGCAGCTTATTTTTGAGTTTAGTATATACTTTTTTTAATTTGCCCGGCTTAGCAAGTTCCCAGCCATTGTCAGTCCAGATAGCGTATCTTACGAAGCTGTCAGATTCTGCACCTGACAGGAAATGACTGTCATCAGGTTGGTAATATTTAAAATAATTGTCATATACGGCCAGTTCCTTGACTCCATCGCCTGTAACGTCTTCTAGATTTGAACCACTGTCAACATAATACAAATAATCATTTGATCCGCAACTGATTGCTAATATCGTACTAAAACAACAGTTTGCCCCTCCAGAAAAAATACCACTGATAAATGTCTTACAGCCTTTTGAAGGAGTATTTTCCATTGTCTGTATATCTATTTCTGAAGCACTTACATATTCATCAATTTTTTTATCTTGATAAAAAACACTCAGAACAAAAGGCAGAGCTTCATCTTTATATTCCGCAAACTTGAAATTAAATTTCTCATTACCTATTTTTGCATTTTTTTTCTGTACTGATTGCGACTTCCTGACAGATTTTCTTCCTTCTGTTTTAATAGCTATTTTAATTTCTGCAATCCGCTGCGGCAAGAGAACCGCCAGATTCAATCCCCTGCAACCGCCGCCGGATTCCCGGCAATGGTGTAATTTTTTTGAGTCGCTAAAGACAACAACACTCTGCTGATAATATTTTAGAGCAGCTTCATTGTATCCCATGCCCTCTGCCGCCTGCCCCAGGAAATAGTAGGCCAAATCTTTACCATAACCTGTTTTCATAACCAGTTCCGTCAGCTTTTCCCATTGACCGGACTTATGCAACGAAATCATTTCTTTAAGATTTCCAATCCAACTAATATCGCAGGCGAGGGTATCGCAATCCAGGTTGGGCTTTCCCGCCTCCAGGTCTTTCAGAAACTGTGTGCGCAACTCAGGCGTTACGGTTGCGTATTTTGGTACGGCGCATGAAATACAAATAAAAGTCAGAATAATAAGAGTAACACTGAATAACAATTGCTTTTTTTTCATTATAATCCTCTTTTGTAAATGTAGTTTCCTCTTGCACCTGTCAGCGGCAAAGTAAAGTAAAGAAAAGTAAAGAATGAAAATGCAAACTGCTTTCTCTTAAAAATAACTTGTTCTCTCAGAATCGGCAGTTACATATATTTTTTATGACAATAAAAACATATACAGGAGGGTATATTTTGCTATATCATTAGAACAATATACGGGACCATATCGTGATTATTACCGCTGGAAGGAGAATATTTCAAACAAAGGTAATCTACTACACTTTCGGTCTTCAGTTTCTTGTCACCGTGAATGGTGATCTGTGTTTGACTCTTTTTCATTGCATTTAACCGCCATCGCTGCTAAATCCGCAGCAGGCTGTTGAAAAACACTCATCTGCTGCGTTGCGCGGCAAACCTTATCGCTCAACGTATTTCTCCATACGCTTCGCGATTCGGTTTTTGCGATGCCTTGTATGTAAGCATTTTTGAACAGCCTGCTAACAAAACAAGGACAAATAATTTTTATGGGAAGATCCACCCCCGATAAATATCCGCAGGTAAAAAACGTCTCCGATGTCGAACGCATTCGCATGGTGAAAGAAATTTTTTCCACCATCACCGGCAAGTATGATTTTTTAAACCGTTTTTTAAGTCTGCGGCGCGATGTGGCCTGGCGCAATTTTACAGCAAAAAAGATGCGTTTTTTTCAAACTCACCGCTATCTCGATGTTGCGTGCGGGACAGGCGATTTGTCGGTTGCCGCGGCTGAAAAACATCCGCAAATCTCCGTAACCGGCCTCGACTTCGTCCCGGAAATGGTTGCAGCGGCAAAAGAAAAAGTGCAAAAGAAAAACCTTGGCGGGCAAATTCAAATCATGCAGGGTGACGCTCTGCAGCTTCCTTTCGAGGACAACTACTTTGATGTCTCGGGCATCGCTTTCGGTATCCGCAACATTCCCGACCGCACCCGCGCGCTGTCTGAAATGCTGCGCGTCACCGTTCCGGGCGGTCAGGTGATGGTGCTGGAAATGACGTTCGTCCAGAATCGTTTCCTTAAAATGATTTACTATCTGTATCTGAATTATCTACTGCCCGCATCTGCGAAATTTTTTTCGAAAAATCCTGCCGCTTATTATTATCTGGCCGATTCCATCATGAATTTTCCATCTCCTGAAGCCTTTGCCCGACTGATGGAAGATGCAGGCATGAAAAATGTTAAAATATATCCGCTCACTTTCGGAGTTACTTATCTCCACATCGGAGAAAAGCCGCAAGTGGCATGAGAGTGCTATAAATGAAAATCCCTGTTCACCTTTCTGTTTTTCAGTTCGGCCAGTTTGCCTTTATTCCAACTCGATATTTTGCTGAAATATCTGGTGAGGTGGGCAATACCTTCGACTTCGTCTGACCCGCAGTAAATACAGCTTTCATTTAAACCAGGCGCAGTTTTGCCGCAGGTTTTGCAAGAAGTGAATTCCGGCATGAAATCAATCTGCCGATTGGCTGACTTATAAAACACATCTTTTATAAACCGGCAGAGCTCCTCCTTGTCAGGATTAAAGCTGCCCAGTTGCAGATGGGTGATGGCATCTCCTTCCATATACTGATGAAAAAGTCCTTCTTGTATTACTCTTTGCGCAGGAGTTACATCTGCGGCAACATACAGATGCGTCGAGTTGGTATAATAAATGGCCCCCTCGGCAATATCGCCTTTGACATAACGGCCGGCGGCCGGAGAATAATATTTTAAATCCAGTCTGGCAAAACGGTACGCCGTCGTTTCCGCCGGTGATTGCTCCAGAACAAATTTCATCGAACTCTCTTTGCTCCACTTTGCGGCTTCATTTTGCAGATATTCGACAATTTTTAAACCAAACGCCAATGCCTCCGATGTTTCGTGCAATTGCCTGCCCAGATGGATTTGGACGAGTTCGTTCAAACCGGCAAGTCCGATAATGTAAAAGGCCCGGTTCATTCTCAAATAGGGAAAGCCGTCGTTGTTCATTGCCAGTGCAGCCAGTGGCCCTTCATCGGCATAGGAAAGAAGTTTCTCTAAAAAATCTTTTTTCTGAATATGCGTCTTTACTGCAACAGCGGTAACTTCCTGAAGCAAGCTCCATAACTTCTTCTCATCTCCGCCAGCTTTAAAAGCAACGCGCGGTAAATTTAAAGTTACACTATGAATCGCCGCACTGCGTATCAGCCAGGGTTTGTCCAATTCATCGGTGCAGAATTCTTTGTCTTTCCCGCAAGCCTTCAGGCAGACAAAAGAAGAGGCATCGGCTCCTCTATCGAAGACGAAGCACATATTCCCTTTAAGACTGGCCACTTCACAGGCTTGTTGTAATAATTCGGAAGAGCCTTCCGCATTCAAAAATTTTTCCGATATATGCAAAAGCGGACGCGGCAAAATGAACGGTTTCTCTGTCGCATCGCCTTTTTTAAACACCTCGCAAATAGCCCGGGCAAAACGTTGCGCGTCTTTTGCGTATTCGCCGTATGTTTTGCCGGTCTGCTCCCCTCCGGGACCTATGGCCCGAAGTTTCGCCCACTGCGGAGGCACTTCATAGTAAATGTGAATGTCGGTATAAAGCGCCTGTCCACCGCGGGTGGCGGACAGCTGCGAAAATTCATAGATCAGCATCTGGGCAAACTGGCGCACCTCTTTATCGGTCATGTTTTCCAGGTAGGGGGCAAAAGAAATATTGAGTGCATCCCAGCCGATAGTTCCGGCAAAATGTCCCTGGAGGATCGCGCTGAAACGTACCATATGCGCCAGTAATACTTCCGCATGCTTGGCCGGTTTGGCGGAGTTGATCGCCAGCGGCAGCTTCAAACCATTCAATTTTAAATATTCCAAAGACTGGCAGCAGCTGTAGGGACGATCGATATAGCCCAAACCATGAATGTGAATGTCGCCGGCAGCATGCGCTTCGCCCACATCCGGAGAAAAAACGTCATAGAGGGAAAATTCCCTTTTAATGCCTTCGGCAAAGAGCAGATTCGTACCTTCCGGAGAATGGGGGATGCTGGCATTTTCTTTATTTTGATGCAGGATCAACTGGCGGACGTCATAAAGGGGAAAACCAAGCCGGCCGTGAAGTCGGCGCTCCTTTTCCAGCCCCCTTTCAATGAGCCGGGCATTAACCAGTTCACGAATCAGGGCGGTCGTCAGCACTCCGATGCTGGAAGAGAAAATCTGTTTTTCCACTTCCTTCGATATTTCCTCCGCCGGCAAATAGTCTATTTGTGCTTCCCGCACAAGTGCATCGACGATGCGCTGCCGGTTCCAGAGGGCGATCTCTTCACCGGAAGTATGAACAAAAAGAGTCAAGTCTGTGGTTTCAGAATCTTCAATCATATCAAACATTCGTCGGCACTATTGCTTCCTGTGCCCCCAACGCCTTTTCCGCAGCGCGGGAAAGGGCTTCATCATGGTCATGGTTTAAGGCGAACACCCGAAAATGCATCACCCGGGCGGGAATAAAACGGAATATTTCCTCCAGTTGCTCCGGTGATGTAAAGCCCGTAACCGGATTGAAGATATTAATCCTCTTGCCCGATTCGGCCATGGGATTAAGCGGCCGCGGGTCCTGAGTCGCCAGATCAACTCGAAATAAAATGTTTTTCAGTTTCGCCGGCAAATATTCCCGGATTTTCGTTTCATAATCTTTGGCCTGCGAAAAGCCTGTTCCGCGGTGAATCTGCGCTACCGATATTTCCGTGGAAAACGACATTTTCCATTTTACTTTCCGGTCGTAAAGCTTTTTCCATTCCCTGGCCAGCTTCCTTTTTGTTTCATCCTGGACCGCAAGCCAGCTTTGCACTTCATTGAACAGGGACCATTCATCGCAGTACTGATAGGCATCCAGATTTTTTAACGGATTACCGGGAAAAAGCAGAGTCATTGTATCGTGAAAAATTTCCTGCAAATGCAAATCCAGGGCGCGGGTTGTCCGATGAAAATAGACATTGCTGTACAGATTTAAACGGGCGTTAAGAAAACGCCTCATCGCCGACATGCCCGATTGATGCAGGGTAACACCTTCATCGGTAAAAAAAGTATAGTAACGCAGACGGGGAATATCGACCATGTCGAGGGAAAATCCGGTCATATAAGCGTCGCGCTGAACATAGTCAAGATTATCCACCGTGTAGATGCCGGAAAAAAGCTGACAGAGCAATTGCAGCCAGCGCGGCTGCTTTTTATCCGACGCTTACGGCATTTTTATCAAATGGGCCACCTGCCGGGGATCCATAATTTCCCCGTCGGCAAAAGCGCCGGAAGGACTGCGACTGATGCGGGAGATAATGTTCCCGAGTTTTTTCATGATAATCTGCTGGCCGATTATTTCGTGGGTCAAATCCCATTTTTTTAAATAATGTTCATCAAAGAAGTGCCCGTAGGGCCCATGCCCCACGTCGTGCAGCAGTCCGGCTATACGCATCAACTCTTCTACGTAATTCAGGGAAGGCGTATCCTTGCAAACATCACACAAACTGGGATAAAGGTGCTTGGCAAATTCACCGGCTATGTGCATCGTTCCCAGGGAATGCTGAAAACGTGTATGCTCCGCCGCCGGATAAACCCAGCGGGCGCTCTGCAACTGATAGATACGCCGCAGCCTCTGCATCCAGGGAGAATCAATCAGGTCTTTTTCCGTTGTTTCCTTCAGGGCATTATCCTGCGGCACAGTAAAAAAGGCGTATTGATGGATCGGATCGGCAATCAGCGCCATGCCCT
>JBDKUX010000139.1:0-4342 GCA_039679455.1 Smithella sp. | reverse complement strand
TCTTTCGGTCTCATATATTTTGCCGGGTTTTGGCTCCTTTTCCCAATTTTTCGGCAATTATAGCATGTTAATATTAGCTAGTAAAGTAATAATATCAATATGTTGAGACTTTTTCAGGGACGACTATATATTAAATTGTGGAAACGGCTGATTACCCATAAGTTTGTCAGCAAATGCTGCGAAATATTGGCTGCGACAAATTCCGATTCTTCTTCGCACATCGCAAGGTACAAAACGATCTGGTCCGCCAGATACTGATCTACAGGAGCACCGGAGGAGAAAAAATCGACGAGATCCATCGCCGCCTCTTGCCCCACTTTTTCTGCCGGCTTACCGCGCGCTCCCAAAGCGGTGAAGCCGGCAGATGAATGCTCGGAATGCATTTTGAGAAAAATGAATGTTCCCTGCGCGGGACCGGGAACATTTTGTAGGTCGATGCGGATAGGCCGCGCAAACGGTTTCATTCGTCCGGCGATATATGCCAGTGCTGCGTTTTTCTGTCTTTCGGCGATGGAAAGCGGCAGGTTGCCGACCCCGGAAATGCCGGTCAGTTCAGTAACTCTTCCCCTTTCCAAAAGAATCAGTGGCATGATTTTTCGTACAGGATGGATTTCCATCCTGACTTCACCCCCGCCTCGCGGATAAAAGCCGTAGGAGATGATCTTGAATTTAACATCCATTCCCAGCATGGACAGCATGGGGGCAAATACCTCATTTAGGTAGTGGAATGATGGGCTGAAAGGTACATGAGTTCCACCTTTGAGGGTTACGGCACTCTTTTGGTTGCAGCCGAAGGCAAGAGCAGGAATAAGCGTCTGGAAGACAAGAGATGTGGAGCCTGCGGTACCGATATCATAAAAGATATCCCCTCCCTTTAGCCTGTTTGGTGATAAGGTTAATTCAATAGAGCCCTTATGGTCTCCAATGACCTCTGCGTCGGTTACTAACTGCGCCGCTCTGACGGCGGTCAGATGCTGGGGCATGAGCCCCGGTTTCTCCCGTCTCTTTCTGATATTGTATATTTTGAAAGGTATCTGCTGCAGGCAGGAAAGGCTGAGGGCGGTGCGCAGTATCTGTCCGCCCCCCTCACCATAGTTTCCGTCTATCTCGATTATAGGTCTGCAACCTTTTCGTGCTTTCATTAAGCTTTCTTTATCTTTCCTCATAAAATTTCTTACTCATTTTATGTCAGCGGATGCTGGTAATCAACCGTGATTTTCTTTCCATAGTCCATTCCTGTCGTTTACCCGGCATATGTTGTTGAACTCAAAAGGTGATTTCCCTTGTTTTCCGTTGACAGACATAATCAATTGTTTTATGTTCCGCCAGTCAAAAGTCCTATCTTATCAATATGCTCAGGAGGACAATAGAGTAATGACTCAAAGAGGTATCCTAGAAAGCATATTCAAACGACTCTTGCGACTGTCAGGCGCTGGGAGAACAGCAATCCTGATTTTTCTTCTTCTGATCTTCCTGATTGCAAGTCCGGTCATCGCCTTGGGCGACGTTCCCGATTCTGCGCCCGATCTGACGGAGCTTGATCTCCAGGAGCTAATGAAGATTAAAATATCCACGGTTTACGGTGCTTCAAAATATGAGCAGAAGCTCACGGAGGCGCCCGCCTCGGTAAGCATTGTCACTTCCTCCGACATACAACGAAACGGCTATCGAACTCTGGCCGACATTATTCGCAACGTCAGAAGCTTCTATACAACCTATGACCGGAATTACCATTATTTAGGCATACGCGGTGTTTCCCGTCCTGGCGATTACAATTCCCGGCTTCTGCTTTTAGTGGATGGTCATCGCATCAACGACAGCATTTATGATACAGCCTTTATCGGAACGGAGTTTCCTCTGGATGTTGATCTTATCGACCGGGTGGAAATCATACGCGGGCCGAGTTCTTCGATATACGGGACAAATGCTTTTCTTGGCGTTATCAATGTGCTGACGAAAAAGGGCGGCCAGTTAAAAGGCGCCGAAGTTTCGGGCGAAGCAGCCAGTTACGATACCTACAAGGGACGTTTAAGTTATGGAAACAACTTCTCTAACGGCATAGAAGCACTCGTGTCGGGTTCGTATTACGACAGCGGGGGGCACCATGATCTATATTTCAAAGAGTTCGACAGCCCCGCCGATAATTACGGCGTTGCCCAGGACGCCGACGCCGACAAATATTATAACATGTTTACGACTTTGAAATTCAAAGATCTTTCGTTGCAGGGAGCTTATTCCAGCCGGGATAAAACAATTCCCACCGCACCCTGGGAGACCGAGTTCAACAATGCGGGAACCAGCACCAGGGATGATGTCGGTTATCTTGACCTTAAATACGAACATGACTTTGAAGCCTGGCAAATTACTTCGCGTTTGTTTTATGACTATTATCAATACCGCGGAACCTATATGTATTCAGGAGATGTGACCAACAGGGACAACGCCAATGGGGAGCGCTGGGGTGCCGATCTCAAAGCGGTTGTCGACTATTTTCCGAAACACCGTCTCATCCTGGGCGGAGAATTCATCGATCATATCAGGCAGGATCAGGTTACTTACAACGAGAACCCATACTCCTCGTATCTGGACGACAGGAGAACATCGCAAAACTGGGGATTTTACATCCAGGATGAATTTAAAATATGCGATGCACTCCTTCTTAATATCGGCGTGCGTTACGACCATTACGATACATTCGGAGAGACAACCAATCCCCGGGCCGCTTTGATTTACCATCCTCTGCCTATGACGGCGTTGAAACTGGTCTACGGGTCGGCCTTTCGCGCCCCGACCGCTTACGAATTGTATTACAACGACGGCAATATTACGGCGAAATCGAATCCCAACCTGCAGCCGGAAACCATCGATACGTATGAATTGATTTACGAACAATACTTTGAATCGCAACTGCGTTTTACGGCTTCATTGTTTTACAATAACATCAAGGATATGATTTCATTGGAAAATGACCCGTCTGACGGCTTGAATGTTTTTCGTAATGTCAGTCACCTGGAAACCAGGGGAGCCGAACTGGAATTGGAAAAGCAGTGGAATTCCGGCTGGAAAGGGCTGATCAGCTACACCTTGCAGAAAACTGAAAACGAGCAGACGGGCGAGGACGCCACGAATTCGCCGCAGCACCTGATCAAGGGCATTCTGACGATCCCTCTGCTGAAAGATAAAATTGTTGCCGGTTTGGAAGAATATTACACGAGCAAAAGGAAGCTCCTCGACGGAACCACAGCCGCTTCTTTTTTCATCACTAATCTTACTTTGTCTTCTCATAATTTAATTCAGGGACTGGATCTGTCTTTCAGTATCTACAATGTTTTTGACAAAGGATATGCGGATCCGGCTTCCGAAGAGCATGTGCAGAACTCTATAGAGCAGGACGGGCGGTCATTCCGATTGAAACTGACTTACAGATTTTAATGAACACCGCTGGTTGGCAGGGAATATGAGTACAAAAACACTTTTTATCGTTATGATGCTTCTTGTAATGGGATACATTGCGGCATCACCCCTGCATGCACAAGAACGCAAACATGGCGAATACGAAGTGAAAGCTGCTTTTCTTTACAATATAGGGAAATTTGTTGACTGGCCGGAAAGACCCGGTGAAAGGGGGGAGCATCTGATCCTGGGCGTGCTGGGCAACGATCCGTTCGAAGGTCGTCTGGATGCGCTCCAGGGGAAAAAGCTTAGGGGGAAAAAGATTGTCGTCAAGAGGCTTACCTCCTTCCATGGGGCAAAGCATTGCGACATTCTCTTTATCGCTGCTTCGGAGAAGGAGCGAATTGATATGATCCTTAAGGAATTGGCTTATAAGCCGATTCTGACCGTAGGTGATACGGACTCTTTCGCGGAAAAAGGAGTCATGATTAATTTCTACATCGAAAACAACAGAATAAGATTCGCGATCAACAATGAGGCGGCGAAGCGCGCCAATGTGAGAATCCACCCCAATCTGCTGACCATGGGCAAGATTGTAGCCCCGTAACAGCTTACTATAGGGAAGAGAGGTAAGGACATGGTCTTTTCGATCTGTTAAAGTTGAATAGCCAAGACAACTATAGCAGAAAGGAGAAATGACCATGTCCAAGAGCGACTATAACAGGCAGGTAGCACGTCGTCAAAGAATTAAGAAAACGACTCTCATCGTTGGGGTTGATATCGGCAAAGCCTTCAATGCAGTGGGATTTATGAATAAGGAGGGCAACGTATTGGGGAGTTGTGCGAAGCTCTATAACAGTCGGGAAGGGTTTGAGCAGTTTGTAAATATGATTGACGGGCTAAAAGCTAAACATCATCTGAGGGATGTTCTCATCGGGATGGAACCAAC
>JBDKUX010000138.1:0-10451 GCA_039679455.1 Smithella sp. | reverse complement strand
TTGGTGCCGGAGGTCGGAATCGAACCGACATGACCGCAAGGATCGGGGGATTTTGAGTCCCCTGCGTCTACCAGTTTCACCACTCCGGCACGGCCTGCGATTATTAATAGGTGAGGTACAAAAAGTCAAGCTAAAATCTGTTGACAATTAACAAACACGCATGTTAAAGGGGCTTCATAATTCGACTGGCTTTAATGGGGTTGTAGCTCAGCTGGGAGAGCGCTTGAATGGCATTCAAGAGGTCAGGAGTTCGATCCTCCTCAGCTCCACCATAATAAAAAAGGACTTTAAGTTATGCGCTTAAGTCCTTTTTTTATTATGTATTGATTTCACTATCCTGAAACATATTTATAAGTGGCTGCGGGGTTAATAGTCGGTCAGATAACGATTCCTAATTGAACTTGCCGAGGCGCTTTGTTTAACTTCTGCGGACCAGGTATTTTTCTTAACATCGTTGAGAACATCCGTGAAGCTCGGGCAACTGCCGGGCTTTGGTCTTCTGCGGTCTTCCGGATCAGATGCAATGTTTGTTGTCTGTACTGTTTTCTGGATCTCCTCGGCCTTAGGCGTTTTTCTGGCGCTGGCGAGGGCAGGTGCCTTCAAAACAATGCTCCCGTTCTTCTTCAATGCCTGGACTATCTGCAAAAAGAGTTGCTTTAATTCTCCGGGCCCCTGATAGTTTGGATTCCACCGGATCTCGCCAATGCATGTCGCAGTAGTCTTATCCTGGCTGCGCTTGCGGAGCAGTTCCAGAGAGCCCAAAATATGTGCTGTTGGAACAGCAACACTGGCGATTTCCCTCGCATATCGAAGGCGGTCGGGACCCAGGAGGTTTTGAACCGCATGCAGGTTGAAGAAACTGCGCAGCTGGATACCATAAATAAAACTTCGCCCTTCAGTAGGCATATTGCCCGCTCCCGTCGGAAAGTAGGCGGCAATACGGGGATCCCACGTGAGCGAGACGGATCGCGGCAGGTACATGTCTCCGACCACGGCACGATACACGGGACTGAAGGATTCCCTGACCACGTAATTCATTTCGTTGCGATAGGGGGTAATTCCTTCTGCAATGAGGTCATGGTCGGTTCGAAGGATGCGGTTTCTGTCCCGGAGGGCCTTGGAAGCAAAACCGGTCTTGAAAACCGGAAAAATATTACGCTGAGTTTCAACAGGATGACGGTCATCACCGCGAAAAACCAGCGGCGAAACGCTTCCTGCGGGCGGTTCACCGAGGAGTTCCGGTATATAAGGATTATCTCCAAGTTCGCACATGTCGCCTGCTTCGACGGCATAGAACTGCTCAACCAGTCCGGCTTTGGCCTGTTTTGCGTAAGCCTCATTACTCAGCGATTGGATTGACTTAAGCACCTCCATCGCTTTGCATTCCTCGGGGATGGTGATTCGTTTCATTACAGACTGATTAAAATAAATTTACAAATCTTTTGCGTTCTTCTTAATTTTAATTCTGCCTTCTTTGATCATGCTTTCCTTATTGCCTTCCAGCCATGTCTGCATCGTTTCTTCGCGTTTAATGGAGACGAAGGCTCTTTTATATAAATCTTTTTTAGCCTCAAATTCTTTTGAATCAACATTGCTGGCATCTTTGAATTTAAATATCAGATATGAATTATTTATCCGGAAAGGTTTATCCGGATACGGTTTGCTTGCAGAAAGCTGTAATATGGTTTCCGTTGCTTCCTGGTTTGCTCCTACTTTGGGAATGCTGTTTCCAGGCTGAAAAAAACCGGTTTCATTAACGGCTAATCCTTTTTCCCCGGTTACTTTATCCAGTCCTTTCCCCTTTTTCAAACTCGCCAACATGGCCGCGGCTTCTTTTTCGGCGATGTTTTGTTTTTCACTTTCGATAAAAGACTTTTCTACTTCATTGCGGATATCGCTCAGTTTCGGCAGATAGGAGGCCTTTCTGTCGACAAGCTGTAAAAGGCGGTAACTGTCATCGGTTTTAATGACGTTGCTGATTTCATTTTTTTTCAGATCCATAAGTATTGCTGCCAGGTCTTTAACGGAGGTGAATTCCTGGGGAGATTTATTCAACGGGAAAAAGTCTAAAGTGTTAATCTTCAATTTATTTTTAGCAGCATAGGCCTCAAAATTTTCTTCCTGGTAAATAGTGTCATGCGCTTTTTTCGCTTCGGTATAGGCAGCTTGCATTCCCCGTATGTTCCTTAATTCGCTGGCGACTGCACTTCGCGCTTCTGCAAACTGCAATTGTTTGCCTTCTTTTGTTTTGTATTTATCCTTGTTGCGGTTGTAGTAATCACGAAGATCGGCATCACCGGTATCAGCAGGTGCGTAATTACCGGCGGCAAAGGACAAATATTTAATCTTGACCTGTTCGGGCTGGCGGAACAGCTTGCTGTTGTTCTTTAAATAGTTTTCCAATTCGGCTTCGGTCGGAGTAATTTTCTTTTTTATATCCGCTCCCGCAACTTGTACAAAGTTGAGATTAATCTTCTGATTTTGCATAACGTAAACATCGAATACTTCTTTGTCGGAAACCTTTATGCCTTCACGGATAAGATTTTCGATCTTCGTTGCCGTCAGATTGATTTTTTGCATTTTTTCAAAATCTTCCGCCGATGTTCTGTTATAGCGCAGGAGCTGCTGATATTTTCGTTCATCAAATACACCGTCCGTCTGTAATGCGGGTATGGACATTATCGATTTTCTCAATTCTTCGTCGGAGACCTGGACATTTAAATCAGCCGCCTTGGATATAATAACCTCCCGGTTCAACAATGTGTCGTAAGCCATCTTCTTCAGCCCCATTTCCTTGACTGCTTCGGGGGTCAACTTTGATCCGTAGCGAAGTCTGGCCATATCCAGCAATTTTTCATATTGGTCATGAAACTCCGCTTCGCTGATCACTCTTCCATCAACGACGGCAATGGCCTTGGCAGTTTGACTGGCTCTATTTGAACCGAAATAGAGCACAAAAACAAAAATGATAATTCCCAATATTAAGTACATTAACCAACTGCGGGCGTTGCGGCGGAGAAAACTAAGCATAAAATCACCTCAAACTAAAAAGTATCTGCCTTCCGGCAATAAAGTTTTATTTTAGTATTACAGTCATTTACAAAATGCAAATACAATTTAAAAAGGCATTGCTTAGGGTAAGGAAATACTGTATAGGGAAAAAACATTAAGGTGTTATTTTTTTAAGGTATTAAAAATACAGGAGGAAAAATGCTGTTCGATTATATTTTGGGTAAATTTTCCAACGATCTCGCCATCGACCTTGGTACGGCCAATACCCTGGTTTGCGTCAAGGGCAAGGGTATTGTTTTAAATGAACCTTCGGTTGTGGCTGTACATAAAGATGCAAGAGGAATGAAGAAGGTGCTTGCCGTCGGCAATGAAGCGAAAAAAATGCTGGGGCGTACTCCGGGTAATATTGTAGCTATCAGGCCGATGCGGGATGGTGTTATTGCTGATTTTGATATTACGGAAGCAATGTTGAAGCATTTTATCTTAAGTGTTCATAACCGCAAGTCTCTGGTGCGTCCCCGTATCATCGTATCTGTTCCTTCGGGTATCACACAGGTGGAACGGCGGGCGGTGCGTGAAACGGTGGAATCGGCGGGCGCCAGGGAAATATACCTTATTGAAGAACCAATGGCTGCGGCAATCGGTGCCGGTCTGCCTATTGCCGAACCGACGAGTTCGATGGTCGTTGATATCGGCGGCGGTACCACCGAAGTCGCGGTCATCTCGCTTGCCGGCATTGTTTATTCCAAGTCCGTCCGGGTGGCCGGTGATAAAATTGATGAAGAAATTGTCCAGTATATGAAGCGCAAGTACAGTTTGCTCATTGGGGAAAGGACGGCGGAAATCATCAAAATACAGATCGGTTGTGCTTATCCGATGGAAGAAATTAAAACAATAGATGTAAAAGGAAGAGATTTAATCTCCGGAATTCCCAAAACGGTTGAAATAAGTTCGGAAGAAATAATGGGAGCAATTACCGAACCTGTAACGCTTATTATTGATGCCATCAAAGATGCACTGGAAAATGCGCCGCCGGAACTTGCCGGAGATATCGTTGACCGTGGTATTGTTCTGACCGGCGGTGGAGCGCTTTTGCACAACATAGATATTCTTGCCAGGGAAGAAACAGGACTGCCTATAACTATTGCCGATGATCCTCTCTGTGCCGTTGCCCGTGGCGCCGGTATGGCTTTGGATCAACTTGATGTGCTCAAAGAGGTTACTATTCCGGCGTAAATGTTTTTGTAATTGTGTCTCTTGGCCTTGCCGGTATAATGAATTGCAGTGATATTTAGGATACGTGGATGTTCCCGGCAAATTCAATTTCATAGGTGAGCTATGCCTTGTTCACCATCTGATCTGCTCAGGATTGTATCTCGACCGGCATGGCAGTTATTTTTTCCTCACGGGTAAAAAATGTTTTTCTTCAGGAATTATAAAACCATTGTTTTTATCGTTGTACTTCTGGTTATAATTTTAATCGTTTTTTCCTGTAATTTGAAACAGAAATCGTCCGGCGGTTTGGTCTCCAAGGTTGTTTTCGAAGTAGCTGCCCCGGTGCAGAATGTTTTTAATGCCTCCTTAAAAAGTGTAAGTGATGCCTGGTACCGTTATCTATTTCTGGTGGGCATAGAAGAAGAAAATCGTAATCTGAAGAAGAAAATCGATAATATGAAGTCGCAGTTTATTTTGTATCAGGAGGGGTACCTTGAAGCGCAAAGATTGCGCAGTCTACTTGCTCTGAAAGATAATAGTGACTTTGATTTTGTCGTTGCCCGCGTTATCGGGCGGGGGCAGACTGCGCTTTCCCAGACTATCCTGATCAATAAAGGTACTGCTCATGGAATTAATGCCGGTCTACCGGTAATGGCTGGTCCGGGATTGGTCGGCAGAATTATCAATGCCTCCTGGCATTCAGCCAAGGTTCTTCCCCTGATCGATGAAAACAGCAACATCGATGTCTGTGTGCAAAGAACACGTACCCAGGGGATAATTCGCGGAGCAGGTTCTCGTGGCTGCATATTAAAGTATATTGCTAAAACTCAGGATGTGCAGGAAGGAGATGTAATCATTACTTCCGGGATTGGCGGCGTGTTTCCGAAAGGTATAATGATCGGCAGGGTCAGCCGTATAGACAGACTGGAGTCGGGACTTTTTTGGAAGATTTATGTGGCCCCGGTTATTGATTTTTCCAAGTTGGAAGAAGTTGCAGTATTGATCTCTAACGACGAAGAAAATGAAAAAGAGGATGAAAAGTAATGGTATATTATTTGTTGTTGCCTTTTCTTTCCATGTTGTTGATTGTGCTGCAGAATATGGTGGCGGATGTAATATTTTCCGGCGCTTTGCTTTTGGAATTGTCGATCATCGTATTGGTTTATGCCGGATTTCGTTTTGATTTGATCAAGGGAGCAATATCGGCATTTGTTCTGGGGTTTGTCTTTGATTGCATTTCCGGGTCAGTCCTGGGGTTGTATGCTTTTACATATGTTATAATTTTTTTATTTTCATTTTTTGCGTCAGCGATGTTAATTACCGAAAAAATGTTTTTAATTGCAATGTTTACATTTTTTTGTGCTTTTATGGAAGAATCTATAGTCGTTATATTTTATAAATTATTCTATGGTTTTGATATATACCATTACACACCGGCTGCTTATTTGCTGCAGGCTTTTATTGTCGGCTTGCTGGCACCGGTATTTTTTTATCTGATGCGCAGTGTAGAGGTTGTTTTCTATGACAAATCAGCACAATCTGCTAAATGGGCCGGGACCGGTCGAATTCCGACAGAAAATTAAAATTATCATTGTTTTGGTTCTGGTTGCCCTCAGTGTGCTTTTAGTAAGGCTCTGGTATCTGCAGATTGTCAAAGGCAGTGAATTTAAGCAAAGATCGGAGGACAACTCTATCCGTTTCCGTAAAATTATGCCTTTGCGTGGTCTGATCATGGACCGCAACAGACGCGTTGTAGTGGATAACCGCCCTTCCTTCGATGTGCTGTACATGCCCAGCCGAGGAAAGAATCACGAACAAATAATCGAGAAACTCAAGGAAATTTATCGCAGCAGATCCTTGGAATTTTCTTCCGATCAGCCCCTTCCCAAGCAAATGAAGCCATATCTGCCAATAAGGTTGGAGAAGAACGTGGGTATGGAGAAAGTTGCTGTAGTAGAAACTAATTCATTGGATTTGTCCGGCGTTTATATTGACGTTTCTCCCATCCGTCTTTATCTGGATGGTGAAGCTCTTGGGCCCGTTATCGGTTACACCGGGGAAGTCAGTAAGGCAGAACTGGAAAAAGAAGATGAAGAATATACGTCCGGGGACATTTCAGGCAAGCATGGAGTGGAGAAATTTCTGGATTCGTATATTCGAGGCCGCCGGGGAGCGGAATTGGTTGAGGTTAATGCCTACGGAAAAGAAATTAAAAATTTAGGGCGCATCGATCCGGTTTCCGGTTACAATATTATATTAAATATCGACGTCGATTTGCAGAAAAGTGCCTGGGAGGCATTCGAGGGAAGAGCCGGATCCGCTGTTGTGCTGGATCCCCGCGACGGCGCAGTGCTTGCCATGGTAAGTTCACCATCCTTTGATCCCAATCTATTTAACAGCGGGGTTTCCGGTGAACAGTGGAGCAAGATTATCGGTAATTCATTGAATCCTATGTCCAACAGGGCAATTGCGGGGCAATATCCACCCGGCTCGACTTACAAACTGATTGTTGCTGCCGCTGCTTTGGAAGAGGGAATAGTTACGCCGGATACCCGTTTTTCCTGTAATGGTGCATTTGATTTCGGCAAGAGACAATTCCATTGCTGGCAAAAAAGAGGTCATGGCTCGGTCAATCTGCACAGGGCGCTTGTCGAATCATGTGACGTGTACTTTTATAACGTCGGCAGGCAACTGGGAGTAGATAAAATAGCGCACTATGCCAATCTTTTTGGTTTGGGCGGGGCTACCGGCATTGACCTGCCCAATGAAAAAAGCGGCCTGATTCCTACAAAAAAATGGAAGTTGGCCAGGATGAAACAACCCTGGCAGGCTGGTGAAACCATATCCATATCCATTGGTCAGGGTTTTGATTTAGTAACTCCGCTGCAACTTGCATCCGCATATGGTGCTTTGGCCAATGGTGGAACTCTGTGGAAACCACGATTGGTAAAATGCATAGAAACTATCGATGGCAAAGTTCATAAAGAATTTTTACCGGAAAAGAAGGGGGATCTGTCTCTTAAAAGAGAAACCATTGAGGTGCTTCGCCGCGGTCTATGGGGGGTTGTTAATGAACCGGGCGGCACCTGCAGAGCCGCTGCACGACCCAATGCCGATGTCTGTGGAAAAACGGGTACTGCTCAAGTGGTCAGTTTGCCGCAGAATGACAGGGACCGCCGGGACAAGAGAATCGGTGCATTGCAAAGGGATCATGCCCTGTTCGTATGCTTTGCACCGCTTGCCAATCCGGAAATAGCGGTAGCTGTAATTGTCGAAAATGCCGGGCATGGCGGCTCTGTTGCCGGACCGATCGCCCGTAAAATTCTGGATGCCTACTTTGATGGAAAGAAAAAAACGAAACAGTCGTCGATTGCAGTGCAAAGACAACAGACAGCTAATATACGTCAATAGATTGCGGCTTCAGTGACACTTTTTCAGGTGGTGCTTTATGCTTTTTTTTAAATTTGATCGCCGGATTTTCCAATGTTTTGATTGGACGCTTCTGGTGCTTGTCCTCGGTATATGTTCAATCGGTATTGTAAATATCTATTCCGCTGCTTACAGCCTGGGCGACATGCAAATCCCTCATTACTTAAAACAGATTCAGTGGGTTTTACTGGGTTTGTTTTTTATGTTTGTTGTTTTTCTAATAGATTACCGCATTATTAATGAAGTTGCTTACGTTATTTATGGTCTTTCCGTTGTGCTCCTGATGATTGTCTTCCTTTATGGATACACTACTCACGGTTCACAAAGATGGATTTTCCTGGGCGGCTTCTCCTTCCAGCCTTCAGAATTAATGAAGCTGACTATAGTCCTTGCTTTAGCCCGCTATTTTGACGATCATAAATCCAATGAACCATACAAATTAAAGGAGCTTTTCTTTCCTTTCCTGATAGTGCTTTTACCTTTCCTGCTGATTTTAAAACAACCGGATTTAGGTACTGCCTTGGTCATAATGATCATTTTTGTGTCCATGGTTTTTTTTATCGGTGTGAACTGGAAATCAGTTGCCATTGTTTCAACAGGCTGTTTGATGCTGATGCCGCTTGGCTGGCACTTCCTGAAAGACTATCAGAAGGATAGATTAGTAATGTTTCTTAATCCTGATAATGACCCGCTGGGTGCCGGTTATCATATAATTCAGTCGATGATTGCAATAGGCTCCGGAGGTATCTCTGGTAAAGGGTTCTTAAAAGGTTCGCAGACACAGTTGAAGTTTTTACCGGAACAGCAGACGGATTTTGTTTTTTCTGTTTTTGCTGAAGAATGGGGTTTTATCGGGGCCCTTATTTTGATTATTTTGTTTATGGCGCTGATTTTCTGGTGTCTCAAAATTGCCTTGCATTCGAGAGATTTATTGGGCACATTAATAGCGTTCGGAATAACCGCCTTTATATCCTGGGAAGCTTTCATTAACATTGGTATGGTTTTGGGGATATTGCCGGTTGTTGGTATTCCACTTCCCTTTTTAAGTTACGGCGGTTCCGCGATGATCGCTTTAATGATGGCAACCGGATTTTTAATGAATGTCAGTGTGCGTAGATTCATCTTGCAGCGATGATAGAATACCATCTTAATAGAAATAGTCTTGTTGCCTGCTTTCCTGCAGTCTGGTTATAAGAAAGTTAAATAAAATTATAATGCCGCAAGGAGACTCGTATGTGGGATAAAAATAAAAAAGAAGTTGAAGAAGTTAAAGCGTTTTTAGGCAAAGGAGCCGAGTTCATCGGTAAACTAATTTTTAATGGCACCGTACGTATTGACGGTGACTTTCAGGGTGAAGTCCATGGGCAGGGGGCGCTGGTTGTCGGCGAAGGCGCCCAGGTAAAGGCCAATATTGCCGTTAACAGTGTTTACATTGGCGGGGATGTTCAGGGAAATATCGATGTTAAAGAAAAAATTAACATTCATTCCACCGGTAAATTTTACGGTGATGTAAGAACACCCGTGTTTATTATGGAAGAGGGTGCTTTGTTCGAAGGGAGGTCGCATATGTCGGAAGTGAAAGGCCGGGAAAACACGGCAACGGAATCAGTTTAATGCAATTTCCCCCTTAATTTTAATTTGCTTTGACTATTAATAATATTGGTTCTTAAAAAAAAATACTCCACTGGTTAGAAAAAAGCTTGACAAGCAAAACTCGTTTGTGGTTTATATCCCGCGATTCTAATAGAGAGTGGCATTGCTCGATGCAAGAGTTTATTTGCTTGAAATGCCCGGTCAGAGTTTTTTTCATTTGAGCGAGGTTCTTAATTAACGATGTGAGGTAAGCCGTGGTTAATGTTCTTCCCGATTATACACTATTTATTCAAATAATTGCCTTTCTGGCATTAATTTTTATTCTTAACATTCTGCTTTATAAACCCATCCTATCAATTATTGACCGTCGTAAAAAGCATATCGAAGAGTTGGAAAACGAAATCATTCTTTTCAATGAATCCGTAGATAAGAAAGCTGCTGAGTACGAAGAAAAACTTAAGCTGGCCAAGGCAAACGCCGCCGAATTAAAGAAAGAAATAATCAAAGAGGGGACAGATCAAGCCAAGGTTATTGTTGATGCCGTGCGTAATGATATTCCGATCATGATGCAAGAATTTCAACAGAAATTGGATAAAGAGGTTCAGTCTGCACGTCAAACCTTGGAAAGCCAATCCAGGAGATTGTCTTTAGAGATTGCTGAAAAGGTTATGGGGAGGTCTGTTCAATGAAAAATATACTTAAGTCGGCAAAGCTAGCTTCTTTTGTTTCCGTTTTGTTGCTGCTGGTTGTTTCCGTTGCTTTTGCCTCGGGTGGCGAAGAGGGCGGTCACGACGGGAAAAAAATGTTTGAGTTTATGTGGAAAACCATTGACTTTGCGGCGCTGGTAATACTTCTTTGGTGGTTGGCGGCGTCTAAGATAAAAGCTTTCTTTGTGGGACGTCGTCAGGATATTAAAGATTCTCTGGAGAATGCTGCTCAGCAGAAGAAAGACGCAGAAGAGAAATATAAAGAGTACTCCGATAAGATAGACAAAGCTTCCGCAGAAATCGATGGCATATTTGAAATGATTAAGGCTCAAGGAGTTGCCGAAAAACAGAAGATCATCGAAGAGGCCGAGAAAGTAGCAAAGAAGATCAAAGAAGATTCTCAGATGCGAACATCTCAGGAATTGAAGAAGGCGTCGGATCAGTTGCGAGCTGAAGCCGTGATTCTTTCTGTCCAGATGGCTGAAGAAATTATAA
>JBDKUX010000137.1:0-27357 GCA_039679455.1 Smithella sp. | reverse complement strand
TAAAAGTGCTGATGGCCCAGTTTCCGTTAGAGACACATAACCGCGGCCTAATTACTGTCGCTGGTATGCTGAGGGATGCGGGTATGGAAGTAATCATGATGGGCAATGCTCTTCCTGATAATATAGTTAAAGCCGCAATGCAGGAATCCTGTGATGTCGTCGGGATCAGCACCTACTGTGGTGGTGAACTGGCGCTGGGAAAAGATTTGATGGATGCAGCAAAGAAAGCCGGCATTGAGAAAAAGACGGTATTCCTTATTGGTGGTATTTTCCCGCCCAAAGACATTCCTGAATTGGAAAAAATTGGGTTCTCTGGTGCATTCCTGTCAGCAACAAAGGCTGAGATTGTAGATTGCATCAACAAAAAAGTCAAATAAGACAGAACAGTAGGCTATAAAAAGGTAGCTGCGGTAATTCCATTACCGCAGCTACCTGAGCTGTTACGCTAAAACTAAAAATTATATAATTCAGGCTTCTCGAAAATCCGGAAAGATTTCTCACCTTTGAAGCCGCTTCACCGTTCACCGTTCTAAATGACGAAGGAGTTCTTAGTGATTAAGATTCCTTCATGTTTGCGAAAAAAAAGACTTGATCACTGGCACTGGCTGAAATGAAATGATCTGGTCTATCTGATTCTTAAAGGGTTTGTGAGATTGAAGGGCCGCGAGAATGCACCGTTCATACAAATATTCCTACATGACATGATCTAAGGAGGTTTATATACTATGGAAAGTAATGGAAAAACGAAAGTTTTGATGGCACAATTTCCATTAGAGACGCATTCGCGCGAGATAATAGAAATTTCAGGCATGCTGGAATCGGAGGGAATGGAAGTAATTATTATGGGAAACGCTCTTCCCCAGAATATTATCGAAAGAGCAATTCAGGAATCCGCCAATGTTGTTGGCATCTGTAGTTTCAGTGGCGGTGAAATTGCACTGGGAAAAATCATGATGAAGGCAGCGGAGGATAAAGGAACAAAGGAAAAAACGGCCTTCATAATAGGAGGAATTATTGCACCCGACAATGTTCCGAAATTAAAGAAAATTGGGTTTGATGCCGTATTCCTGACGGCAATGAAAGATTCGGGATCGAAAGAGGATATAATAACAAGTATTAAAAACGCTATTGAAGAAAAGAAGAATCCAAAACGAAAAAAAGTAGCAACGAAGAAAGTAGCTGAAAAAAAGGCTGGCACAAAGAAAGCTGCTGTAAAAAAAGTCACAGCAAAAAAAGCAGCTGCGAAAAAGGTTGCGGTAAAAAAGGCTGTAGCAAAAAAAGCAGCCGCAAAGAAAGTTGCAGCGAAAAAAGCAGTAGCGAAGAAAGTCGCAAAAAAAGGCAAAAAATAAAATTAAGAAATATTCAAGTTGTTTATATACGACAAGCCAATTATCATACATCAACTTGATCAAAATAAAAAAGGTGGCTGCGGTGTAAGTAATTTAACCGCAGCCACCTTTACTTTTTTAAGTTGTTAATTAAAGTGTATCACCCGGTTTTAAGAATATCATGACCGAAGCTTCGCCTTCAACAACTATGTCGCCTTTCTGATTAACGCAGCTGTTTTTCATGGTCACGATTCCCTTGTCTTTTTTGACTGAAATGACCTCAGCGATAGCTGTTATTTTGTCGCCGATTCTTACCGGATTTTTAAAACGAAGTGTCTGGTTCATGAAAATTACCAGTCCGGGCAGTTTGGCCATTGTTGCGGAAAGAAGCGCCTGGGAATATGCTCCGTGAGCAATGCGTCCCTTGAAGAGGGTCGTCTTGGCGAATTCTTCGTTTACGTGAACAGGATTGAAGTCCCCGGAAACTTTTGCAAAAAGATCAATATCTTCTGCCGAGATGACTCTATCATAGGTTAATTTAAAGCCTACATCAACACCATACTTATCAAGAATTGTCTGGTCCGCCATTATACAAGTACCTCCTCTTTTAAATTTATTCCCCAACGTTGAAAGTCGTTTGCGCAGGGGATTAAGAATTACCGTTTCTTTCGCCGCTTGCAGCAAGAATTGCCGCACCTAAAGCATTAACGAACTGCGGTTTTTCCGGCAAAAGTAGTTTGAACCCCATTTTTTCCTCAATGGCTTTGATCAAGCCGGCATTGAGCGCTCCGCCGCCGGTGATGGCGCAATCCATAATAAGGCCAAGCCGGTCGACAAGCGAAGAAATTTTATTAGCCAGAGCCTGATGGACTCCTGCTAATATGTCATTTACAGGTGTGCCCTCAGAAACCCTGGAAATAGCCTCTGATTCGCCAAACACAGCACATCCGGTTGTAAAGGCTACCGGATTTCTGGCTTCCAGCGAAAGAGGACCAACATCCTTCAGATCAATTCTCAGCACATGGGAGACAATATCGAGAAAACAACCGCTCCCTGTGGCACATTTTTCGTTAATTAAAAAATTTTCAACCATTCCTTGTGCATTGAGGCGGATGACCTGAGTATATGTTCGTTGGATATCAATAACAGTTCTTGCCAAAGGAAAGAGATTAAATATTCCTCTCGCACAGCAGATAATGTCAGATTCTCTGTGTTGGCAAAAATCAACGCTGGTTGCACCATGGCCGGTAGCGACTGTATCAGTAATATCCGCCGCAGTGACGGAACTGCCAGCTATTGTTAAAATTTCATCCCTGAGTTGCTGTGCCACCGCTTTATAATTTACACCGGAAGGCAAGATGTGGTAAGCAATAGGGATACCATCTTTAATGATAACACCTTTACTGGTTCCTGAACCAATGTCTAAACCAAAAAACAATGCCATACTTAACTCGTTTCCGATTGGAAGAATGTTGTGGCCTCATCCAATCGAAGCTCCTTTTTGTGGATTGGTTCCCCCTTGGCAATAGCCTTGAGAGCAAATTCCTTACCGATCAGCGCGGCACCAAGTGCACCTGTCAGGAGAGGTTCTTCAGGAACATATATTTTAAATCCAACATGTTCCTCAAGAGCTTTTACTACACCGATATTTTTTGCAACTCCCCCGGTAAAAACAACATCAGGCTCTATTTTAAGCTTCTTCGCCATTTTGTATACCCGGTCAGCGATGGAGTTATGAAGTCCGGCAATGATGTCAGGAAGAGGTGTTCCCTGAGAAAGCCGGGCTCGAATTTCCATCTGCGCAAAAATTGTGCACAGGCTGCTAATTACGACTTTTTGCGTTGATTTTAGGGAAATTGGGCCTAAATCCTCGATTCGAACACCTAATGTATCAACTAAAACATCCAAAAATCTTCCCGTGCCTGCCGCGCACCGATCATTCATGATGAAGTCGGTAAGTTTACCGTCTTTGATCTTAAGCCCCTTGGCGTCCTGTCCCCCGATATCAATAACGGTGTGGACATTCGGGAACATACTGGCTATACCCCTCGCGTGGCAGGTTAATTCCGTGATCTGACGATCAGCGAAAGGCACGTTGATTCTTCCGTAACCAGTGGCAACCACGTAGGAGATATCGCTGAAAGTAAGACCAGCCTTTTCCAGCGCATCTCTCATTACTCTGTTGGACAAATGACGATGCTCAGCACCGGTGGGACCGATAATCGCGGAGCAGGTCTTTTCGTCTGAGTCCACAATAACAACTTTGGTCATTGTGGAGCCTATATCAATGCCTGAAAAATAAATGTTACTATCCTCCCGAAAGAATGATTTTGAAAAAACCTCATGCGCTGTGGTTTAACCGCAGCGCATGAGGGATTGTTGATATTTTACAGTGATAAAATCCGCCTAAAATGAGACGTTGCTTCTTATATCAATTCAAGGAAACCCTGAACACGAGTACGCAACGGCGCCAAGGCACCTTCACTATAATCATGCTCAATGTAAATGCTTGGCTTGCCGAGACTCTTCAAATAGTCCTGAAGAGGTGGTGTATCGTAGCCGTGGATGTCGCAGTATTTGACCGACTGCAGAATAACACCATCCACATTCCAGTCCTTGATATAATCCCTGATATAACCAAACTGATACTCCAGGTCTTTCGCATAATCCTTCTTGAGTCCACCGTAGTCTGCTTCACGGTAAGTACGCGGACACTTAAGGCCGACGAGGTAACGTGTCGCAATTCCGTCCAGCGGATCCGCCGTCTTCTCGACCATTGGGAAATAAGCCCGGCTACCAACACAGATGTCATCCATAACAACATTTGCACCGAGCTCTTCAATCATATCGATTAAGGCCGTGTTGTCGCAAACGGGTCCCCAGATAAATATGCGGTGATCTTTTTTCTTCGGTACATCTTTGCGTTCTTTAACTTCGCTGATTACTTCTCTTAATAATTGGCTTCCTTCGGCAATGGGGATGCTCTGCAGAGCCACCATAACCTCAATGTTTTCTGATCCTGTAAGGAGCGGGGGATTTGCTTTCCTGAGATCATAGAGATCACGAACAAGCTGACGCTGTTCATTGCATACGTCCACCGCATCTTTCAGCATTTGGTCGGTAAGTTTCTTACCGGTTGATTGTTCCAGCGATTTAATAAAGTCTTCCAACTGTGACTTAAATAGTTCAACCGCCGGCGCATGGTCTGTATGCGGCGTATCAATGAAATGGTAGTAAGCCGGATTCATGTAGATGCGCCAAATATGGGCTGCCTTTTCACCTACCTCGCAGCCGTGACACATTACAACGCCGTCAAAAAAGTCATATCTGCCTTTCAGGGCGATATCGAGTGAGCTGCGAATAAACGGACAAACGATGGTCGGCAGGCAGGAATCAGCCTTTGTGATCGGTTCGTTCATATCTCCCGTTATCCGGAAAGGTACGATATCAAAAGCGGTAAATACTTCCTGAACGGGGTACAGGCAGAAATATCCCATGACTTTTTTTCCTTCTGCCTTGAGTTCTTTCGCCCGTTTAGACCGGTCCTTGTATATTTCCTTGGCCCGGGCGAGACCTTTTTTTTCATTTGCTGTCATCGGTTAATTCTCCTTATCACTAATGTTGACTGCCTATTACCATTCAAGCCCTCTTTCCTTCCTGATCTTCTTGTTCTGGTCCATCATCTCCTCAAGAACGACACATTTACGAATCGTGTCAGCATAGTCAAACATCTTGAGATCGACGATGTCACCTTCGGCAATCACAGAAGGAACATTCCACTTCTTTAAGAGCTGGTCCTGGGCAAGTATAAGGTGATTTGTGGCTGTACGGCAGGTCATAAGAGGATGGAACAATCCGCCGTCGCATTGATATGTCCTAGCCCACTGGCTGTAAGGATAGGCGAAATATCCCATGTATTCCTTCGCTTCAAGGGCATCGGCAAAATAACCAGTTAACCACTGATAGGTCTGCGCAGCTACCCGTTCCAGTGGATCGCTGATTGCGGCGTAGTCAATCGGTGCCGGTGGATGATAAGCCCAGCTTTCCACGACGAAATTCCAGCCCCTTTCGGCTAATTCGTCAAAGATATTCAGCGCATGCCATGGTGGTAATTCACCGAAGACAAGTCTGTATTTTTCGTTTTCCACAGCGCCGATTCCTTTTTCGACTCTGTCTTTTACTTCATCATACATATCCTGGTACAGTTTGATCGATACCTTGGTGTCTCCTGCCGGATATAATGATGCATTCATGCAGCTCCAGAAGTCTTTGGAGTGCATGGGGCTCGGTCTTGCTTTACGGAATTCGTTGATTTCGTACCAGATCCTGTTGATTTCAATCAGATCATTGGTGATTTCTTCGAGTTTGGCCCAGTCCATCTTGCGGCCCGCCAACTTTTCTACAAATTTGACGAGTTCCCTCAATTCCTTGACCATAAATTTGATGCACTTGTCACGGACACCCGGCTGCTGGCTTTCTTCCACGCCGGGATGGGGGATTTCTACAGGCCATACCGGAGCATCCAGATAACGGCCCATAGCTTGAAACCATTTAATACGGGCGTCGCACAGCGCACCGGAAGCCACAAGCAGAAGAGGCTTGGGCATGCCGCCCATGGGGGCGTCGGGGGGAATTTTCCCCAATTCGGTCATTTCCGCCGTATAGCCGATGCAATTACGGGCATAACCGCACATGTGGGTGGGAAAACCTTCCGCATCGCAACGATCCAGATATTTCTGGGCTCTTCCCATAGCGGCGCTTACAGCTCCATAGTTTTCCGGATAGGTAATTTCTATATCCATGGCCTTAAGAATGGGATCGGACTCCCACCAGTTAACCATACTCCAGGCCGTCGGCTTTCCCGCCTTGACCGCTTCCACACTTCTTGCGTAGTTTGCGTCTATGTTCGCCCGCAGGGCATACATAGATTTAAGTCTGTTCATGGCCTTCTTTTTTTTCTTTTCTTCGCTCATACCATTTGTCTCCTCTGTATAGAAAGCAAGCAAATCGTCAGCTTTTTCTTTTTCTTCCGATAGCATTTGCATTAACGGGCGGTGCTGCCTTATGCCACAGCAACGCACCGCCCGTTTTTCATCGAAAGACTGTTATTTATCAATCAACGAAACTAAATAGCGGCCGGACAGCATCGCCGTTTGAGTAGATATCACCGGCGAATGTTTTAAAGCCGGCTTCGACTTTCCGTCCAATAATATCTATAGTGACCTTGCGCGGATCGATGTCAACGAGATTTCCCATGATCCAGGGACCTTCGTCCAGTTCAACCAGTACGATGGTATAGGGTGCTTCGTTCTCCCTACCCTGAGCCGCCACGTAAGCCGCCGTGAAGGTCTTAATTACTCCAGTTCCTTTCATTTCAACGATTTCCAGATTGGTGCCGGTGCATTCCTGGCACGTCATTTTGGGCGGGCAGGTAACTGTGCCGCAGTCACTGCATTTTAATCCCAACAGTTTGCCCTTTTTGAGCGAGGCAAAGTAAGCCCTGTGTGTGAGTTTATATTCCATAATAATATTTTACCTCCTTATGATCAATCAGCGAAGTTTTTAAGAACCAGACTAACAATGACACCGTCTCCACCCAGCGTATCCACGAGACCTATTTTAGCTCCCTCGACCTGTCTTCCCTGTTCGACAAGTTCTCCTCTCAACTGCTTGCAAATGTCATGCACCTGAGATGCACCGGTGGCGCCGATGGGATGGCCTTTGGATTTCAAACCGCCGGACATATTGATCGGTCGTTTTCCATCGTGTCTTGTTTCGCCTTTGTCCCACAACTCGCCCGCCTTGCCGAATTCCGCAAAGCCGAGACTTTCCGCCGCGATCAAGCTGGCGGTGCTGAAACAGTCGTGAAGTTCGCAAATATCGACATCTTTCGGTTCGATTTTGGCCATAGCATAAGCATTTTTGGACGAGAATTCCCTTGCGTACAATCTCGGCAAATACTTGGACTGTGAACTCAATTTTCCTGATGATCCCTGACCAAAGCCGGCAATGTAAATCGGTTTCGGAGTCAGTTTTTTCGCCACTTCTTCCGAGCAGATAATAACCGCCGCCGCGCCGTCGGTGAACGGACAGCAATCGAGCAACTGCAACGGTGTGGAAACGAAGGCGCCGCCCAATACCTGTTCCTTGGTAATTTCCTTCTGGAACTGGGCTAAGGGATTCCTCGCGCCATAGTAATGGGATTGTACCGATACGCCGGCCAGTGTTTCCTTAAGTTTGGGCAGCGGAATATTGTAAGTTTTTGCATACAGATGTGTCAGCATGGCAAAAACCGAGGGGAAGGTGATGCCCGATGGAAACTCGTAACGACCGTCACTGCACGCGGCGAAGAAACGAGTTGCTATGGGTGTTCCCATGGCTGTACATCTTTCCGTACCACCCGCCAGTACGATATCGAAATAACCGCCGCCTACCCATGCTGCGGCGTCCCTGATGGCAATTGTCGCCGAGGCGCAGGCGCCTTCAAAACGGCTGGCCGGAATATTAAGACACCCCATGTCGTTGGCAGCATAAGTCTGGATCGTGCTCTGACCTTCTTCAATGTCACCAAAAACATTGCCCATATAAAGCGCCTGGATATCTTTGGGCTTTAAATTTGAGAGGGTCATAGCTTCCGTGGCTGCTTCTGAAAACAATTCTACTCCCGACTTTGGAGTGTTAAAACAAAACTTTGTGTGGCCTCCGCCAACTACACAAACTCTCCTCATGTGTGCCTCCTTAATTTCTTTTGATATTTGATAAAAATAATACGGCTGACCGTAACCCGCACCTATTAGTGATTTAGCATGTTATGTGCAGGCAGGTCTCAGGTTCCGTCAGAAATTATTTTGCCGCTAGACGAACGCTGGCGTCCAGTCTAATGCACTCTCCATTCATATAAGGATTTTCATAAATTTCCTGGGCAAGGCTGGCGAATTCTTCCGCTTTACCCAAGCGCTTCGGGAACGGCATCATCTGGCCTAACGAGATCTTGGCCGCTTCGGGCAATGCGCCTACCAT
The DNA here is from genome assembly GCA_039679455.1 of Smithella sp. Taxonomy (GTDB): domain Bacteria; phylum Desulfobacterota; class Syntrophia; order Syntrophales; family Smithellaceae; genus MVRV01. The sequence goes on along the minus strand of JBDKUX010000137.1, from coordinate 19,009 downwards.
TGGTGTATCGAAAACGCCCGGAGCAATCGTCATAACACGGATACCGTAATCAGCGCACTCTCTGGCGATCGGTAAGCACATGCCCCAGACACCCGCCTTAGATGCGGAATAAGCCGCCTGGCCGATCTGACCGTCGAATGTAGCAACCGAGGCCACGTTGATGATGACGCCTCTTTCACCTTCTGCGTTCGGGGTGTTGTCCTTCATCTTCTCCACGCCCAGCCGGAGAACATTAAAGGTGCCGTTTAAGTTGATGTCGATGACTTTCTTGAAGAAATCGAGTGTTATAACGCCTTTTTTGCTGATTAGTTTTCCCGGATTGGCAACGCCGGCGCAGTTGACTACGAAATTGAAGCTGCCGAACGCCGCGATGGTTTTGGCAACAGCATTCTCAGCGTCTGCTTCCTTTGTTACGTCTCCCGCGACAAAGATTACATTACTTCCTAATTCTTTTGCCAAGTTCTCTCCACGCTCCACCTGGATATCCATGATAGCAGCACGTCCTCCCAGTTTAACGACGTTGCGTACTGTGGCTTCTCCTAACCCAGATGCCCCCCCTGTAACAATTGCAACACAATCTTTTACGTTCATAGGCCTCCTTTATTTTTTCGAGAATTTGATAAGAGACTACTTTTGGACTCGCAAAATATAGGGAAGTTCCGTTCATATGTCAATCACTTATTTTTTTATTTTTAAATAAGGATAAATCTGGTGGATTTCTGATAATCAAGAAAGGGTGTGTTTATTGGTATGTTTTTGGGTATGGGTGAAATTCAATAGTCGTAATGGATATTTGGAGTCAAAACAATTATGCGGTTATGCTTGAAACTCAGCCGGTTCTGTGATACTGCACGGCGACGTAATTAAATCGTTTTCATACGGTTGCCTTCATACACAAAACGCTTAGGCAATATGTCGCTAATTTTAAAGATAGGAGCAACAGATGGACTACAAGAAAAGTTTAAATCTTCCCCAGACTGATTTCCCGATGAAGGCTAATCTGGCCCAGAGAGAGCCGGCAATGCTGAAAAAGTGGGAAGATGAGAATATCTACTATAAAATCAGAGAATCAGCCCAGGGGAAGAAACCTTATATTCTGCATGACGGTCCCCCTTACGCCAACGGCAATATTCATTTGGGAACGGCACTCAACAAGATACTCAAAGATCTGGTCATTAAAGCCAAAAACATGACCGGTTTTGATGGAGTTTACGTGCCGGGCTGGGACTGCCACGGTTTGCCAATTGAACATCAGGTCGACAAAGAACTGGGCGAAAAAAAGAGCAAAATGTCCCAGGTGGAAAAGCGCCGCACCTGCCGGGTTTATGCCGAAAAGTATGTTGGCATCCAACGCGAACAATTTAAGAGACTTGGTGTCTTCGGTGAATGGGCCGATCCTTATTTGACGATGGCTTATCCTTATGAGGCGGCAACTGTGGCGGAATTCGGCAAGCTTTTTCTCAACGGCAGCGTTTACAAAGGTAAAAAGCCTGTTTACTGGTGTGCTACCTGTAAAACAGCGCTGGCGGAGGCGGAAGTGGAGTATGCCGATCATCACACTCCTTCTATATATGTTAAATTCTCTTTTACATCCGATGTTGCTGGTGTTTTACCCAAACTGGCCGGTCAGAAAGTCAACATGGTGATCTGGACAACGACTCCCTGGACGATTCCCGCCAACCTGGCTATCGCCCTGAAAGATGATTTCATTTACGTTGCCGTCAAGATTGATGAAGAAGTGCTTATTGTGGCCAAAGATCTGCTCGATTATTGTCTGGATGCTTTTGGCTACAGAAATAAAAATTATGAAATCCTGGATGAATTCGAAGGCCGCGTCCTCGAAGGTCAGAAATGCGTTCATCCTTTAATTAAGAGAGAAAGCGTTTTGATTCTGGCGCCGTTTGTCACTCTCGACGCCGGTACAGGCGCCGTGCATATAGCTCCCGGCCACGGTCAGGAGGACTATGAAATCGGTCTGGAATACGGCCTGGATAACTATGCGCCGGTTGATGATAATGGAAAATTTACCGAAGATGTTGAGTTTTTTGCCGGTCAGTTTGTCTTTGACGCCAATGATAATGTGATAAAAAAACTGGAGGAAGTAGGGGCGCTTCTGGGACACGTTCCCATGCAGCATTCCTATCCGCACTGCTGGCGCTGCAAAAAACCCATTATTTTTCGATCTACCGAACAGTGGTTTATCTCGATGGAGAAAAATGACCTGCGTAAAAAAGCGCTGGCTTCCATCGATGAAGTTCAGTGGATTCCTTCGTGGGGGCATGACCGCATTTACGGCATGGTGGAAAACCGTCCGGACTGGTGCATTTCGCGCCAGCGGCTCTGGGGTGTTCCCATTACAGTTTTTTACTGCGCCAAATGTAAAAATGAATTGCTGACCAAGGAAATTCTGGATCATCTGGTGGGCCTGGTGGAAAAAGGCGGTGCGGATGTCTGGTTTGAAAAAGATCCGAAAGATCTGATGCCTGAAAATACAACGTGTCCGCACTGTCACGGGACGGAGTTCACCAAAGAAGTAAATATTCTGGATGTCTGGTTCGATTCCGGCGTCAGCCATGCCGCAGTTCTGGAAAAAAGGGCGGAGTTAAAATCGCCCGCCGATATGTACCTGGAAGGCAACGATCAACACCGCGGCTGGTTTCATTCTTCCCTGCTGGAATCGGTGGGCACCAGGGGACGTGCGCCTTACCTGAGCGTCCTTACCCACGGTTTTGTCGTTGACGGTGAAGGCAAAAAAATGTCCAAGTCCGTCGGCAACACAATTGAAGCATCGGAAGTCATTGACAAATATGGTGCGGAAATCCTGCGGCTCTGGGTTGCTGCAGCAGATTACACCGACGACATCAGGATATCCGATGAAATCCTCAAGCGCCTGGTGGAAGCATATCGCCGGATTCGCAACACCAGCCGTTTTATCCTCGGCAATCTCTATGATTTCAATGTCGATGCAGATTGTGTTGAATATGCGCAAATGACGGAAATGGACAAGTGGGCTCTGCACCGTCTGCAGGAAATAGTCAAACGCGTTGTCGAAGCGTACGAAAAGCATCAATTCCATGTGGTTTATTATACCCTTTATAATTATTGCACGGTGGATTTAAGCTCGATGTATCTGGATATTTCCAAAGACAGGCTCTATACAAACAAACCCGCCTCCGTGGCGCGCCGTTCGGGACAAACAGCCATGTTCATAATTTTAAAGGCGATGACTCAACTGCTCGCTCCGGTTCTTACTTTTACCGCCGAAGAAGTCTGGGCGGCGATGCCTGGGTGGAAAGGTAAAGAGGACAGTGTTCACATGACACAGTTCCCGCAGGTAAATGATCAATATTTTGATGCTGAACTGGGTGAACGCTGGAAGGCGATGATTGATGCTAAAACGGAAATTGCCAAAGCAATCGAGCAGGCCAGAAAAGAAAAGGTTATCGGCCATTCCCTTGATGCCCGTGTAAGTCTTGTTCCGCCGGAAAAGGAAAAGGCTTTTTTTGAAAGCCATCTGGAAGATTTGCGGGCGCTGCTTATTGTGTCGCAATTGCAGTTGGTAGAGGAAAAAGCAATCAGCAAGCCTTATGTCAGCGAAGAAATAAAAGGCCTGATTGTCGGTGTGGAAAAGGCCGCGGGTGTGAAATGTGAGCGCTGCTGGATCTATGCGGAATCAGTGGGAAGCGATAAGGATCATCCGACTATATGCGATCGCTGTTTGACCAATCTGTAAATTCACTTTTTAGGAACTTTTGTGAAACGAAGCATCATTATTTTTATACTTGGTGCGGCTGCGGTTGTAGCCTTTGATCAGATAACCAAGGCCGCCATATCTTCCCGATTTATCCTGCACGAATCTTATGCAGTTATTAACGGTTTTTTTAACCTTGTTTATGTGATGAACCCCGGTGCCGCTTTTGGATTTCTGGCCGGCGCTTCGGCAACTTTCCGTTATGTTTTTTTTACGGGGGTTACCGTCGTTGCTATTTTGCTGATTATCTACTATCTGGTAAAAAATCAGCAAGGAAACCTTATTACCGTTGTCTCCCTAACGTTGATTTTCGGTGGAGCAGTGGGCAATCTGATTGACCGGATTCGCTTCGGAGCAGTGGTAGACTTTCTTGATGTTTATATAGGTACCTGCCACTGGCCTGCATTCAACGTGGCCGATTCCGCCATTACAGTCGGAGCGATATTAATGATCTGGGAGATGATAGGCATGAAAAAAGAAAGCCGTCAGTGAACGATTCTTGACGGCATGTTGTGTTGCCTGAATCTCTTTCGGCCGTTGATTTCCGGTATGAGAGTTCAATAATAATTAATTGATAATGGAGATTTGATCAGGTTAATTCTTTTTATCTATTAATCTTTCCAGTTCTTCTTTGTAGCGTTCGGCCTCGGCTCTCACCAGTTCTATTTCCTCTTTCGCCTTTTCCAGTTTTTCGTCCTGTCTTTGTCTGTCTTCGCGGATTTTATCTTGTATTTCATCAAATCCCACATAAGTGGCTAAGGCGCCGCCTAAAAGCAGGCTGATCGGTAGCGCGCCTCGGATGATAGTCATGAAATCCGTCCACCAGAATATCAGGCTTATTAGTCCCAGAACAGTAAAAATAGCTCCTCCTATTAGCAAAGGCATTTTTTATCCCCTGTACAAATGGAAATTTGATTACACAATAATTTAACTTAATTAATTTTTATCATGAAAGACGGGTTTAGGCAAGTTGGAAATACACGATTATCATGGTATCATAATGAAAATATTACTTGATTTTAAAGAGGTCATCTATTAAAAGTTACATTTTAACTAAAACATATGGATAAAGATAAAAATGATAAAACTGGATTTTACTAAAGGTGACGGCCTTATTCCTGTGATTGCTCAAGATGCGGAAACGAAAGAAGTTCTTATGCTTGCTTACATGAACGAACAAGCATGGGAGGCAACCCTGAAAACAGGCAAAGCGACTTACTGGAGCAGATCCCGCCGGTCGCTATGGTTAAAAGGAGAAACGTCGGGGCATGTCCAGCTGGTAAAAGATATTTTTATCGATTGCGACAACGATACGATTTTATTGCAGGTTAAGCAACTGGGAGAAGCCGCCTGCCATACAGGCTATAGATCCTGTTTTTACCGGAAAGTTAAGGATGGAGATTGTGTTGTTGTCGGAGAAAAGATTTTTGATCCCAAGGAAGTGTATAAATGAATGTTCTGAAACTGGGTATTCCCAAAGGAAGTCTGGAAAACAGCACGGTGGATTTGTTTAAAAGAGCCGGTTGGCGCATTACTTATGACAGCCGCAGTTATTTTCCCGATATTGATGATCCGGAATTATCCTGCTCCCTGGTAAGGGCGCAGGAAATGTCCCGCTATGTCGAGGACGGTCATTTGGATTTGGGACTTACCGGAATCGACTGGATTCTGGAAAATTCATCGGATGTTATCGCGATTCAGGATTTGGTTTATTCCAAGGTTTCGACGCGCCAGGCACGTTGGGTGCTTGTCGTCCGTGACGATTCACCTTATAAATCGATAGAAGACATGAAGGGGAAAAGAATATCGACCGAATTGGTAGCCTTTACAAAAAAATATTTCGCCGACAGAAAAATTGATGTTCATGTTGAATTTTCCTGGGGCGCAACGGAAGCCAAGGTAGTAGAAGGACTTGTGGATGCGGTGGTTGAAGTTACGGAAACCGGCTCCACGATCAAGGCGAATAAATTGAGGATCATCCATGAACTTATGAAAACAAATACACAGTTGATTGCCAATCGCGCTGCGTGGAATGATCCCTGGAAACGGAAAAAGATCGAACAAATCAAGACATTACTGATAGGTTCATTGCTGGCGATGAATAAGGTCGGCCTGAAAATGAATGTTTCCAAAGAAAATCTGTCCAAAGTAATGTCGTTGCTGCCGTCGCTTAAAGCGCCGACAGTGTCCGGCTTGTATTCGGAAGATTGGTTTGCCATAGAAACAATTGCGGATGCGGGAAAAGTCCGGGATTTAATTCCACAGCTTTTGGACGCGGGTGCGGAAGGCATAATCGAATATCCCCTGAACAAAGTTATTTAATTACGAGAGACATATATGGCCCGAAAAGCAAAGATAGTCCGCAAAACAACGGAAACCGACATTGCGTTGGAAATTGATTTAGACAGCACCGCGGCAAGTAAAATTGATACATCAATTCCTTTTCTGGACCATATGCTTGCTCTTCTTGCCCGGCATGGTTTTTTTAAGCTTGTGGTCAAAAGCAAGGGAGATACGCAAATCGACGATCATCACCTGGTGGAAGATTTGGGCATTTGTCTGGGCATGGCTGTAGGTCAGGCTCTGGGGGATAAAGCAGGCATCAACCGTTACGGGTCGGCTTCCGTGCCGATGGATGAATGTTTATGTCGTGTAGACATGGATATTTCCGGCAGGCCATATTTGATTTATAAAGTGAAGTTCGAACGCAGGCAGACCGGCGGATTTGATCCGGCGCTTGTCAAAGAATTTTTTAAGGCATTTACCGATCATAGTGGCATAACATTGCACATTAACCTGGCATATGGAAGCAATACCCATCACATTATTGAAGCGGTATTCAAAGCATTTGCCCGGGCTTTGAGAGATGCCGTAAAAATAGATAAAAAAATCATAGGAGTACTCTCTACCAAGGGAAGTCTCTAGAAAACTGAGGTGAAATTATGGCAAATCTTTCGAGGAAGGAAATTCGTTTTATTGCCGTTTTGGCGCTGGTTCTGCTTTTTATCCCTGTATTCATGTCTTATGCTGCGGAAGCGGAAAAGGAAGTGGATAAATCAAAACCTCCTGTACGTCTGGCCATAATTCCATTTCAGGTGGTTATACCCAAGGAAGAAGTAGTTAACACGGTGGAAAGTCCTCTTAGCGGCGCAGTGTTCTTTGGAGGAAAAATTGCAGAGGGCGGAGAAAAAGTCACTGAAGAATTGTTTGTTGAAAAGCTGAAAACATATAAAGAAATAGAAATAATTCCACAGGAAAAAGTGGAAGGAAGTTATAAACGGATCAGCGCTGAATCGCTGAAGGCGCCTTTATCGAAAATTATTAAAAAAACAGGTGAGGAATTGAATGCCGATCTGGTAGCTGTGGGTTATGTTTTCCGGTATGTAGAAAGAGTAGGCCGTGATTACGGCATCGAAAAAGCGGCTTCGGTCGCTTTTGAAATCAATTTGATTAATTCCAAAGACGGCAGCGTTGTCTGGAGGGGTGTTTTTGACAGGACCCAGAAGTCATTAATGGAAGATCTTTTTCAAATCGCTTCTTTTTATAAAGGCCACGGCAAATGGCTTACCGTCCGTGAGTTTACCAAGCTGGGTATGAATGAGGTCTTTAAAACATTCACCGGTGTCGTTCACTAATACCAAGTCGCATTCTTTGCCTAACTTTGTTGGCACAGCCTGCCTGGTTGTTGCCTGGGAGCCTGTCCCCCGCTGGCGGGGGCTAGAGGTGGTTGCCGCCGCGTTATGCTTTGAATGCAACTTGATATAAATTCAAAGTATATTTTTTCTTCCTGTGGAACTGCCGGCGAAGCCGGAATTCCAGACTGATTTCTAAGACGGAGATTTATTTTGATCATTATTCCAGCTATTGATATTAAAGATGGTAAATGTGTACGGCTTGCCCAGGGTGATTTTAACCGGGTGACCGTATATGCAGATAATCCGGTGGATATGGCGCTGGCCTGGGAGCAAAAAGGCGCTGAACTTATCCATATAGTTGATCTCGACGGCTCTGTTGCCGGATTGCCCCGCAATGCCGGGAAGATTCTGGAAATAAGCAAAAAAGTGCAAACCCCTATCCAAGTAGGCGGCGGTATCAGAAATATGGAAACCATTGATTATTATTTGGCCGGCGGCGTCTCCAGCGTCATTCTGGGCACTGCCGCCCTGCAGAATGAACAGTTTGTCAGAGCCGCGGGAAATAAATATCCCGGGAAAATAATTCTGGGAATTGATGCTCTCGACGGTCTTGTTGCTATTCAGGGCTGGACACAAAAAACCGGGGAAACAGCCGTTGATCTGGCCAAACGTTATGAGAACTGCGGCTTAAAAGCAATTGTTTATACCGACATCAAACGCGACGGTATGGAGACCGGTGTAAATATTGAAGCGACAAGAGCTTTAGCCAAAGAAGTGAACATTCCGGTTATTGCGTCCGGCGGTGTGGCGGCAATTACTGATGTAGAAAAACTCCTGGCAATTAAAGATTGTTCTTTTTACGGCGTTATTATCGGCCGTGCCCTCTACACCGGGGCAATTTCTCTGGAAGAAGCAATTGAAAAAAGCAGGAATAATTCTTAGCTTGCAACATTGGGGAGGTGAATATTATGTCCGATTGCCTTTTTTGTAAAATAGTCAACGGGGAGATTCCTTGCACAAAAGTATATGAAGATGATCAGGTTTTAGCCTTCGATGATATCCAGCCAATGGCGCCGGTGCATGTTATTGTAATTCCTAAAAAACATATATCGACGCTTTTAGATATCAATTCTTCGAACAGCAGTATTGCCGGTGCTTTAGTTTCTGCCGCCCAAAAGATTGCGCAGATAAAAGGGATCGACCAAAAAGGTTTTCGCGCAGCAATAAATTGCAATGCCGAAGGGGGACAGGTTGTGTTTCATTTACACATGCATGTTCTTGGCGGCAGGAAGTTGCAGGACCAATTGGGTTAATTCGTTTCAAAAGGTGAAGATTATGGATATAAATGCAAAAATAAATGCAGAGATGATAGTTGCCGCCAAGGCCAAAGATAAAATAAGGCTTTCAACGATAAGGATGTTAAAAACAGCTCTTCATAACAAAGAAATTGATTTAATGAGGCCGTTGACGGAAGCCGAAATTTTGCAGACACTCTCCGCGATAGTCAAACAAAGGAGAGATTCCATTGAGCAATTTGCCCAGGGCGGCAGAACCGACCTGGTGGAAAAAGAAACAGCAGAATTAAAAGTTGTTCAGGAATTTATGCCTGCCCAAATGCCTGAGGAAGAGGTGGAAGCACTGATCAAAAAAGCGATTGCGGAAACCGGAGCCGCATCCGTTAAAGAGATGGGCAAAGTGATGAAAGTGCTGATGCCGCAATTGACCGGAAAGGCTGACGGTAAGGCGGTGGGTGAAAAAGTCAAAGCGCTGTTGTCCTGAGTCATCAGCTTTGCATAGTGAAGAAAAGGGTAAAATACATAAGTGCGTTTTGATAACGGTAAGATTGAAGAAATCAAAAGCAGAATAGATATTGTCGAACTGGTTACCCAATACGTGACTTTGAAAAAAGCCGGCAGGAATTATCTGGGGCTTTGTCCTTTTCATCAGGAAAAAACGCCTTCTTTTACGGTCAATCGGGAAAAACAGATATTTTATTGTTTTGGTTGCGGTGAGAGCGGTAATGCCATTACATTTCTGATGAAGATCGCCAACAAAACATTTCCGGAAGCAATACAAGAACTGGCAGAAAAAACCGGGGTGGTGTTGCCGTCACGGCAGGACACTAAAGAAGGCCGCCGGAATGATTCCTTGCGGGGCAGTATAGCTGACATAAATTTAAGAGCCGCGCAGCAGTATGCGCGCAATCTATATTCCCCGGCGGGCAAAGCAGCGCAGGATTATTTAAATGCGCGGGGAATTACTCCGGAAACAGTTAAACACTTCCGGCTGGGCTATGCGGAGGATTCCTGGCATGCTTTAACAGATTACATTGAAGGAAGCGGCCTGTCTTTAAAAATAGCCGAACAGGCCGGCCTGGTCGTTGTCGGTAAAGAAGGCAAATTCTATGACCGCTTTCGCGGGCGGCTTATTTTCCCCATTGAAAATGTTTCAGGTGAGACTATTGCATTTGGCGGCAGAATTCTGGATAAAGGTGAACCTAAATATCTGAATTCCCCGGAGTCGCCCCTTTATACCAAGGGCAGGAATTTATATGGCCTGAACAAGACCAGGGAGGAAATTCGCCGAAAAGGTTTTGCCGTTATCGTCGAAGGTTATTTTGATTTAATTTCACTATGGAATGCCGGTATCGGCAACGTGGTTGCGTCTCTGGGTACGGCGCTGACACGCGAGCAGTTGGAATTGCTGCGCCGGTATACGGTAGAAGTCGTGGCGCTTTTTGATCCGGATGAGGCCGGGAGGAAAGCGCTGAATCGCAGCCTGGAATTATTTCTCTCGATGAATATGCGGGCGCGGGCGCTTGTCCTGCCAGAGGGGCTTGATCCTGATGATTATATTAAAAAATTCGGCAGAGAAAACCTGGAAGAACTGATCAAAAATGCGCAATCGTTAAGCGATTACTACATTGAAAATGTTTTAGGCAGCGGTAAAACCTTTGAAGACAAACGGGAGATGGTTAAAACCGCTATGGAATTCATCAACAAAATCAGTGATAAGAAAGAAAAAGACCTTTTCATCAAACGCATAGCGGAAAAAACGGGCGTTGATCAGGAATTGCTTATAAAAGAGATTTATAAGGATGCATCTTCCAACATAGTCAGGGCGGGAAGAGAAAAACCGGCGCTTAACATTAATAATAATCTGGTAGAGCTTCATCTGATCCGGCTTCTTATGGAATATCCTCAAAAAATACTGCAAGTAGAAAATGAAAAAGTTTTTGATTTTTTTCTGCAGCCGCAGTTGAAAGAACTAGGAAATAAAATTATTGAGAATTACACGCTGCTGGGATTTGTCGATCTAAATATCATTCTTCCTACTGACGATGAGGCTCCGTTGCGTGAAAAGATATTGAAATTAATGATGGAAGCACTGCCGACCGAAGATATAATGTTAGAAAAAATTTTTGCTGACAACGTCAGGCAGATCAAGAAAAAATGGTATAAAGATCAACACCGTCGGATTAAATTTAAATTGGCTCAAGCACAGGAAAATGGAGATCAGGAACTGTTAAACAGGCTGGTGCAGGAAAAGGAAAAGTTGCTTGTCGAAGAAAGAGAATTAAATTAACGCAGATTGGTTAATAACTTATTTGGGAGATGCCAAATGGCTAAAGAGATACAATCAGATGAATTTAAGAAGTTAATATCATTAGGTGAAGAGAAGGGCTTCCTGACATATGACGATGTCAATGATATGCTGCCGCCTGATGTAACTTCTTCCGACCAGATTGATGACATCATCATGCTTTTCGGTGAAAAAAACATAGATATCATTGATATCGAGCAGGGCGAAAAGCTGGTCATGAAGAAAACTCCGGAAGACATTACCCCTGTAAAGTTTCCGGAAGCATTAGCTCTTGGTCCCGGAACAGGTAAAACCGGCGATCCTGTAAAAATGTATTTACGCGAAATGGGAATGGTTTCGCTTCTGAGCAGGGAAGGAGAAGTGGAAATCGCCAAGAAGATAGAAGAAGGCGCCCGCGAAACTATGTCCGCAATTTTCCGGCTTTCCGTTTCTATCAATGAAGTTCTCAATATCGGCGAAAAACTGGTCTCCGGTGAAATTAAAATTAAAAATGTCGTAGACAATGTCGAGGATGAGGAAGGCTTTGTCGAAGAAGATGAACACAAAGAAAGAGTATTAAAACTGATCAACAGGATCAAACTTATTGATGATCGCAATAAAGCATTGCGCGAAAAGCTCAAGTCGAAGACTATGCGACCCAAGCAACGCGAATTGTTAGAAGCGGAGCTGGAGAAAAATACAAAAAGCATTATTACCCTTTGCCGGAAGATTCGTTTCAGCAAAAAACAAATTCATCGTTTTGTTGCCCGCTTACGCTCCTTTGTCGACGAAATAGAAAAAGCGGAAAAGGTAATTCAGCACTACAAGAAGGAAACAGGTCTGAATTTAACACAGTTGGAAAAAGTATGGGTAAAAATGAAAAAGTCCAAGCAGGACGAAAAGCTTGTGACGAAAGAAACGCATGTTTCGGTTGAACTACTGAAGAAAAGTCAGGAAGCTATTAACGAAGCGCATAAGACAATAAAACACATCGGCCGTGAAGTAGGTATTCCAACGGCAACTCTAAAGACAATAGTCGAATCCATTGAAGATGGTGAAGGCAAAGCGGAAATAGCGAAAAGAAAGCTCGTCGAGGCTAATTTACGTTTGGTTGTAAGCATTGCCAAAAAATATACCAACCGCGGTTTACAGTTTCTGGATTTGATTCAGGAAGGAAATATAGGCTTGATGAAAGCTGTAGATAAATTCGAATATCAGCGCGGCTATAAATTTTCAACTTATGCAACCTGGTGGATCAGGCAGGCAATTACCCGGGCTATTGCCGACCAAGCGCGGACAATTAGAATTCCAGTCCACATGATTGAAACAATCAATAAACTTATCCGGACGTCGCGTTATCTGGTGCAGGAACTGGGGCGTGAACCGACTCCGGAAGAAATTGCCAATAAAATGGAGTATCCGTTGGAAAAGGTTCGCAAGGTATTAAAAATTGCCAAGGAACCCATTTCCCTGGAAACACCGATTGGTGAAGAGGAAGACAGTCATCTGGGTGATTTTATTGAAGATAAGAAGATTATGTCTCCATCGGAAGCTACCATCAACATGGATTTGGCTGATCAAACCAGGAAGATATTGACTACACTGACTCCGCGGGAAGAAAAAGTATTGCGTATGCGCTTCGGCATCAGTGACAGGTCGGGTGCTCAGGATGAAGATGAAAGCAGTGTGCCAACCGGATTAACTGAGGCAGTGTTGCCGGAGCAGGAGGTTATGGAAATACCCGATGTAAAAAAAGCAAAAAAAACAGTCAGAAAGCGTCTGGCAAAATAGTGTTGACAAACAATTAGTTTGGGTATATCAAAGCAGCCCCTGATGCACGTTGGCAACGTCAAACGGCAGGGCCCATAGCTCAATTGGTAGAGCCACCGGCTCATAACCGGTAGGTCCCTGGTTCGATCCCAGGTGGGCCCACCAAAAAAATAATGAAGAAAAAAATGATAAAAAAAATGAAGTGTATTTCCAGAAAAAACGAGTATCCATCAATAAGTGTGATGGCTGCCATGGAGTGTCGGCATATGACTTCGATCCATGGCATAGACAACACAACGAGAAAACAAGTTTGATAAAAAATGCACCCATAAAAGGTGCATTTTTTTTATCCTGGAAAAAAAGAAGGAGAAAATTGTTGAGAGAACAGTTATTGTTATTAGTGGAGCTTCAGCAATGCGATTCTCAGTTGATGAAAATTGCAAACAAGAAAAAGACCCTGCCGGAGAAAATAGATAAGCTGGATGAGGCCTTTCAGACTTACCAAAAGGAAATGGAACAAAACAAAAAAAAATATGACGAAATCAAAGCCCGCCATATCGAATGTGAAAATAAGATTAAAAAAATAAATGAAGGAATGGTAAGAACCAAGGAACGGCTTCTGGAAGTTAAGAATAACAAAGAATATCAGGCCATGCTTAAGGAAATCGAAACCGCCGAAGTTACGCGCGGTGATGTGGAAACAGAAATCATTTCGATACTGGATGAACTGGAAAACTTGGCCGTTCTGGTGAAAAAGGATCAGGAAACTTTAGATGTGCACAAGAAACAATATGAGGAAGAGAAGAAGCTGATTGAAATCGATTTGAACTCCATAGATGCTGAATTTGTGAAATATGAGCAAAAGCGTGCTGGCTTAAAGGATCGGGTTCCTGCAGATCTTTTGGCAAGATATGAAAAGATAAAAAAAAGGAATAACGGTATCGGCGTTATTTCAGTCTGGAAATCGGTCTGTAATGGTTGTCATATGAATATTCCTCCTCAATTATATATTGAACTGCAAAAGACATCGGATCTCATTGCGTGTCCTAATTGTCAGCGTATAATGTATTTTCAAGATATGGAAAAATCTTCCTGAGTTTATGGAAAAGAAAAACTATCGGCTCTATAGTGACGGCGCCTGCCGCGGCAACCCCGGCGAGGGCGGCGCCGGTGCAGTTATCACGGATGAAGAAGGGAATGTGATCTGGGAAGGCAAGGAATATCTCGGATACTGCACTAATAACATCGCCGAATATAAGGCGCTGATTTTGGGGCTGAAAGGGGCACTTGCCAGTGCTTGTAATAAGCTGGATGTTTTTTTAGATTCGGAACTTCTTGCCCGTCAAATCAACGGTTCCTACCGTGTTAAAAATGAAAACTTAAAGGTTTTAATGCAGGAAGTCCGCAGTTTGCTTTCCTCTTTTGATGCCGTTCAAGTTAATCATGTTTTGCGTTGTAACAACGCCCATGCTGATAAGCTGGCTAATCTGGCGATCGATTCCCATAAATAATTCCAATAAACCCGCTTCAAATGAATTAAGTTCGATAACACTTCTGCCGATATAGAGGCTGATGCCAAGTTGCATTTCAAATATCAACTTTGGCAAGGAGGGGGCTCTGCAGGCGTATTGTCCACGGTTATGCGTCGTGGAAGCCGTCGACTTGAATCAGCAAAGTCAAGTTTTAAGTGTGGCTTGGCATTAAAAAATAATTCAATAAGGTGATGATAATACTGTGGGGCTATTGAGTATAAAAAATCTTCAGGCCGGCATGGTTTTGGCGGATGATCTGACGGATAGAATGGGCAGACTTCTGATGACCAGGGGAACCGTCTTTACCGAGAAGTATCTGAAGATATGCAAGATGTGGGGCGTCGTCGAAGCACAGATTGAAGGGGTTTCCGGTGATGACATTAATGCCTTTGTACTGGATGATCTCGATCCCAAAGAACTTGCCAGAGCCACTGAATTAGTTCATAAACGGTTCTGCCAGACTGATATGGATCATCCGGCCATACGGGAATTGATCCGCCTCTGTATACTGAGAACCGCCAGGGGTAAAAATATCGATTCTGACTACTTCAGGCAGGACCCTCAGCTGGAAAAAGAAGTCAAAAAGCCTTCAAAGAAGAATATAGATCCTCTTAAATACATTGGCGAGGGTACTAAACTATCAACCCTGCCGGATATCTACAATCAACTCATAAATGCCATTGCCCAGCCCAGCAGTTCTACCTACGACATTGAAAATCTGATTAGTAAAGACACCAATCTTTCTGCTCGACTCCTGAAACTTGTCAACAGTGCATTATATGGTTATCCGTCTAAAATTGATACCCTTTCGCGTGCAGTCAATGTTATAGGGACACGGCAATTAACCACCCTGGCTATGGGAGTTAACATCATTAGTATTTTTAATAAAATTCCCTGCGCTATCATCAATATGGAAATGTTCTGGAAACACAGTGTTCTTTGCGGCATCTGCGCCAGGATTCTGGCCAGCTACAAGAATATCCAGAATACCGAACGGCTGTTTACGGCGGGATTGCTCCATGATATCGGTCGCCTGATCTGTTACAATTATCTATCCCAAGAATCCCTTTATGCCGCCATGGAGGCGAGACACAGCCACAAAATGCTTTACCTTGCGGAGCGGGATGTCTTCGGCATTGATCACACTGAGATCGGGGGGAGTCTCCTCAGTAAATGGCAAATGCCGCTGTCGTTGGAGGATATGGTGCGCAATCATCATGAACCGCAAAAATCGAAAAATCAGTTGGAGTCTTCCATTCTGCATCTGGCGGATATTATGGCCAATACGATGGGCATGGGGACAAGCGGTGAAAGATTGATTCCTCCTTTGCATCAGGAGGCGTGGTTGCGTTTCGGCATGTCACCCAACATTTTATCGCTGATAATGGAACAGGCTGACTGCCAAATGAAAGATATTTTTAAAATAATGTACGCCAATGACGAATCCCAGAAAAAAAATTATGACCAAAGCTTATCTTGAAGAGCGCGTCAAGCATCTCGAAGATGTTGAACGTTTCATTATTGACGGCCTGGAAATGGCAACATCCCTCGGTGATTTCCAAAACAATATCAGTAAGCTCAGCGATGTTTCCACCCTTCTTGAAGAAACAAAAATAAGGGTTCAGAGGCTGATTCCCTTTGTATCTGTCGCTTTTTTTCTTGTTGAGGAGGGAAACAGTGAATTTATTATAAAGTACATTGATTCTGAAAAATATCGGTCTTACATTCAAACCGAGGTAGATATCTTAATCGATTGCGGTACATTCGCCTGGGCTTTAAGGGAAAAGAGGCCGATCATTGTTCCCACGAGAGACGATAATGAACTATTGTTACACATCATGGCGACGACAAACCGCGTTCGGGGCATGTGTGTTGTCCTGTTGCCTAAAGACCATAAGTGTTTGCTCGATACATCTTTATCGTTTCTGTCTACTGTTCTGCTCAACAGCGCCAATGCCATAGAGAGTTTTGAGTTATACGAAACCATCAGAGAAATAAACTCCACCCTGGAGAGAATAGATAATTACAGAACCCTCTTTGCGGCAGCACCCGATGGTGTAGAGGTTTTGGATACAGTGGGAAATATTATTGACAGTAATGATTCCCAGATAATTCTTTTAGGATATCCTAAGGAATATCTGTTGGGAAGCCATTCTTCAAATTATTTTTCGGAGAACAGTCGGAAGGCTTTTGCCGGCAATCATTTGCTGCTCCGGCAAAAGGGATACTGGGAGGGTGAGGTTGAGCTTGTTACATCCAGAGGGGAGAAGTTTTCCGTCTGGAGAAAAGAAAAAGCCATCTACGGTGAAATGCAAAAATTTCTCGGCTCCATTGTTTATAATCGTGACATAACCGAGCGCAAGAGGACGGCGGATGCATTGATAAGGTCGGAGCATTTATACCGGACGATTTTCGAAAATACTGGTAATGCAAATGTCCTTTTGCGTGAAGACACGAAAATTATTCTGGTGAATTCCGAGTTTGAAAAATTATCCGGCTATGCCAAAGAAGAAATAGAAGGGAAGAAAAACTGGATTGAATTTTTTGACGAAGACGATTTAACCCGAATGATGCAATATCATCATTTACGCAGAATGGACAGCAGCGCCGCTCCGCGGAAATATGAATGCAAGTTTAGAGATAGATATGGAAATATAAAGGATATTGCCATTAGTGTGGACATGATTCCCTGTACAAAAGAAAGCGTTGCTTCGCTTCATGACATAACCGAACGTAAACAGGCCGAAAAAACGCTCCAGGAATCTCAACGCAGACTGGCCGATATAATCGAGTTTCTTCCCGACGCAACGTTTATTATTAATAAGGACGGAGAGATTATTGCCTGGAATAGAGCCATGGAGGCTATAACGGGCATTAAGAAGGTAAACATGCTCGGGAAGGGCGACTACGAGTATGCTTTACCCTTTTATGGCGAAAGAAGACCAATTCTGATTGATCTCGCTCTTCATCCGGACAAAGAAAGGGAAAAACAATACACATCCATTCAGAGAGTGGGCGATATACTTTTCGGTGAATCGTTTACACCGAATCTGCCGCCGGGGGATATCCATCTTTCAGGAACGGCATCTGTTCTTCGCGATGAGAAAGGAGATATCACCGCTGCCATAGAGTGCATCCGTGACAATACGGAGCGCAAAAAATTGGAGGAACATTTAAAACGAGCCGAGAAAATGGAGTCACTGGGCACTTTAGCGGGCGGAGTTGCCCATGACCTCAATAATGTTCTGGGGGTGCTGGTTGGGTATTCGGAGCTTATTCGGGAAGAACTGCCGGTGAATAGCATTCTGAGAAATTATGCCGATAATTCACTGCAATCGAGCATGAAAGCGGCTGCAATAATTCAGGATCTTTTAACTCTGGCCAGGCGTGGTGTATGCGTTTCGGAAGTAGTCGACCTGAACAGGTTGGTCAGCGACTATTTAGTATCTCCGGAATTTGAGAAATTGAAGTCTTATCATCCGAATGTAATAGTTTCGACCGTTCTTGAAGATGGACTTTTAAATATCAAAGGATCGCCTATCCATTTAGGCAAGACTATAATGAACCTTGTTTCTAATGCCTCCGAATCTATATCCGGCCATGGAGAAGTGACAATAAGAACGGCGAATTGTTACCTGGATAAACCTGTCCGCGGGTATGAAACAATGCAGGAAGGGGACTATGTGTTACTCATTGTGTCTGATACCGGCATGGGGATCTCTGCTAATGACCTGGGTAAGATTTTCGAGCCCTTTTATACAAAGAAAGTTATGGGAAGAAGCGGTACCGGGCTAGGTTTGGCTGTTGTCTGGGGAACAGTCATGGATCATAATGGCTACATCGACGTGGAAAGTGAAGAAGGCAAGGGGACTACTTTTACCCTTTATTTTCCCATGACCAGAGAAGAACCGGCAAAAATCGAAAAAGTTAAGCCAACAGCGACTTATAGAGGCAACGGTGAATCCATTCTGGTAGTGGATGATGTGAAAGAACAGCGGGAACTGGCCACGAATATGTTGGCGCGGCTTGGATACAGGGTTACGACGGTTGCTGGCGGCGAAGAGGCGGTCGAATACATTAAAAACAATAAAGTCGACCTGATACTTCTGGATATGATTATGGACCCGGGAATCGATGGTATGGAAACCTTCCGAAGAATAAAGGAGATCAATTCCGGACAGAAGGCAATAATTGTTAGCGGTTTTTCAGAAACCAACCGTGTCCGAAAAACACAGGAAATGGGTGCCGGAGTTTTTGTTCGCAAACCGTATGTTATGGAGAAAATCGGCCTGGCGGTTAGAAACGAACTGGATCGGAAGTAATCAAAGGTAATATTTGTAATAAATTAGAAACTGTTGTTGATGAACATAGCTTGAAAGAAAAATCAAAAGATAGTAAACTTTAAATGTTTGAATAAGGCGGAAGAAGATCAGATGATCGCCGACGGAATTTATCCGCCGGAGGAAAGTCCGGGCTCCGCAGGGCAGGATGGTCGTTAACGTCGACCGGGGGTGACCCTAGGGAAAGTGCCACAGAAAATATACCGCCTGAGGCTGATGTCTCGGGTAAGGGTGAAATGGCGAGGTAAGAGCTCACCGCTTTTCTGGTGACAGAAAAGGCATGGTAAACCCCATCCGGAGCAAGACCAAATAGGAGAACGTTTAAGGGCGGCCCGCCTGATGTTCTCGGGTAGTGTCGCTAGAGGCGGCAGGCAACTGCCGTCCCAGATGAATGATCAT
>JBDKUX010000136.1:0-23173 GCA_039679455.1 Smithella sp. | reverse complement strand
TTCCTTGGCCTGAGGACTCATATGTCAAACCTCCGTTTCCGAATCTCTTTCCGGTAACATCGGTTTATGAGTCAACGTACCTTTTTTATCCACCCTTTCGGTAACATTTTATTTGAGGCAATTCGTTTATATTATTATTCTTGACTTTGATTAAATAGCTATTATAATGCTTCTCAGCTTGAAAAGGGCAAACCGTTTGAAAAGACGGGACGCAAAGTTA
The DNA here is from genome assembly GCA_039679455.1 of Smithella sp. Lineage (GTDB taxonomy): Bacteria > Desulfobacterota > Syntrophia > Syntrophales > Smithellaceae > MVRV01. Next base: position 22,953 of record JBDKUX010000136.1, on the reverse strand, counting down.
TCGGCCTAAGTCCTTTTTTACCGGGATAAGGCGGCAGAACTGCCGGGCAAGCCATGAAAAAGTCCTGCATTTCTGTTTAGCAAATCCTCAATATATAATAAATAATTTAAGATTGGAAAAAGCCATGTTATTATTAAGCGCTTTTGTTTTCGTTTTTGGTGCGGTAATAGGCAGCTTTTTGAATGTTTGTATTTTCCGTCTGCCTGAAAATCAATCGATTGCGAAACCTCTTTCCCAATGTCCCAATTGTCATCATCCGATACGTTTTTACGATAACATTCCACTGATAAGTTATCTTATTCTAAGAGGCAAGTGTCGAGATTGCGGTAATAAAATATCCTGGCGTTATCCTTTGGTGGAATTAATCACTGCCATACTTGCTTTGTTATTGTTTGCCCAGTTTTATCTTACCCTTGATTTCCTAATATTTTTTATTTTTACCGCGGTTTTGATTGTCATTACTTTTATTGATCTTGATCACCAGATAATTCCGGATGTAATAACACTGCCGGGAATCCCCATCTTTTTTCTGCTTGCTGTTTTTGTTGTGCAAGTGCCGTGGATGGAAGCGGCAATCGGCCTGTTCGTCGGCGGCGGTGTTCTTTTAGCAATTGCCTTGGGGTACGAATTTATAACCAAGCGTGAAGGAATGGGCGGCGGAGATATTAAACTCCTGGCCATGATAGGTGGTTTTCTAGGTTGGAAATCGTTGATTTTTGTTCTTTTGTTCAGTTCGTTGCTTGGTGCTGTGATTGGTATCGTCCTAATGCTGATAAAAAAAGAGGACGCGAAATATGCGGTTCCCTTCGGTCCTTTCTTATCGGCTGCGGCAGTCGCTTATTTGTTTTGGGGCGATGCTTTTATGCAATTTTTGATTTTTGGCAGGGGATAATTAATGTTTTTGGTGAAAATCACCGATAAACTTCCATGAAAATCACGGTACTTGATGCTTATTATTAAGAGCAGGGGAAATTAAATATAATTTATTTAGCATAAATCATTGCAATTAAAAGTAATATTTGCGGGTTAAGGATAATTGATTCTATCAAACAATCGTGGGTTTGATAATGGTATGATGGTTGCTTTGTAAACATTTTTTCTAACAGCTTTCAGGCGGAATCGAAGATGAAATCAAATAAAGGTTTCAGTTTGGTTGAAATGATCATTGTAATGGCCATTATCGGCATTGTACTTGCCATAGCCTCGCCGTCTTTTTATAAATACAGGCAAAATACAAACTTAAAGGAAGCAGCCAGAGATTTGGCTGGGGATATATCTTTTTGGCGGCAAACCTCGATTGCTGAAAATGTACGTTACCGAATTGTTTTCGATCAACCGTCAAATAATTATACTATCCGGAGAGAGAGTCCCGCCAATTCAGGGACTTATGTTGATGTATCAACAAAGAGTCCTGCTTCAGTTAACAGCGCAATTATAATAATGGGTGGTGCAAGTGCTCCCAGTTTTACGAGTGGAGTGGCTTATATAACTATTCAGCCACGCGGAACAATGAGTGCAGGTACAGTCTGGTTGCAGCACACAAACCGGCTTTCGACATCAACAATAACGACGAATTTAATGGGCAAGGTCAATGTTACGTACGATCTCAAATATTAGAGGGTTTACCCTCGTTGAAGCTATGATTGCTGTCTTCATAACGACAATTGCAGTCGTTGCTATTTTTACAATGAACCCGACATCCTGGAAAGCGGTTGCAAAAGCAGATTATATGGGAAGGGCTGCAGGGGTTATGCAGTCCGAACTGGAAATGCGGGAAAGTCAAATTATGAGTGGTACCATTCCCGCCAGCCCTATTAATCAAACAATACTGGCAAGCGGTGGCGGCAATTATGATGGAGATGCCGCCTTCAATGTAACTACGACAACCACAAATCCCGGGACGAATCGCTGGCTGGTAAATGTCCGCGTTACCTGGCCGGGAAATTGTCTGGGTGGAACTTGTAATATTACCAGTAGCATGTTGATTACCAGGCAATCGGGGTTTTAATAAATCGGGGAAACTGTCAAGATGGATAATAAAGGCTTTACATTGGTAGAATTAATGATTTCTCTGGCCGTCGGCATGGTGATTATGCTTGCTGTTTACGGCGCAATGGAGATGTCTCAACGGTCAACCACTGGCGTAACCAGCAAGGTTACAACCCAGCAGGATGTGCGCCAGGTACTCGACCTCATGGCCATGGAAATACGTATGGCCTCGTATAATCCCTTAAATAACGCCAGTACCTGGAGTAGTGTCTCTCCTCTTGCTTGTATGCCGGGTGCCGCTGCTGTTCCGGCAACTTATAAAGGAATTAAAAATGCTACGGCCAGCAGTATCGCGGTGGCGATGGATTTAGGGGCCAGTGGCGTTATAGGTGATACCGACAATGAATATATAGAATATACTTATGACGGTAACAGTACTATCACCAGAAGCGTCAGTTGCATTGGAGCTTCAATTTTGGGTGGAGCGGGCACAAATACGAATGTTAGAAACGCTGCCGCCGGTATTTCTCTGTTCCGCTATTTTGATAGAACTAACACGGAAATACCTGCGGCCAGTCTGCCCGCTCGCATACCTGATATCAGGCGTATTAACATAACTATTGTTGCGGATACGGAGCAGAATGATCCGAATACGCAGCAAACAAGGAGAATGATTTATTCAACCAACTTTATAGTGAGGAATCATGTGCTTAGTCCGTAAATATCTTTTCAGTGAAAAAAAATCAGAAGAGGGATTTGTGCTTGTTGCCGCTCTTTTGGCAATGTTGATCATGATAGCTCTTGGTTTGTATGCTTTGAATACGACAACACAGGATATGAAGACAAGTACCCGTATTGTGGCTGAACGCAAAGCTTTTTCCGCAGCGGAATGTGGTCTGCATACTTTATGTTTGACCTTTGATCCGGGGATGGCGGCTGTAACCAACCAGGCCTGTGATGGAGTTAATGATCCAAGTTGCAGGTATGATATTGCAGCACCGACCAGGAATGCATCTTTGCCGAGCATCGCAGTAATAGGCGCCGATATAACAGGGGGAAAAAGATGGGTATCCCAAGTATACGACACCACAATCACCGGCAGGGATACAAATTACAATTCCTCTGTTTCTGTTTCCGTTGGTGTAACATTCGGTCCGATTCCTGAAGATCCCAGTTACCATTAAAAATGACTGCATATTTTAAAGGTGCAGAAATATATAGAAAAAATAATTACATGTTTTTTACGAAAATATGAGGAGAATAAACAGTATGTCAAAAAAAATCTTTACATTGTACTTAATAGTTATCCTCAATCTGGCAATATCTCTGCCCGCGCAAGCCGATGATACTGCAACTTTTATTTCTGTTGCGCCTAATGCACTGATTCTGCTGGATTTGTCCGGCAGCATGGCCTGGAATCCGTCTGGAGGAACTGATATCTGGGGAAACTCGTCATGTTCCGGAACTTTCTATTCCAGTTCCGGTACAGGCCACGATGTTAACTGCAGCCGTCTGGAAATCGCTAAAAGAGCCATTTTCAATATCATGGACGATGATAATAATAATACTATAGATGATCAGGATTCCAACAGTCTGGGAGTTCAACTCGGGTTCATGCGTTACCGGGACGGTGATGATACGTCCGGAGATTATTCCAGCGGCAATATCAAACTTATCAAAGCCTTTGCGACTAAGTACAGCAGCATTTACTGCAACAACTCGACAAGTTGCGCTTCCACGGAGACTACTTGTTCCGGATCCGGCGAGTGTGTGGTTGGAGAATATGCCAATGGCGGTACACCTCTGGCCTCTTCACTGCGTGAAGCAAAATCCTATATTGATTATTATAAAAATCATGATAATGCCAGCTCCTGCCGGCAGAGTTTTGTCATTCTGATTACCGACGGTGCCGATACCTATACATGCGGTGGTAATGGCGCTGAATGCCAGGAGCATATGTACAAAAGAAGGAGAGATGTTGTTGCGGCAGCAAAAGCATTAAACGATGCCGGCTATAAGGTGTTTGTTGTCGGTTTTGGCTCCTCTATGCCAGACTATTTAAAAAACACCCTCAATTGGGCGGCTTATTACGGTGGTACGGATAATCCCATAACTGAAAACTCCGGGAGTACATCAACTTATGATCCGTCAACAATTGCGTCCTGCCAAATTGATTTTGCCACTGTATCAGAGACATGTCAGGGGGCGGCTACAACCAATTTCAAGGCGACCAATAGTGACCCAGGTTATCTGTCTTTATCCGGCTATGCGTTTCTGGCCTCCAATGCCGATGATCTGACCAGTGCCTTGCGCTCAGCCATCAGCACTATTCGCGAGGCCACCTATTCCTTTACCCAATCGTCCATTCAATCCGTCAGGACGACTGATGAAAATTATCTTTATGAAGCATCTTTTTCTCCTTTGCTTTCTCCCAATAATGATCCTTTCTGGCTAGGACATTTGAAAAGATATTCTATTGATAACAGTGGTAATATTGCTTCAACGGCGGACTGGGATGCCGGCTCAATACTGTATTCCAGAACGGCTGATTCCCGAACAATTTATACCTACAAATCAGGAAGCCTTATAGCATTCAATTCTACAAATATTACCATGGCTGATCTCGGCGTGTCAACTGATGCCAGCAGGCTGGCGATAATTAATTTTATTCGTGGTGGTGAACAGAGCGGGGCAGATCAAGGTTGGAAGCTGGGCGACATTTATCATAGTTCTCCACTGACCATCGGAACACCGTCCCCGTATTTTTTCGACCGGATTGATACCGCCACCACCAAGGCCTTTGATACTTATCGCCTTGCCCACGATCGTCCATCGTCGAGTGGAAAAAGATTGATTGTGGCCGGAGCCAATGACGGTCAATTTCATGTGTTTAAAACGGGAGAAACATCAGCCGGCGGCGGCAGCGAGCTCTGGAGCTTTATTCCTCCTAATTTGCTTACAAAGTTAACGACTATTGCACATTCGACCCATCCCACTGCTTTGGGGCATCAGTATTTCGTTGACGGTCCTTTATATGCAAGCGATGTCTGGTTGGGAAGTGGTTCCGGTACTACAAAGGCATCAACCGACTGGCATACTTTGCTGACGTTTGCTCTGGGACGCGGTGGTACATCCAATCTATGGAGTTCATCTTCTTCCTGCGATTCGGGAATTAATAATACATATTCGTCAACTTATAACTATTATTGCGGTTACTATGCCTTCGATATTACTGAAACGACGAGTGCGCCGATATTCAAATGGCACTTGGGCGGTACGACTGCTCTTACCGCTACGGAAGGAAGTCATTTGGGACAGCCGTGGAGTAAAATGGTTATGGGACGCGTCAAAATTTCCGGCAATGAAAAATGGGTTGGTTTTATCGGCACCGGTTACTCGGGAACCGACTGTAAAGGCGGGGGAAGTTGCGATACAAGGGGCAAAGGATTTTATGTAGTTGATTTAAATAATGGTTCAATTCTATGGAAATATACTCATAGCGGCCCTGATGGAGTTGTGGATGGGAACATGGATTACAGCCTGGCAGGACCTGCCGCCACGGTGGATACGGATAACGACGGATTTGTGGATACTGCTTATGTCGGTGACTTAGGCGGTGATATCTGGCGCTTCAAATTCTGTTTGGGTAGTGCCAGCAGCTGTGATACATCGAATTGGAGTGGTGGAATGCTTTTTGAAACTTCCTCCGGTAATATCCGGCCTATCTACACAATGCCTACTGTGGCCAAGGATGATGTAGGCAATATGTGGGTGTATTTCGGCACAGGTGACTTGATGGATCCTACCGCTTCCAATGCCCAGGAAAAAATGTATGCGGTAAAAGACAATGACCGGACAACCAAATACAATATAAATGATCTGGATAATATCACGAATGGTACATACTCCAGCACATCAACCAAGGCCGGGTGGTACATAAATCTGAGCGGAACCGGTCAGAAAATATTGGCGGAACCCACGGTCTTTCAGGGAGTTCTTTATTTCACCTCTTATAATCCGGCTAACGCCAATAATCCCTGCGAAGCAGGTGGAGATGCATCTTTATGGGCGGTTGACTATAAAACCGGGGCCGGAAAATTTTCGGGCGGCGACCGCTCCGAATCCATCGGTAATGGAATACCCTCCGCACCGGTTGTTTCCTTAAATCCTTACGGTGGTACGAATATTTATGCCTCGACCAGTGAAGGCGCAGGTAGCGGTGCCCATACAAAAAATATTACTCCCCCGACTACTGAAAATTATAATCGCGGCAACCTGTTATATTGGCGTGACCTGCGTGTGCAGTAAATTGAAAGTGTAAACAAAATTTCTTGACATAAGATGGATATCTCTGTACTGTTCCGGCTAAAATAACAGGTTTCCTTGCTGGAAGGCTAATTATGGGTACGGAAAAAAGATATTGTGTGATTTGTGCCTGGCGGGCCGGTTGTCAAAAACGTTTCAGTGTTGCTACTGATGCATCCGGCAATGTTCATTGTCCAGACTATACGCGTGATTTGTCCATTAAAGACAAGGATATTGAAGAAGCAGTAAAGAAGGATCGTGCTTCTTAGAACAGAATAATTTGTTTCCGTAAAACCACAGTGACAAACAGCAAAGATGCGGTTTGTCACTTTTTTTTAATTCAAAGGGATATAGATGAAAAATAAAGTAGCATTAATAGTAGAGGCGGCGATTCATGATTGCATCGGGAAAGGGTTGCTGCCGGAAGTTAAGCTGTCTTATATTGAGGTCGAAGTTCCCGCTAATCCTGAACATGGTGATTACGCTTCGAATATAGCATTAATTCTGGCATCCCAGGCCAGACAGAATCCACGTAAAATCGCCGGAATTATTCAGGAGAATATATCTGATCCGGAAAATGTTTTGGAAAAGACGCAAATCGCAGGGCCAGGCTTTATTAATTTTTATATCCGGGAAAGTGTCTGGCAAAGTATGCTGCAGATCATCGAGGAAAAAAAAGAAAAATATGGCTGTGAGAATATCGGGGGCGCGCAGAAAGTGCAGGTGGAATTTGTCAGCGCCAATCCCACCGGGCCCTTGCATATCGGCCATGCCCGGGGAGCGGTAGTCGGTGATGTTATTGCTAATTTACTGAAAACAACAGGGTACTCCATTGACAAGGAATACTACATCAATGATGCCGGTAATCAGATGAATAATTTGGGCAGGTCTGTACTTTTTCGTTATCGGGAACTGCAGGGTGAGAAGATAGAATTCCCCGAAAATTGTTATCGCGGCGATTATATTAAAGATATAGCAGGTGATATTATTAAGGAAGAAGGGAACAAGTACCTTGCGCAGGATGAAGAAGAAACGATCCGGAATTTTACCGCAATTGCCGGCAGTGTCATCCTGGAGGAAATTAAGGATGATTTGCGTGATTTCGGGGTAACTTTCGACAATTACTTTAGTGAACGGGAATTGTATAAAGATGACGGTTTAACAAAGCTCTTGGATTCTTTGCAAAAGCAGGGATTTATCTATCCCGAGGGAGAAACGCTGTGGTTTAGGACTACAGCATATGGTGATGAGAAAGACCGTGTTGTTGTTCGGAAAAACGGGGAACCGACATATTTTGCCGCCGACATCGCTTATCATCAAAACAAATATGCCCGCGGCTATAAAATGATTATCGATATCTGGGGCGCCGATCATCACGGTTATATGCCGCGTCTCTGGGCCGGAATTCAGGCCTTGGGGCAGGAAAAAGAATCCTTGAAATTAATTCTCGTGCAACTGGTGAACCTGCTGCGCGGCGGAGTGCCCGTGGCGATGTCCACCCGGTCGGGTGAATTTGTTACCTTGCGGGAAGTCCTGGATGAAGTGGGTAAAGATGCTGCGCGATATAATTTCCTGATGCGTCGATCCGACAGTCATCTGGATTTCGATTTAGAAGTTGCCAAGAAGCAGTCTAATGAAAACCCGGTTTACTATGTGCAGTATGCTTATGCACGCATCTGCAGCATTTTAAGAATGGCCGAGGAACGCGGTATTGCCCTTCCCGCTTTCCGGGATATTGATCCCGCCCTTTTACAGGAGCCGGAAGAAATAAAATTAATGAAAGTAATGGCGCGTTATCCGGAAACCATCAGTGGTGCAGCCAAGACTCTGGAACCGCATCGTATTACCTTTTACTTAAATGATCTTGCCAGCCTTTTCCATAGCTACTACAATAAGAATAAGGTCATTTCCGATAACGAAGAGTTGACTGTTGCGCGCTTATTTTTGATGCAGACAATTAGGATTGTTCTGCAAAATTCGTTGAATATTTTAGGTGTGAGCGCACCGGAAAAAATGTAAATTCGCTTGGGTGTAAGGTGATCGATTATGGTTTCCGGCAATGTTAAAAATTTTGAGCTTAAGCTGGGAAGAGCGGGGCTGGTTATTGTAATAGTAGGCATGGCCGCTCTCTTGTGTTGTACTTTTATCTTTGGTGTTGAAGTCGGGAAAAATATTGATGCTTATCCGGAGAAAATAGCTTCGTTACCCCAGCAATTATTAACGCTGGTTTGGCGTCCGGCTAAAATAAGAGTTGCCCAGAATGCGGTGGAAAATAAGACAGTACAAAGTCAACCGAAAGCTCAAGAAGAACCGGACCTAACGTTTTTCAATACATTAACCAGTAAAAAGGGAGCGGCAAAAGAGCAGTCCATTGTTAATAAAAAACCTGTTGCTGCAGCACCCGCAACGCAACAACTTCTGCCGAAACCGAAAAGTGACACTTCTGCAACCCCAGTCAATTCCAATTCGGAAGTGAAAAAACAAAAACAAGCAACACCTGTAAAAACAGGCGATGAAATTGAAGCTAAAATCAAAGAGGCGGAGCCGAAAGTAACCGCCAAAGAGAGTAAAAGCAAGTTTGTTATTCAAGCGGCATCCATGAAGGAAAAAGCTAAGGCTGACGAGCTGAACAAAAAGATAAAGGCTATGGGGTTTACAACGCGGATTGTGGAAAACGATGTTCCGGGCAAAGGAAAATGGTTTCGGATTGTTGTTGAGGGTTTTCCCAGCAAGGAAAATGCCCAGACTGCGGCGGCAAAAATTTCCGGTAAAACTGGAGTCCCCGGTATTATAAAAAACATTAATACTGCAACTAATAACAATTAAAAATTAAATCAGGTATATAGACTAATATGTTCGAAAGTTTATCAGAAAAACTGGAAAATATTTTTAAAAAGTTAAAAGGACGCGGAGTTTTAAATGAAGAAAGCGTTAGTGCAGCCCTCAAAGAAATCCGCATCGCCCTTTTAGAGGCTGATGTTAATTTCAAGGTAGTCCGGAATTTTATTGAAGACGTTCGGCAAAAAGCAATTGGCAAAGAAGTCTTGGATAGCATTACTCCCGGGCAGCAGGTGGTCAAGATTGTTCATGATCAGCTTGTTGAACTTATGGGCGGAGCCAATACCAATATCAAATTTGGCGGCCGTATTCCGGCGGTGCTGATGCTGGTTGGTTTACAGGGATGTGGTAAAACGACGACTGCCGTGAAGCTGGCACGTTTGTTGTCCCGCGAAAAGAGAATTTATCTGGTCTCGGCGGATGTTTACCGTCCGGCGGCTATGGAGCAGCTTGCCGTGCTGGGAAAACAAATCAATGCCGGTGTTTTTGATGCCGGTAACTTAAAAGAGCCGGTCGAAATATGTGCAGCAGCCGTGGAGAAAGCTAAAAGAGATGGTTATGAAGTAGTCATAATTGATACCGCCGGTCGTCTCCATATCGATGACCTGCTCATGGAAGAGCTCAAAAAAATTAAAAACAGAGTCAATCCAGCGGAAATTATTTATGTTACTGATGCCATGACCGGTCAGGACGCCGTTAATGTCGGAAATAAATTTAACGAACTTATCGGTATTGACGGTGTTATTATAACCAAAATGGATGGTGATGCCCGTGGCGGTGCCGCTTTGTCTCTTCAGGCTGTTGTGGGGAAGCCGATAAAATTTGTCGGTGTTGGTGAGAAGATTGACGCGCTGGAAGTCTTTCATCCGGAAAGAATGGCTTCACGAATTCTGGGCATGGGAGATATTTTGAGTTTGGTGGAAAAAGCCCAGGCGACCGTTGATGAAAAAATGGCCCGGCAACTGGAGCAAAAGATCCGGAAAAATGAATTTACCCTGGAAGACTTCCGTAATCAATTGATGCAAATAAAGAAAATGGGCTCGCTCAAAGATGTTCTGGGAATGATTCCCGGTTTGAACAAAATAAAAGCGCTTAAGGATGTGGATCTCGATGACAGGGAGTTGATAAGAAATGCAGCTATAATTGATTCCATGACACCGAAGGAGCGCCTGAATTACTTAATTATTGACGGCCGGCGCCGCAAAAGAATCGCGCTGGGCAGCGGCACATCTGTTCAGGATGTAAATAGATTGCTGAAAAACTATGCCGATATTAAGAAAATGATGAAAAAATTTAGTCAAAAAGGCGGCATCAAATCATTTAGAAGGAATTTCCCCTTTTAAATTAGAAAAATCTATGCTAAAATAATACATTGTTTAACTTATTTAAGGAGGTTTTATTTAATATCAATGGCAGTTAAAATTAGACTTACTCGTATGGGTGCGAAAAGCAAGCCCTATTATCGTGTTGTGGCGGCAGATATAAATTCTCCTCGTGATGGAAAATTTTTGGAGATTTTGGGCAATTACGACCCCAAGAAAAATCCGGCAGAAGTTAATTTGAAAGAAGACAGGGTTCGCGACTGGTTGTCCAAAGGAGCCACCGCAACTGTAACAGTTTCCAACTTGCTGAAAACAAAAGGTATCGAAGCTAAAGTAAAGTAAAAGATTGATTTTCCCCAATGAACTAATCAAAATCTGTGGAGGTTGTTGCGATGAAGGAATTGATCAAGTTTATAGCTCAAGCCTTAGTGGATAACCCGGATAAAGTTGAAGTTACAGAAGTCATCGGTGAGCAAACATCTGTAATTGAATTACGCGTAGCAAAAGAAGATTTGGGGAAAGTTATTGGAAAACAGGGGCGAACTGCAAAAGCTATTCGCACAATTTTAAGTGCTGCTTCAACTAAAATCCACAAGCGTGCGGTTTTAGAAATAATTGAATAAAGAATGGATCTCTTTGTTGTTGGTGAGATCGTAAAAACTCGTGGTCTCCGTGGCTGCCTGAAAGTTTTAACACAGGTGGAGCCGCAAAATATTATTACCGGTCTTGAGTTTGTTTATCTTGAAGATGTTCTTGGACAAAGAAAAAGTCATGACATCCGGGCACTTACAGCATCAGGCAAATTTATATTTCTCGAACTGAAAGATATTACTGACAGGGATATGGCCCAGACTCTGGTTGGGTATAAAGTATTAATCCCCCTGGACATGTTGCAGGAATTGCCCCAGGGGGAATATTACTGGCGAGATATTATCGGGCTTGACGTATATGACGAAGAACGAAAATACCTGGGCCGGATCGAAGCAATTTTCCCCACAGGCAGTAATGATGTTTATGTTTGTAAAGGTGAGCGAGAAATACTTTTGCCGGCTATAGCTGATGTAATTCTGCACATAGATATTGATAAAAAAAATATGACTGTAAGATTATTGGAAGGGCTATAAAAAGTGATCAGGTTTGACGTCCTTTCCATCTTCCCGGAGATGTTTTTATCTCCCCTCGGTTTTAGTCTGCTTAAAAAAGCTCAGGATAAAGGTCTGATAAAGGTTTGTTTACACGACATCCGCAACTGGACTTCCGACAAGCATAGAATGACTGACGATGCACCCTTTGGTGGTGGGTGCGGCATGGTTATGAAAGTGGAGCCCGTGGAAAAAGCGGTAGCCGAGATTAAAAGCAGGGTGGGGGATTCTAAAGTTGTTTTAGTCACGCCGCAAGGCGAAACATTTAATCATAAAATTGCCACGGATTTGGCATCAGAAACGCAAATTATTATTATCTGTGGCCGTTATGAAGGTGTTGATGAGAGAATAAGGACGCACTTGGTAGACCGGGAAATATCCATCGGCGATTTTATTTTAACCGGTGGTGAACTTTCCGCCTTAGTCTTGATAGATGCAGTTTCCCGTCTTGTTCCCGGTGTCTTGGGTAATGCCGCATCATCATCCAGTGAATCATTTTCCAATGGCCTTTTGGAATATCCTCAATATACCAGGCCGGCAAATTATAAAAACTGGTGCGTTCCGGAAGTTCTAATTTCAGGAAATCATGCGGAAATCGAGCTCTGGCGTAGACGGGAATCACTGAAAAGAACATATAAACGACGGCCGGATTTACTGAAAAAAGTAGAATTATCGGCGGAAGATAAAAAAATACTGGAACAAATTGAACTGGAATAAAATCTTGATTTTAGGAAATGATTAAGGTAAGAGAAGCATCTTTTATGCTATACGCAGCTCTTTTACATTATCCGGTTTATAATAAGGAAGGCAAGGTTGTGACCACTTCCATTGCCAATATGGACATTCATGACATAGCCAGAGTGTCCAGAACATATGGAGTGCGGAATTTTTTTGTGGTCAATCCCCTGTCCGCGCAAAGAGATTTGGCTTACGAAATTATTGATCACTGGAGCAATGGTTATGGCTCCGTTTTTAATCCCACCCGCCGGGAAGCTTTCGAACTGGTCAGGATTAAAGCAAATCTGGACGAAGTCAGGGGTGAAATCAAAGAACAAACCGGTATGCCGCCCGGGATAATCGTTACCGGGGCCAACTTGAAGGACAAACTCTTAACTTGTGCGGATCTTAAAAAAATGATTAGAAATAATAACTTGCCTTATCTTTTAATTTTTGGTACAGGCTCGGGCATAGCAAGCGAAGTAATTGATGAGGCTGATTACCGTTTGGAACCGGTTAAGGGAAGCGGAGACTATAATCACCTGGCAGTAAGATCAGCGGTTGCAATAATTTTAGACAGAATAATGGGTCACGAGTATTAATAAATAACTAATGCGAGCTTGGCAGGAGGAAAATATAAAATGAACATCGTGGAAATGATTGAAAAAGAACAAATGAGAGGTGATATTCCCGCTTTTAAAGCGGGTGACACTGTTAAAGTCTATGTGCGCATCATTGAAGGCCAGAAACAGAGAATTCAGGCTTTTGAAGGAATCGTCATCCGTAAGCGCCGCGGTAATAGCCGAGCCAATTTTACAGTCAGAAAAGTTTCTTATGGTATTGGTGTGGAAAGAACCTTCCCCCTGCATTCACCGGTTATCGACCGGATTGAAGTTGTTACCCGGGGAAAAGTGCGTCGTTCCCGTCTTTACTATTTAAGAAATTTGAGAGGTAAAAAAGCAAGGATCAAGGAACAGACAAACCATTAATAAAAATTTGCATTTATCAGGACACCGGGGTGATCGGAAGTAAATGGTGTCATCATTGAATTGGGAATAAATAATGTTCGGAGTGAGTAGAAAAGCCATCGCCTGAAGCAAGAGCGATGGCTTTTTCAGTTGATGCGAATTATTACAGGCATTATCTCGCTTTATAAGGATAAAGTCTACAATGGACACATTTGAGAAACTTGCTTATCAAAAGGGGTACAAGTTCATTGCGGGCATTGATGAAGCTGGAAGAGGGCCGCTGGCAGGCCCTGTTGTGGCGGCGGCCGTTATTTTTCCTCCTGACTATTATAACAGCAAGATAATCGACTCAAAGAAAATATCTGCACGCAAAAGAGAAGAGCTTTATGATATCATCAACCATGATGCTGTTACCGTCGGCGTTGGTACGGCTGATGCCGGTATAATTGACCGCATCAACATCCTGCAGGCTTCGCTTCAGTCCATGTGCGAGGCGGTTTTGGAATTGTCGCTCCCACCGGATTTTCTCCTAATTGACGGTTTGCATAATATATCACTGCAAATTCCGCAAAAGACACTGGTAAAAGGCGATAATCTGAGTGTTTCCATCGCAGCGGCCTCAATCATTGCTAAAGTTTCCCGTGATCGAATCATGGAAATGTATCACCGCCAGTTTCCTCAATATAATTTTCTGCAGAACAAAGGTTATGGAACAAAAGAGCACCGTAAAGCGATTTTGGAATTTGGTATGTGCAAAATCCACCGCCGGTCATTTCATCTTAAAAATATTGATTTGAACCAAACCTCTCTGGATTTGTCCGACGAATGAAAGACATGTCGAAAATAAGCACGGGTAAAGATGGAGAACAAATTGCCCTGGCTTACCTCAGGAAAAAAGGCTACCGTATTTGCGAAACAAACTTTCGCTGTCTTTTGGGAGAGATAGATATTATCGCCTTTGATAAAGATGAAATCGTTTTTGTCGAAGTAAAAACCAGAAGATCGAATAAATTAGGTTATCCTGAGCAGGCCGTTGGAGAAAGAAAGCAGATAAAGCTCTCCAGGCTGGCCTTATGGTACCTGCAAAAGGAGAAACTGACCGATGCCAATGCCCGCTTTGATGTAGTTGCAATTACACTCCTACCCGAAGGAAACGAAATTAAATTAATAAAAAATGCTTTTGACTTTATTTCACTATAGAGCCCTGCATAAATGCTCCAAAAATCAATTTGTTACTTAAAAAAATTTTATAATCGGAAATCTGTAGTTTTTTGTAAAAAAATCCGATAAAATTTGCGAGCTTTGTAAAGAGAATGAAGTTGCTGATCCAATCGTTTGAGCGCTTAAAATATCAATAAACACGGGACATTCGTAAATATTTATACCTAAAGATATAGCAAAATATAGTTCCTGGTATATGGTGTTTTTATAACCATAAGTGTATTTTTTTTCGCAACCTTGGAAAATCAATTTGTCTGCGGAAAAGGCAGCGGGAGGCTAATGCAACAAGCATCTATTCCTAGTTGCCATGAAATAGTTATTTTCTAACTGGCGATAAGATACTTAAATCCACCCCCATGTAACTCAGAGGGCGAAGCTTTATCAGTTCAGAGATGACTTGAGCAGTTTTTCAGTATCCCGGTCTTAAGTGGAGTTTATAAATGAAAATTTTTATAACAGGAGGAGCCGGTTACATCGGCAGTCATATTGTTAAAGCCTTGGGCAAAGACAAACATGATATCCTTGTCTATGACAATTTATCCACGGGGCATGAATGGGCTGTCCTGTATGGTCGTCTGGTCAAGGGAGATCTTGCTGATGTGAAACTGCTCAATGAAACACTTGATTCTTTCCAGCCGCATGCTGTCATTCATTTTGCCGCATCGATTCAAGTTGGAGAATCCGTTTTAAAACCGCTTCTCTATTACCGGAACAACGTCGTCAATACATTGAATCTGTTGGAAGCCATGCAGAACAATAACATCCGGAATCTTATTTATTCCTCCACCGCTTCCGTCTACGGAATGCCGGAAACGTTGACCGTTGACGAGACAGCGCCGCTGCGGCCTATCAATCCTTACGGCCAGTCCAAGGTTATGGTGGAAAATATTCTCCATGACCTCTCTGCAGCTACTGCTTTTCGTTTCATCGCTTTGCGTTACTTCAACGTTGCCGGCGCCGATGCGGAATGCCGCATCGGCCAGGCTTACCGGGAATCAACCCATCTTATTACCAGGGCATTGAAAACCGCTCATGGCGAGTTTCCCAAACTCTCCATTTATGGCACCGACTATCCTACCGCCGACGGCACTTGCATCCGCGACTATATACATGTTGATGATCTGGCCAATGCTCATGTTTTGTCCTTGAACTATCTGCTGGATACGGGAAACAGCAATGTTATGAATTGTGGATATGGTCATGGTTTCTCCGTCCGGGAAGTAGTTGCTGCCGCCAGAAAGGTTACGGGAATAAACTTTCCAGTTGAAGATACGGACAGACGGGCAGGCGATACGGCGCAGGTTGTTGCCGACAGCGCAAAGCTTCGACGTATTACAGGATGGCAGCCCCGTCATGATGATCTGGAATTCATCATCAAAACAGCCTGGGAATGGGAGCTGAAACTCCTGGAAAAGCTGAGAAAAAATACTTAAAGCTGTTAAATTTCCGTTATCTCTGGTATGCCTGTTTTCAGGCAGGCAGCTGCCGGAAAAATACTTTAATGCAACAAACAGCACATCCTGAAATTCTTTCTTGAAACATAATCCCAATAATTCGGAGAAAAATTATGACCCTTGTAAACAAAATCAAAAACAAATCAGCAAATGTCGCAGTTATAGGTCTTGGTTATGTTGGTTTGCCGCTCGTGATCGAGTTTTGCCGGGCCGGCTTTAAAGTTACCGGCTTTGACGTTGATACGGACAAGATCAACATGCTCAAGGAAGGAAAAAGCTACATCAAGCATATAGACGTGTCTATTCTGACCAATGATTTCAGGGAAAACTTCCAGCCCACCGGAGATTTTTCACTGCTGAAAGAAATGGACTGCATCATCATTTGTGTTCCCACGCCGCTTAACAAAAACCGTGAACCGGATATGCGTTACGTCTTTAACACAGTCAGATCGATTGCCGCAAACATGGGACAAGGCCAGCTTATTGTTCTGGAATCAACAACCTATCCGGGGACGACAGACGGGGATATGCGCAGAATCCTCGAAGAAAAGGGAATGAAGGCCGGAGTAGATTTCCACCTGGCTTTTTCTCCCGAGCGCGAAGATCCGAACAACAAAGATTTCAGTGTCAAGACCATACCAAAGGTCGTCGGCGGGTATACGCCAAAATGTCTGGAAGCCGCTGTGGCCTTGTACAGTAACATTGTCGCGAAGACGGTGTCCGTCTCGTCAACCAGAGTTGCCGAATCAGCCAAGCTGCTGGAAAATATATACCGCTCGGTCAACATTGCCCTGGTCAATGAACTGAAAGTATTATTCGATAAAATGGGAATAGACGTCTGGGAGGTCATCGAAGCCGCCAAGACAAAACCATTCGGATATCAGGCATTCTATCCGGGGCCGGGCCTGGGGGGGCATTGCATACCCATCGATCCCTTTTATCTTACCTGGAAAGCGCGCGAATATGAATTCATTACCCGCTTCATCGAACTGGCCGGTGAAATCAACACCAATATGCCGGATTACGTAGTTTCCAAAGTCTCCGAGGCGTTGAACAATATCGGCAAACCGGTGAAAGGCACAAAAATACTTATGCTGGGGCTGGCCTATAAAGCCAATGTGGATGATGACAGAGAATCGCCTTCCTACCGGCTCATGGAAAAGCTCGAAGAAATGGGGGCCATTGTTTCTTACAACGATCCTTATATTCCGACAATAAGGCCCACCCGCGAATACGCGAAATTTGCCGGACGGAAATCAGTTGACGTTTCGAAGGAATACGACTTGATCCTTATCGCCACTGCGCATGATGAATATTCCAGAATCGATTTTGCCTCGTTAGGCATTCCTGTTGTCGATACAAGAAATGTCGTTAAAAAGAAAAGCAGCCAAATTTACAGCGCCTGATGGAATAAAAAAATGACAGCAGATGCAACCATAATACCAACAATCCTTTGCGGCGGTTCAGGTACGCGCCTGTGGCCGCTTTCCAGGGATCATTATCCGAAGCAGCTTTTGAATCTTGTGGGCAGTGAGACATTGCTCCAGAGCACAATTTTACGGATGAGAGGGTTTCAGGGCGATTACAGAATCGACGAAGCACCGATCATCATCTGCAATGAAGATCATCGGTTTTTGGTGGCCCAGCAGATCAGGCAAATAACAGAACAAAAGGCCCGTATTATTTTGGAACCTGTTGGAAGGAACACGGCACCGGCATTGACAATGGCCGCATTGCAGGCGACAGAAGATACATGTGATCCGCTGCTGCTGGTTATGCCTGCCGACCATGTTATTGAAGATCAAAAAGAATTTCACAATGCGGTCAATAAAGGATTGACCTCAGCAGATGCAAAATCAATTATTACGTTCGGCATTACTCCTTCATATCCGGAAACGGGATACGGTTATATTTATGCCCCTGCAGCGGCCGGTCAAACTGCAGCCGTAGTACCGGTTAATTCCTTCGTCGAAAAGCCGGACCGTCAGACGGCTCAACATTATCTGGACGATGGCGACTACTACTGGAACAGCGGCATGTTTCTGATGAGGGCATCCGTATGGCTGCAGGCGATGACTCTTTTCCAGCCGGAAATGCTCGCGGCATGTAAGACAGCTTATGATAAAGCTTCTTCCGACCATGATTTTAAAAGACTTGACCGCGTGGCATTTACCCTTTGTCCGTCCGATTCCATCGACTACGCAGTTATGGAAAAAATTGCTTCGACAGATAGTCAACCGATTCAGGGGGCTATGGTGCCGCTTGATGCAGGCTGGTCTGACGTCGGCGCCTGGGATGCCGTATGGAGTATCAGCAGGAAAGACTCCAACGGGAATGCGGCATTTGGTGATGTAATTCTTGAGGATTCACATGACTCGCTCGTTTATGCTTCATCGCATCTCGTAACCTGCGCCGGAATTGATAAACTGGTGGTTGTGGAAACGCCGGATGCCATCCTGGTGGCCAACAGGGACAAAGTCCAGGATGTTAAAAAAATCGTAGCTGCCATCAAAGACAAAGGGCGTACCGAGACCATTGAGCATCGTAAAGTACACAGGCCCTGGGGGTGGTATGACAGCCTGGATCACGGCCGACAATTCCAGGTTAAACGCATTGTCGTTAATCCGGAAGCAATATTGAGTCTGCAGATGCACAATCACCGTTCTGAACACTGGGTGGTAGTCCAGGGATCGGCGAAAGTCACCTGCGGAGAAGAAATTTCTTTGCTGACGGAAAATCAATCAATTTTCATACCCCGCGGTCAGAAGCACCGGGTTGAAAATACGGGTGATATTCCGCTGGAAATTATCGAAGTCCAATACGGTTCATATCTTGGCGAAGATGATATTGTCCGCTTCGAAGATATATACGGCCGCAATAGTGAAGATACCTCTCAACAATAATAAACCGTTTAATAGAGGAGGGAGTCGTGAATAATAAAACCATAGAAACGATTGTAGACAGGCTTGAACCGATTGCCTTAATTATTAAGGCCGATTTTCAGGAAGAGGGTTTGCACTTTTTCACTCCCGATAGCTTTTCTCAACAGGTCGCCTACATGAAACATCCGGCAGGGAAAAAGATCGTTCCCCATGTGCACAAGCTGATTCCCAGACAGGTCTTGTATACGCAGGAAGTTTTATTTATTAAAAAAGGTAAGGTGCAGGTCAATTTTTTCACTTCTGCTAAAGAATTTCTGACGAGCAGAATCCTGGAGGCCGGTGATGTCATATTGTTATGCGGCGGCGGGCATTCCCTGATTATGCTGGAAGAGTCCGTTATGATTGAGGTCAAGCAGGGACCTTATGCCGGAGAAAATGATAAAATAACCTTTGAAGATATCAAGGAGTAAGACCATGATTTCCGTCAACGAACCGCTTCTCGACGGCCGTGAGCTTCAATACGTCAGTGATTGCGTTACAAGCGGCTGGATATCGTCTGCAGGAAAATATATTTCCGACTTTGAGAGGAAATGGGCTGACTATTGTGGAATGAAGCACGGCATCAGTGTTTGTAACGGCACCATCGCATTGGAACTGGCAGTGGAAATTTTAGATTTTCCCAGGGGGTCGGAAATTATTCTGCCCGCCTTTACAATCATTTCGTGTGCGCAGGCGATTACAAAGGCGGGATGTGTTCCCGTGGTGGTGGATTGCGACCCCGATACCTGGTGCATGGATGTAAGCCGGGTTGAAGCCGCCATTACACCGAAGACAAGAGCCATCATGCCGGTGCACATATATGGACATGCCGTTGACATGGATCCGCTTCTAAATCTGGCGGGAAAATACAATCTGAAGATCATTGAAGATGCTGCCGAAGTACACGGGGCGGAGTATAAGGGGAAAAAATGCGGCGGCTTTGGCGATCTCACCTGCTTTTCCTTCTTTGCCAACAAGATCATTACCACAGGAGAAGGCGGAATGATCCTGACAAATAGTGACGAACTGGCGGAAAAACTTCAATCCTATCGTAATCTCTGCTTTCAGAGCAAACAGCGATTTCTTCATGAAGAAATCGGTCATAATTTCCGATTTACAAATATTCAGGCGGCACTGGGACTGGCCCAACTCGAACGCATCGAAAAATTTGTCGAGAGAAAACGCGCAATGGCGCAGATTTATAATGAAGGGCTTGCCGGCCTGCCTGTTCAGCTTCCCGTGGAAAAGCCATGGGCAAAAAACGTCTATTGGATGTATGGATTTGTTATTGATGAAAAAACAGGCATGACGGCGAAAGATCTGGCGGTGCGCCTTAACGAGAAAGGAGTGGAAACGCGGCCATTCTTTCTGGGTATGCATGAACAGCCCGTATTTAAGAAGGCGGGTTTGTTCCAGGGTGTTTCTCTGCCGGCAACGGAACGCATATCACGTTACGGATTATATTTACCCAGCGGTCAGGCAATAACCGATGATCAGATTAATAGCGTCATCGCTGCGGTCAAATCAATATTTAAGTAATAAAATTGGATTCAAAACAATTTGTATACGTGTCACTCATTATCAGGATAAAAAAATAATTTTTTGAGGAAAACTATATGAGCGAAAAATGCGCACTCGTTACAGGAATTACGGGGCAGGATGGATCATATCTTGCAGAATTATTACTGGAGAAAGGATACCGCGTCTATGGAATGGTTCGCCGATCCAGTTCAGTACAAAAAACAAGAATTGATCATATTTATCAGGATCCTCATCAAACAAAAATTCCTTTATTTCTGGAATACGGAGATTTGGCGGATTCTTCATCCATCAGACATATTCTTACGAAGATACAGCCGGATGAGGTTTATAACCTTGCCGCACAATCCCACGTGAGAGTGTCCTTTGATCAGCCGGAATATTCTTTCGATGTGGGTGGAACAGGAGTTTTGAGAATTCTGGAAGCTATCAGGGATTATAAGGATACTTGCAATAAAGACATACGCTTTTATCAGGCATCATCTTCAGAGATGTTCGGTTCGTCACTTCCTCCGCAAAATGAGGATACACCGTTCAAACCCCGGAGTCCGTATGCCGTAGCTAAAGTAGCGGCTTACTGGCACACGGCCAACTATCGGGAGGCTTACAATCTGCACTGCAGCAACGGCATTCTTTTCAATCATGAAAGCGAACGGCGGGGAGAAAATTTTGTTACCCGCAAAATCACGCGGGCTGCCGGCTTGATCAAGGTAGGCCTGCAAAAGAAGCTCTATCTGGGCAATCTGGATGCGAAAAGAGACTGGGGGCATGCCCGAGATTACGTTGATGCCATGTGGCTGATGCTGCAGCAGGATTCACCGGATGACTATGTTGTGTCCACCGGCGAGTCGCACAGCGTGAAAGAATTCCTGGAAAGCGTTTTTTCATATCTTGGTCTCGATTGGCAGGAATATGTGGAAATAGATTCCTATTATTTCCGGCCCACGGAAGTGGATTATCTGCTCGGAGATTCCACAAAGGCGCGGACTAAACTAAACTGGAAGCCGAAAATAGGCTTTCAGGAACTTGTCCGTTTAATGACCGATCATGACCTGGATCTGGCAGAGCGGGAAGCTCATGCACTGCAATTCCGCAGGAGTTGATGCGATTGTTCCGGCCGCCTCATGCAAAAAAGAGGACAGTTCCGATCGTAAACATTCTGGTGATATACGCTAAACAACTCAATCCCGTCTTGCTTGTTAAGAATGACGGGATTTTGGCTGTGAATAGGGTTTTACAAATGGTAAAAAAGTAATATAAAAGATATGATGTAAATATGGTCTGACCTGCATGACCGGATGGTAAATATGAAACCCTTATGGAAGGCACCGCCGCCCCGTTTTTTGCTTCCAAAAAAAAATGTACACATCTGGCGCGCCGTCCTTGATCTGCCGGGGCAAAATGTCGCAGCGCTCAAAAGAAGCCTCTCCGAAGAT
Source organism: Smithella sp. (assembly GCA_039679455.1). Classification (GTDB taxonomy): domain Bacteria; phylum Desulfobacterota; class Syntrophia; order Syntrophales; family Smithellaceae; genus MVRV01. The sequence goes on along the minus strand of JBDKUX010000136.1, from coordinate 1,101 downwards.
GAAATGATAAAGGCGGATCGTTTCAGGTTTGAGCGGGACAGAAACCGGTTCATCAGCACCCGGGGGATACTGAGACTTATCCTGGCAGGCTATCTATGTGTTGAACCTGGTTATATACGCTTCTGTTATGAAAAAGATGGTAAGCCCAGGCTGCAAAATTTATCCGGCCGGGCAAATATTACGTTCAATTTGTCTCACTCGGAAGGATTAGCCCTTTACGTTTTCTCCCGGGGTATTGAAGCGGGTATAGATCTCGAAAGAATTCGGCATTTTCCTGAGATGGAAGAAATTGTTGAACAGTTCTTTTCGGAAAAAGAGCGAGCAGTCTTTGGCGCATTGCCTGTATGTGAAAAAAAGGAAAAGTTTTTTCAATGGTGGACCCGGAAAGAAGCGTTAATGAAAGCAATGGGAAAAGGATTGTCGTATCCGCTGGGCCGGATCGATTTCCTGCCAACCAATGGAAAGTTGTTCGAGTCCTTTAAGATGTCAAAAAGTGAAAAGGAACAGACAAAGTGGTTGCTATGGGATTTGATACCTGCTGAAGAATTTGCGGGTGCCGTCGTTATGGAAGAAGGAAAATGGAACGTTCAATATTGGCAATGGTCGGATGAACTGAGTGTTCAGTTCGCGGAAAAACTCAAGGAAGCACAGGACAAGATTAAGAAATAGGATCGGCGTTGTAACATCTTATTTTTAACCACCTGAAGGGACAATTTAGGTTATGCAGAAATCAAAAGATATTCTCTCGGATTTAAATACAGGTGCTGCAGAGAAATCCGTATTGACCGAATCCGAGCGTCATCAGCTTCTGGTTGAATGGAACACCACACAGATAGATTATCCCCGGGAAAAATGTATTCACGAACTGTTTGAGGAGCAGGTGGAGCGAACCCCTGATGCTGTAGCTTTGATCTTTGAGGGTCAGCGATTAACATACAGCGAACTCAATAGACGCGCAAACCAGCTTGCCCGTTACCTTATAAATCTGGGCGTGGGTTCGGATGTACTGGTAGGAATCTGCATGGAGCGTTCCCTGGAGATGGTGGTGGGACTGCTGGGTATCCTCAAGGCCGGCGGGGCTTACGTGCCGCTGGATCCGGC